>JANPGI010000481.1:0-26780 GCA_031423875.1 Verrucomicrobiota bacterium | reverse complement strand
CGAAGAACGGCCCGTACATGCGCTGGAAATAGACGTATTGCCCGCCAGTTTCGGGAATGACGCTGGCGATCTCAGCATTGGTGAGCGCGCCAAACAGTGTGATGACCCCCGCAAGTATCCAAACGAGCAGGATCAACTCTGGCGAGCCAAGTTGCTCGGCCATCACGCCGGTTTTCCGGAAAATCCCTGAACCGATCACGCCGCCGACGACCAGCATCAGGGTGGAGAACAGGCCAAGCGTAGGGATCAAGCTGCCGACAGATTTCTGCCGCAACGGTGGAGGTTTCTGGCTCATGCCGATCTCATTTCGATCACCACCGGGCAATGATCACTGCCCGTGACGTGCGGGAGGATGGTGGTGCGTTTGAGTTGTGGACGCAGTGATTGGGAGATGAGGAAGTAATCCAGCCGCCAGCCGATGTTCCGCGCGCGGGCGTTGCTCATCGGACTCCACCAGGTGTAATGGCCACCGCTCTTTTCAAACTCGCGGAACGTATCCACGAATCCCGCCTTAACAACCGCATCAAATCCCGCGCGCTCTTCCGGGGTGAAGCCGTGATTCTTCGCGTTCGCCTTCGGATTGCTGAGGTCAATCTCCGTGTGCGCCACGTTCAGGTCGCCACACCAGATGACGGGCTTTTTCGTTTCGAGCTTCTTGAGGTAGGCGAGGAAGTCCTTGTCCCACTGCTGACGATACGCGAGCCGCGTGAGTTCGCGCTTGGAGTTGGGCACATAGACGTTCACAAGAAAGAAGTCAGCATATTCAGCCGTCAACACGCGGCCTTCGTTGTCGTGTTCATGGATGCCGATGTGCGGCGTGACTTTGAGCGGACGTTCCTTCGTGAAGATGGCCGTGCCGGAGTAGCCTTTCTTCTCAGCGCAGTTCCAGAACGTGGTGTAACTCGCTGGCCAGAGTTGTTCCACTTGATCGGGCGTGCATTTGGTTTCCTGAAGGCAAAGCACGTCCGGCTGTTCTGTGGCGAGAAAATCCAGAAAGTTTTTCTTCAGCACGGCACGCAGGCCGTTGACGTTCCAAGAAATGAGTTTCATGCGAAAGTTAAGCCGGAACAATGTGATCGGAATTCAACGCAAAGAAGCAAAGAAGCAAAGCTGGGACGGAAAAACTTAACAAGATGGTTTGCTTCCGACACACACCAAACAGCGCAGCCATGCTGGATCGAAATTGTATTTGTTTCCTTTGCGGCTTCGCAACTTTGCGTCTTTGCGTTAAAAATCTTCCGCATAGATTTGTGTTTCAACCCGGTGGCCAGGTCATCTTGCGACCGCCGAGGATGTGGCAATGCAGGTGCGGCACGGTTTCGCCTCCGTCTGAACCATTGTTGATGACGAGCCGGTAGCCGGTCTTCTTCAGTCCGATTTTGTCAGCGACTTCGGCGGCCTTGAGCAACAGATGGCCGAGAGTCTGATGGTCGGCGGCGGTCGCTTCGGCGATGCGCGCGATGGGTTTCTTGGAGACGATCAAGACGTGCGTGGGGGCTTGCGGTGTGACGTCCTTGAACGCGAACACGAGGTCGTCTTCATATACGATCTGGGATGGGATTTCGCGCGCGATGATTTTTTCAAAAAGGGTTTTGCTCATGGAGAAGTTTTATTTTGTGAAACGCTCGCCCCCTCCCCGTCCCTCTCCCCCGAGGAGACGGAGGGAAATTGTTTCCGCGTCTGGATGAATTGCCAGCGATCGGATTTAACACACAACTGCTCGATGAATCAGTGACGGCTAAACGCTCTCCCTCTCCTAGGGGAGAGGGCCGGGGTGAGGGCGGATGTCCATCCATTTGAATCATTCCACCAGTAGGGCGCAAGAATCTCCCGCAGTCTCGTGGCGCAACGTGCGCCGGAGAAATTCCACGATCTGGTCGCGCATGGTGTCGCAGCGCGGACTCCAGCGCTCTGCGCCGACCAATCGCTTCACTGCGCCGCGTAAGCCGTGGAAGCGCACGAGGCGGGGCGTCATCTGGAATTGAGAGTGCGCTGCTGCGCGCAGGCGTGGAAAAAATGCCAGTTCACACGCATCCGCATGAAACGCCAGTAATTGAAGGTCTTTATTCGCCGCGTCATCGGTCGTTTGAGTCAGTCGCCCCGAATCCAGTTTCAATCCGAGTCCGTTCAGGACGGATTCAAATGCGGAGGCGAACTCCGCCACGGAGACGGTTTTGCGACCGAGATCATTTTTGAAATAGTGGAACACAGACGCCGCCGCGTGATGGACGAAATCCTGATCGAACGGATGACCTGCGCCATCCGAGAGTTCCACCGAGATCATTTCGGCAGAGAAGGGGACAGATTCGCCGGAGGGCAATTTGAAGAACATGAAATTATCCGCGAGCAGGATCACTGTTGTGCCTCCATTTTTTTCACTTCTTGCACGAAGTCTGTGGCTTCCTGAAAACGGCGATAGACGCTTGCGAAACGGACATACGCCACTTCGTCGATCTCTCGCAGGCCGTCCATGACTTGTTTGCCGATGAACTCCGCAGGCACTTCGCCCTCGAACTTGTTGTTCACGGTTTCAGCGATCCGTTCGGCGAGGTCTTCAATGACCTTGGGAGTGATGGGGCGCTTCTGGCATGCCTTCCGGATGCCGGAGAGGAGCTTGTCTTTAGAGAAGTCCTCGCGTCGCCCATCGCGCTTGACGATGACGAGCCCCAGCTTTTCGATCTCCTCGTAGGTGGTAAAACGATGCTCGCACGCGGTACATTCCCGGCGACGACGAATCGTCGCGCCTTCGCGTGAAGCGCGTGAATCAACAACCTTGTCATCCTGACAGCCGCATTTGGGGCAGCGCATAATTTTTGAGAGGATAGGAAACCAGAAACCACATCTAATAGTGGTAACGCTTTTGTAGCACGCTAAATGTTGCGGAGTCAATAGTGACCTTGTTCACGCGGTTCGATTGTTGGCACCAATCCCAGTTCACCAATATCCCGGAAGAGGGTGGATCAGGTCGGAACAGCTCGGAAGTCTTTGATAACAGTGGGTTGCGCGAGGTTTGATTCGATTGCTAAAAAATCCCACTTCACCAGTTTTTGGAGGCGAGTTCACCAATTTCAAGCCTGACACCAATCCCAGTTCACCAGTTTTGAGGAAGTGTCGCCATTTATACACTTCGCGACCGCGAGGAAGTCGGGTTAGAAGAGCTAATCAAATTACTACCGGTAGTGACCCTGCAACCTGCCTGCAGGCTCAATGCGGAAAAGGAGTTTGCGTCCCCCGAATCTGGAAATTCAGATGGTATCTAGTTGGTGTAATCGCAAAACGTCCTTGACGCTGGGTGCAAACGCTGTTCTGCGAGCGCATGTGACCGCAGCACGAATGGATCGTGCAGCACCGTTCGAGCGAAAGCGCGGTGAAGGTTGCAGGTTCAACTCCTGCCGGTCACAAACTAAAAACCACTCCGGTAACTTCCCGGCGAGTAGTTAAAATTTGGATTGTGACACTGGCGTAGCTTAAGTGGATAAAGCGCTTCCCTCTTAGGAAGAGTTCCATTCGGGTTCAAGTCCCGACGCCAGACCACTGACAACGCCTCTACTGCTGAACGACCGGAAACCGATTGTGGCGGATATGTGAGCCGGGTAGCCTCGCGCCATGAAACACCCGATTGAAGTGCTGACAAAGTATAGGCTCGCTAACCTCGACCGCGCGCATGACACCGGAATAAAGACGATACAGTGCTTGCTCACATTGAGTGCCGGCAGCCTGACGCTGCTGTTGACTTTCGCCAAAAATTACCTGACGACCCATTCGCAGCACAGATGGCTTGTAGCCCTTTCGTGGGGACTGATTGCCGCGTCCATATGGCATCAGCCACGTCGCGGCCAAGCACGGTGAGAAAGCCGCCAGGCAACTTCCCGAAGTGTTGGCGAAGGGCCGCATCGCGCCTCACGACACGGATGAGAATAAGAAAAACGTCACACACGGAAAAACTCTGGCCGTGATCGGACGGAAGAACAATCGCACTGCGTATGTCGTTACCAGCTATGAACCCTAAAAAAACAATCCCGGTCGCGAGACCGGGATTTAGAAGACAGATGAACACGAAAGACATTGCAGTTCGCATCCTACGCACTAGGCCCTCTTGGTGTCCGGGCCGGAGTGGTTGCCGCCAGCAAGGTGACAATACGCGCGGCCTCACACCCCGTCAAGTCGCCCTCGCCAATGACACCACTCGCCGCGCAGGGCTGTTCGCCCTGGCAAACGAATCCGCCATCGGCGCGGATGGCTAATCGCCACGCTTCTGACACTGGTGGGGCAAAATCTGTCGTTCCGAAAACAAACACGAGCTTTGAACCAGATTTCCAAGGAATTTGGAGACAAATTAGAGCAGTTGAACCAAGTTGGTCAGCAAGTGAATTTTGAAGCAGAAGCGCGTGCGTTGGAAAACAAGGTTGCGCACGTTTCCGACCACCCTGGAAAAATTTACGAATGGGCGGCGTGGGCTTCGATTTGTTCTCTAATCGCTGGCCTTATCGCCATTGCTACGTTCGCAATTTTGAACCAAGAACGACTATTTGCCACCGGTTAAATAGACCATTGACGAGTCAATTCCTGTTCACGCAGCCAACGTTACCAGCGGCCACATAAACAAAGTTGTGCCGACGCGCAATGCACCACTTGAGCGCGGCCTGTGGTGTGGCAAAATGTTCGCACGCTCGCTAATCTTGATCGCACACACGATACCGGAATAAAGACGATCCAATGTTTGCTCACCTTGAGCTTGGGCAGCCTTACGTTGCTGTTGACGTATCAAGACCCGCTTTGAAAAACAGAACCGGCCTGCACTCGCAGGCCGGTGATAGAAGGCAGGTGTCAGCAGGGTGCGAATCCCGCGTTCTACACGATCACTGCCGCTTGGTGGGCACGACTCATGACCGGTTGCCGCCAGCAGCATCATTGTATCATCGCTGCCCCTGCTTTCAACGGCGGAAATAAAAGAGCCAGCAGTCCTTACATTGCACACCTGGCATTGCTGCCGGGCGGCGGTCCTGCTGGCCGAGTCAAATTAAGTTGCTCGGACGATTTCGTCAATTCCTGCTCACCGCTCCACTGTTCGCCGCCACGAACACAAAGTTGTGCCGACGGGCGATGCACCACTTGAGCGCGGCTTGCGGTGTGGCGAAGTGTTTCTCGCGCTCGCGCATCTTGTCACCAGTGCGCTGCAGCAGGACTGCAGTGCCGCTGCCACCATCGTAAAAGAGCGAGCTGCCGGTGAAGGCATCGCCAGGGGAAAATGATTTGCTGGGCATGGGAGAAAAGAGGTTGTGAACGCCGCCGCGCCGACGTGTATGCAAGCCATCGGCGCGGTTTGGTGTTCGGTTTCTATTCCTTCGTCAATGCCGGGTTTGCGAGCTGCAATAACACCGCGTCCAACCGGTCAAAGCTGGCGATGCCCAACAGCACGATCCCATTCTTTATGTCCTCATTGTGTTCGCCTTCCTCGGGCTTGAGAACTTGATGCTCCAGCAATGCGTGCAATGCTTGAGTCTGGTCAATGGCCTGCTCTAAATCGCCCACTAACTCGCCGCGCTTTAACCGGGCATCAATCGCTGAACGTAAAAACTCAGCCAGCGTTTGCTTGGAATTAGTTGCCACACGTTGAATTTCAGCGAACTCCGCCGCGCTGTAATCCCAACCAGCGACTTCTTCCATGTTGTCATCCATGCCCGTCAGAAACAACAGGCTCGCAGGTTTTGCGTCTTGATCGATTGCGGGTGACGCAGTGGTGGATTCCGTGCGCTCGATTTTCTCCTGGATCGCATCTTCAATAAACCCCGCCATACCGGGCCGTTGTTCGTCTTTCGCCTCTGCCCAACTCGCGGCGATACTGTCCAACCGCGCCCACTGCTTATCTGTCATCGTGAAGCCGCCGATCATCGTTCCGTAAGGGACTTGAAACATCACTGAGACCGGATTCCCAGCATCACAATTCTCGGCCTGACTCTCTAGCACGCGGACTTTCGTTGCAGTCAACTTCCCGTGCTTTTCTGTTACTACAAACGAAACGGGGTCGCCCTCGTTCAAGCGATAAGGATCATACTTAAGGTCACCCTTGGTGAACAGGAGCAGAGGCTCGCTCGCTTTCCGCTTTGGTGATTTTACCAAAGCCCGGGAAATCTGGATGAACCCAAATCCTAGGCCGTAGTTAAACGCTTTGATTTTGCCAATTTGAATTTCGGCTTCCGTCCCATTGGGCGCGGAGACCGCGTCTGTATTCGTGGGGACTTGTGAGGGTGTGGATTTACTGCCACCATTACGGTGGACTCGGATGTTTGTTCTCTTCATCGGGTTCTTTCATTCGGGTCTAGCTCTGGCGGTGGTCTAAACACTGCCAGGGCATTTTTGTTTGTGGGTTATTTCTTTCGCTCCTGTTGCTCGACCCAGTTCAACAACTGGAGCGTTGTTTCTGCGCCCGGCTCTCTTTGACTGTCCGAATTGCTCAACCACTGCGATACACTGGCGAGCTTCACTCCAAGGAACTCCGCCAGTTTGGATTTTAATCCGGCTGACTCAGTTGCTTTTTGGAGACGTTTCTTCAAGAGAGGCCATTGCGCTTTCACGTCGCCACTGTTCACGGTATCGTGAATAGAGTCAAGCGCGGTATTTTTTATTTGTCGTCCCGCTTCGACAAACGAGCGTTGAGCGGGTGGCAAAAGCGTCGCTATTTGCTTTGCGTTCTTCACTTGAAACGATTTGCTCGCCTTCATTAACACGCTTCCATACTCGAATAAAAGATCGTTTGGCAACCAGTTCAGCCAGAGGTTAACAAGCCTTTTTACTAACATAGCCATCGCTTGCGCAGGAACTTGATCCGCTGGTGGCAGATTGTTGAAGACAGCGCTGTCGAAATTGCCGCACCGGAAGTCGCTCTCACCAATCATCTCGATTAAACCATCCTCGATCCGCTTGGTTGGGTCATTCAAAAATCCATCAAATACCTCGCTAAAAAGGGAGTTTGGATTAACTGAACCGGGGGACTCCGGGACCACATCGAATGCGGGCTGCATCGGCTGGACGCCCAACGCCAGCCAACGTTGGTTGACGTTGAATTTGGAGCATAACAAATCTGCCAGGCCGTAACGCAACGGAGCGCGCCCCAGTTCGTAACTTGCAAATCGGATTGGATCCATTCCCAGCTCTTTAGCAAACGCTGCGCGCGTCAGCTTTGTTGACTCACGAAACACTCGGAGACGAGCGCATATTTCGCGCTCACGTTCTGGCATTGGGTTCTTTCGTGGCATCGCTCAGCGCAGTCTGCCTGAAAGCCCCACCGAAATAAATCGTTGACGGTTTCACCTTAATATGAAACCTTGAGCGCGTGGCAACCGCTGCTAAACGAAAACGCGCAAAACGGATCGCTGGAATCACAGGCGATGCGGCTGCGCTCGGTGTGACGCGGCAGCACCTCGGCTTGGTTCTCCACGGTGATCGCGAATCCAAACCACTCGCTCGCCGCTACCGCGAGCTGAAACGCCAGCAACGCGCCACCAAGACTGCTCAACTCTTTCCCCCTGCCGCCGCCGCTGAAGTAGCCAAGGCCGCAACATTCATCGCCAACAACTCATCAAAATCATGAATCGTCCTGTTAAAAACTCATCCAACCTTCCCTTGCTCGGCCTGCCTGTTTTCGCCAGCGAGAGCGAATACGCAGCGGCATTTGATGCAAACGGTGGTCTGGCTGGTGGCATAGGCTTTGAACGTAAATCAGCAGCCATCGTTGAGGCTCTGATCAACCTCGCGATGCGGGAACGCAATTTGTCCCGCGCGGATGCGGTGGCCTTTTGTTCTGAACGTTACCCGATCCTGCGCGAAGGGATGCCAACAGACAAAGCGGCCTTAGCCAATTCCGCCTCGCAACTGGTGGCGTTAGCCAATGAGCTTTTCAATACGGGTGCTTATGCCGCGTTTGAAGACGCCTACGCCGCCGCGAAGGATCGTCGGCCTGATCTCACCAAGCAGATGATCGCGGCCAGCGGCAAGGCCAAGGAATTTACGCCCAACACGACGCGCAACCTGATTGCGCTCGCCAATGAGAAATTTGCCCAAGGTGGCTTCGCCAGCCCGGAAGCCGCCCTTGACCACGTAAAGTTGTTCCAAGACTGAATCCATCATGAAAATCAACCTCTCTCCCGCCTATACAGAACGCGTGACAAAGGCCCGTGCCGACATCATCGCTCAACAACAGAAAATTGCCGCACTGCAAACTTCGCTTCCCGAAGTCCAGGAAGAGGCAAAAGCCTCTGCGCGCAGAGCCGAAGCCGCCCGCTTGGCAGCAAATCCACGCGACGAAGAATCGGTCAAGGCCGTGGCCGAAGCCAACACACGCGCGGAATTGTGGCAGGCCGAAATTGGCAAGGTGGAAAAGCAGATTGAAGATGAAACGACAAATCTCGCTCCGTTGTGCAGGGCCGCAGGAAGCCTTTTTTGTGAAATCGTCGATGAAGTTCTTTCGACAATTCAATCGGAAGTTTATGCCTTCCATCACCGCCATTTTGAATTAGATCGCACTGCGGAATATCACGCGTCAGAAGTTGATTCAATCAGGTTTCTCAGCGGCATGAAAGAGTTCCACCTCAATCATTTCACAGGCCCTACTGCTCCCAAATGGGGTGTCCGGCCCGGACACGATGATTTCTGTATTCAAAAGCTGTCGGAATTACTTGATGAACATGGCGGCGTGCGCCGCTTCCTCTTTGATGACACCAGTTCCGTTGACTTGGCTGTGGGTAGGTAAATGAATTCACATCTTACAAATTTCCGCTTCATGGTGGGAACAGGTGGGCGCGGTTGGAACTGCGCTGGCCTGCGTAGTCACGCTCGGTCGAAGGATTCGCGAGCGGGAGAAACTGGCGGGCTGGGAAATCCCGGCCTGCCTTTCAATTTTATCGGCATGGGAATGACGACGACGCGAAAGCGGCGCGGACGGAATGCCGCGCCCGTTTTGAATTTTAAGTCAGTGGATGACACGCACCGGAGGAACGCTGGAGCAAAACTCTATGGCGATCCCCCAAAAAAGACCTAAACCAAAAACCCATCCCGCCAGGATGATTCTCAGAACAAACATTTCTCAGCGGAGGACACACCGCAAGGTGACTGCTGAAATTGGCGCGACTGCTTTCCTGGCGGGACGGTCGCGCCATCCTATTTCTTCGGCCAAAGAACTTGCCGCGCTGCAGCGATTCAATCAACTGGGGCGATTCAAGCAGCTCGTCGCCAAGGGCACGAATCAACACAACGCTGCACGGCAATGCGGCCTTGGGCGCACATCGGCCTGGCGTTGGTTGAAACGCCTTGAGGCAGGTGGATTGGCTGCGTTGTCTCCGCGCACAGATCGTTGCGGTCGGCCCGGCATCGCGGAACAATGTGGCCTGACGCCAGCGCTGGTAAAGCAGTTGCAGTCTGCCTGCATTGTGGCTGGCAACATCTCCGCCGGTTTCAAACTGTTTGCCCGTTCCCCTAACTGTCCACCGCCTTTGACGCAGGTAATACGTCGGGCCAAAACTCTGCCGCCTTCCTTGCGGCGGCTGGTGGATTTGCGCCCCGTCAAGTTGATAGGCGTGCAAGCGGGCAATCAGATCGTGTTAACCCAGCAGGGAGGCCGCGCGTGAAAAATGATCTTCAAACTGCGCCCGGCTATCGAAGCTTCAACCTGCCCGACCAGATTGCTGCGCCAACTTTGTTGCGCCCTCGGACCTTGTGTAGGATCGCTATCTGCGAACACTTCCTAGGTTGTGATCAGGAGGGCGTGATTGCGCGCATTGAAGATGGCCGCCTGGCGTGGGCATTCCAGTTGAACCCACTGGATAGTTATTGCCGTGATCTTCGCGTCCTCACCCTATCGTTGATTGAACTGCTCGGCCTCAAGACCGGACTTCCGAAACGCACGGCAGATTTAACCTTTGATGAAGTGGTGGCCATTATTATGCCACACCAGCGGCCAACCCTTCGCGGCACCGAGCTGCAGAGAGTCTTCAGCACATTTCCAGATACTATCCGCAAGATCAGGCAGCGAGGCGGCTTCATCGTCACTGAACGCGCCAAACAACGTTACGGCCCAAATGCCAGCCATAAGTATTCCCGTGGCAGCGTAATCAATTTTCTGCGAAGGGGGCGCATCGCATGAACGAGCTGGATCGCCCAAAAACCGTCGCGAATAGTCCGGCCTGCGCTCCCAAGTCCGGCGCTTTGACGGAAAACGCGTCCTATGGGGCTGCAACGCGCTGCAGTAGCCACTCTGGTAGTTTGTCTAACCCTCAATTTTCACCCTCCACTCCCTGAGCCATGCCTGATTTTGTTTTCACAATCAAAACTCCTGCCGAACTCGCGGGGGTGGAAGCTGCCATCAAAAGCTTTGAACAGTTGCGCGGCAAAGCCAAGGCCAACGGGCAGGACTTCGCCGAACTAGATCGGAAGATCGCAGCGGCCACCGCGAGCGTTACCGCCTTCATCGCAACCGCTCAAAAAATCCCCGACTACACACCAATCAAAAAACTCGCGGACGAATCTGAGCGGTACCAACAAACGCTTCAAAAGATGGAGAGCGCAGCGCATGAAGCGCGCGCAGAACAGGCGCAACTCGCCATTGATCAGGCCAACGCCGCACGATTCACGACAGCGGCAGGCAGCGCGACCGACGAGGCTGCAGAGAAAACCAAATTGTTTTCCGGTCACAGCAATGAGCTGAAGAAAGTCATCCAGGAACTCAGCCGGGAATTTCCCATCGCGGGACTCGCGCTCAAAGCGTTTGCCAGCCCCATCGGCGCCACACTCACTGTTGCCATTGGTTTCTTCGTGGCCATCAAACGCCAGATTGATGAGACGAACAGCAAGCTGGATGAGATGGCGGACAGAGCGGCCAAGCCACTCGCCAGTTTCGCGGAAAATTTCCGCAATGCTCAAAATGCCGCGACGGAGGCTAATCGCGAATTTCAAAAGGGATTGGATGCACTGGCGGAAAACGCCAGCGAGATCGGCAAAGACGCGGATGCTGCAGTTGCAAAGCTTCAGCGTTACACGGTGGCGCAGATAGAACTGAACAATGCAGCCAAGGCCGCTGCTATCGCCCAGGTGAATCGCGATGAAGAGCTGGGGCCGGGCAAAGGCGGAATCACGCAACAAGAGGCCATCAAACGCCGCTCGCAGATCAATAATTTTTACGACGCTGAGGAAAATAAAACACGTTCGCAGGGTGAAGGGAAACAGGTATCTGTTTTGAACAACGAGCGCGCCAGCCTCGCCAAAAATCTTACCACCGCACAAACGCTCACCGGGCCGGGTGAAGCCGATGTTTTGCGCCAGATTGAAATCGCCAATAAAAAAGAAGTCGCTGCTAATGCGTTAAGGACCGCCGAGGAATTGAAGGCCAAGAGCAAGGGTGAGGCACAGAAGAAAGTAGATGAAGCCCAAAAAGCTCTGGACGCTTACAAAGAGAACCCCGACATGTCGGAGATCAGCATTCCCGGATTGCTGTTCCCCAAATTTGGCCAACGAAAACGGCTCAAGCTTGAAAAATCACTTCAGGAGGCGCAGGACGAGCAGGGTGTGTTGGACGCCGAAGCTTCAAAGAGTCAGAAGCTCGGAGAGGGGTCTGCAGAAGATGCGAGCGCACTTGTTAAGAAAACAAAAGGCGAGGAGGAGGCGAACATCCTGGTCAAGAGTCTCAGCAAACAGTTGGCAGATAAAGATCGTCGGATCGCCGAACTGCAGGAAGAGTTCAATTCGGCCCGGTCGGTTCGTGAACAGATATTGCCCCTGAAACAGCAGGAGCGGGCGTTTGATGACGAAACACAAACGCGCAAAGTAGAGGAACGGCAACGTGAGGAAGCTGAACGCGAAAAAAAGCGGAACTCTCCGAATGCCCGCAAACTTGGACAGGAAGCCTCGCGGGATGTTGAGGAGAATTTCAAATCCCCGGTTGGTAAACCGTTCGGCATGTCAGAGTCACCCGCCATATTCACACCACCAAATGCGTCCAGTGGAACTGATGCCGTTGCAGCCGCATTCCAATCCTATCACGCGACGAATCTTGCAGGTCAAAAGTCACTCGCCGAAACCATCGACCGGCTACGGCAAGAACTCGCCGACAGCAATTCGCAAGGCATAGACAGAACCCTCGCATGAACCAACCCAATCCATCCTGCGAGCGGAAATACGCCATCGGCGTGCGTATGTTGATTCCAGAAAATTTCACCATCATCGCACCTGGCAATAATCACATCGCTACAATCGTAACGAGTCGCCTTATCAAAACGGAGCTAGCGTTGGATGGAATAGAGGCAACTGTCTATCTGGTCGGCCCGTTCAATCAACTTCAAGGCATCGTCCACGTTGATGATTTAAGCAGCGGCCTTCGCGCGGTTGAACGTGTCTTTGCCGATCTTAATCTGGTTTTTGAAATCGCTTGGTGGGACACGCAGGAAAACCGCTGGCAGATTCATCCGTATGGAGATGGATACGAATTCAACAAACGTTTTGGCGATGTGAGCGGTTCGGGGTTGAAAGAGCAAATTCAACTCTGGATGGATCAACTTTCAAAGGGCGGTCAGGCATGAACTCCGCTCAAACAAATCTCTACCGGCGCGAATGGCAGGCCGCTGCCAAGTCGCATGGATGGAATACGAAAGCCGGGATCGTCACCGCGCTCACAACACATGCCAGCAATGTTTGGGAGTCGCCAGTGCTGAATCAAACACTCACCACGATCTATGAAGTCGCGGAAGCCTACGCGCACCAAGCCGCGCGCGAAATCATTCCCGACGATCTGCGGCACGCCTGCACTGGTGTTGCATTGAAGCGGCACGTCAGCAGTAAATCATTCACAAACGCGGATTTTGACAAGGTGCTGGCGTTGCTCCGGCTGTTGTCGAACCCGACCAGCCTCAAGAATCAACTCGCCGCGCAAAATCCCGGTGAAGCTGGCGCACGTCGTCGTCACATCCACGTCATCACCAGCGCCGACGCTCCCTATTGGCAACGCATCGCCAAAGACAAATTCGGCCACACCGCTCTTGATCGGCTTTCCCTCACACAGCTGAGTCAGTTGAGCCTCACGATCCGCAACCGGCAGTCGCCACAGGCTGACAAGGAATTGCTCGCCGCATGAAGAATTACTTTCTCCAACCATCAGGCAGCGACCGCGCAGCGTATGTGGATTACTTGCTGCAGCGGCTCACCGATTTTCGGCAGGCAGGTAAGAGCTATGGGCAAAATCATCAGGGGCAATTCTCCATCCACATAACCCGCAAAATTGTTCAATCCCAACTTGGCTGGCCGCTTCACGATGAAACGCACTTCGTCGATACCTGTTCACACATCCAGTCAAAGATTGATGACACCATTTTGGGGCGACGCAACGCCGCGCGCGGCACCGCGAGCTATCATTCGTTTGCAGATCACGGCAAACCGAAACCTCAAAGAACCAAACCCGCTGCAGAGCCAGTGACCCCGGCGCGGCCATTCGCGCCATCGCAGAATGTTCGGCCCCGTGTTTTGGTTGTCCGTGCGGCAGTCGCGCCCTCAAATAATGTTCGCCGCGATGTTCCTTCAACTGCTGGAGTCTGCGCCACCATTGCAGCCACGCTGCAGACGATGGGCGTGAATCCTAACGCGAACGAGATCGCCCAGCTATGGCATACCGCCTTTGAAACCGTCGAAGCGCAAGTGAAGCTCGGCAAACCAGAGAAAAAAACAAAACGGGCACTGATCCGTTTTCTCGCGCAACACACTGATTTTCTGTCCCGCAACGAGGCGACTCTCAGATGGAGTTTCAATCGCAAGTTTGACCATTGGCAAATGAATGGTCGGGTTGCTTCGTGCTTGGTGGACGGACGCATCGAAGCCAACACCAAACGCCGCGTTCAATTGTCTGCTGCAGATCGTGACAAGGTGATTGCAACGGCGCTGGATAAGCACGGTGGCGGCGTGGCCCCGGCGTGGCGTGATTGTTTGGATCGAGGCGAACTGTCGCCGGAGATCAATCAACGCTATCTACTGAATCCATCGCGCAAATCTCATATCCCCGAAGCTGTCGCACGCGACGTGATGCCCGAGGTCAGGTTGTTGCTTCCACACTTCCAGCGTCCGCGCCATGCGAAACTCAACGGCGCTTACATCGAACGCGACTGGAGCAAAGTCGGCGCGGGTGATTGGTATTCGAGTGATGACTTCACGTTGGAGGTTTATTTTTACATGCCTGCCGAAGCTGGCGGCTTTGTCCTTTCGCGTGGTCAATGGCTGCCGATGATTGACGAACGCTCCAAGTGTATTCTGGATTTCATTCTGGTACCGGAAAAACACTACACTGGCATCAATGTCCGCACGCTCATCAACAGGGTTTGCGAACGCTACGGCCTGCCACGGTGCGGCATCCATTTTGAAAACGGCATCTGGCGGAAGTCGCAACTCGTGGGCGGCGCGGTGCCGATCCAAGACGTGAAGATGAATTTTGCAGAACGCCTAGGCATCCGGTTGACTCACGCGCAACCCGGCAACGCGCGCTCCAAGATTGTTGAGAACGTCGGGAAATTATTTCAAGCCATGCTGCGCGGTGAACCGGGCTGGGTTGGTCAGAACGAGCAAGTGTTGAAGATTGAGCGCGTGCAACGCGCCAAGCTCGACGTTGAATCAGGGCGGAAGCATCCGGCAGAGGCTGGCTTCCTGTCGTTGGAGCAATGGGTTAAGCGTTTGATGGAACTCTGCGAAGCCTACAACGCCACACCGCAACATAGCAAAGTCATCGGCGGCACAATGTCACCCTACGAAGCTTGGCGATTGTTACAGACACGGAATGCCAAGGGTGAAGTTGAGTCTCTAGTCAAACCGCCACCGGAGTGCCGCTATCTTTTAGCAACGCACAAACGCCGCGTCCGCATTGGTCGCAACGGCGTGAAGCTTCCGAAAAGCATGGGAGGCGGCACCTACAAGAGCGAAGCCACCGGCCAACTGCAGGGACGCGAGGTCAACATTTACTTCGATCCCGAAATGCCAGAGATGATTTCTATCGTAAGTGATGATCGTCGCCAGGTATTTACGGTGACACTGTCGCCTAGCTGTCCTGCAAAAGACGCTACACCAGACGAAATCGCGGACTCACAATCCGCTGTCAGCGCTCACGCGCAATACGCTCGCCAGCGAATTTCGCAACTGCGTGCGGAATACATGCCGCCAACTCGCGCTAATATTGTGGATCCGCGCACGTCTGCCGTTGGCCGGGAAATGCTCGCTCAAAAAGAGCAAGTCGTCACACAGCAACAAACCCGCAAACGCCAACAAGCTCGCGTCAGTGCTTCGGCTCGCCAAGCCGGATTAATACCGGCAGCGGTCGCTGACAGCGGCGCGCTGGAACGGTTGAACCAAACCAAACAAGCCCTTACCAATGACTCCGATTAACATTCTCCGAACCACTAAATCGCTCGAAAGCGCCAGTGCTCGTCAGGTGCTGTGGTACCTACACTCGCGTTACATTGAGGATGAAGGTTTTGAAAAAGTTTCTGCTGATCTGATGGCATGCTTCGGCGGAAAACTTTCGGACATTATGGATTACGGGTTCGACCATCGTAAATTCAACCAATATGACCTGGCGGAAAATTTGAAACAGTTTTGCAACTACGGCAATGGCGCATCCTTGCCGGTGAAATTTTTAGGCGTGCTGCACGAATTCACCAAGGCATTGAATTTGAAGATTAGGGATAAATTTCATCTGACCAATGTGGGCAGCAAAGTTTGGGAAACGCTGGACTGGTGTTTGGAAGAACGCCGCCCGTGCTTTATTGAAGGACACACAGGCCGCGGCAAATCAACGGCAACACGCGCTTGGTATGAAGCACATCGCGGTGATTCACGTTACGTCTCGTTATCAGGGCTTCGCACCCAACGCGCTTTTTTTGAAGCCATCGCCACCGCCTACGGAGTCAATTTTTCCACCGCCAAAGCACCGAATGAAATCCGCTTTCGTTTGCACGATGTGATTGTGCGTTCTGGTTTGATTTTAATCCTGGACGAAGCGCATCACGCCTTGCCTGAACGTCAGCGCGATAATCGGCCAGTTTTAATTGATTGGATTGACTGCGATCTCTGCAACGCAGGCGTGCCGGTTGTGTTGGTATCAACACCGCAGTTCGGTCCCTGTTTGGCTGAGTTTGCGAAACGGACCAACTGGAATGTTCAGCAGTTCATTCGCCGGTTTTCTGGACGCTGGAAAGTTCTGGATGAAAAGACAACTGAAACTGATCTCGCCGCGCTGGCTCAACAAGCCATGCCTAAGCTCGGAACCAAAGGCGTCGAATTTGCCGTTGCCTGTGCGCAGACCATTGGGCGCGATGTCTCAGGATTGTTTGACCTAGTGCACGATGCGGAGCGGAGAGCGCGCAAGGCTGGCCGCACGGATGTCACCAAGCAGGATTTGCTGGAAGCTTTCGATTTAGATCGTGTTCCAACCGAGAACGCGATGGCCCACTCATTCAAGCGCCCACTCTATTCCCGCCCAAGCGCGGTTGAGGATACTTTGCCGGATGTCGGCGAGCCTGCTGCAGCACCGCTGCAACACCGCCGCGCAACCGAATCGGAGTTCACGGCCCCGGATCGTGGCAAGTCCACTCCGCTGTTAGTGACCCACTGACATAAATAAGCAAACCTGTTGGTTTAGCCGAAAAGTTTCGCGAGGCCCCTCTGGTGGTCGCGCTATTTCCACGTCCACGAGGCTAGAAACTGGTGAACTCGGTCGCGGTCATACACGATTGCGCACATCTTGAAACTGCCGCCGGAACGCCGCCTTCGGCGGCAGCAACGTGGCAAATCATATTGCTGCCGCGTGAACGCGGCGTTCCGATTACTCCCCAGGCGCATCTTCGCGGGCAGTGTCGAGATACGCCCGGTTCGAATGGGGGGTGAATAAAACGGGACCGCAACTTGGGTCTAACCCTCATTTTCGTCATAATCTTGATCCCGCTTTAGTCCGTGATTAAGAACGCGATTCAGGGCGACGACTCCCGCCTCCCGTTGGATCACATCCGCCTTAATCTCCATGCTTTCTAATTTGTCTGCTCCATTTATGATTTTGCCATCGGCATGAAATCCGCACCCAAGATTGGCACAACTGGCGAACACCGATTCATCGTCGCCCAAGAGCACGCGATCACTTTTGCCGGCGACGGGATGCCCGCCGTATTGAGCACGCCCAACTTGATCGCGCTCATGGAGCGCACCGCACGCGAAGCCATCTCTCTGTTCCTTGAACAGGATGAGCGTAGCGTGGGAGTGGAGATCGAGCTTCGTCACCTCGCCCCCACACCGCTCGGCGCACAAGTCATCGTCACCGCGCGCGTCATCGGAGCTTCGGGTCGCTACGTGGATTTTCAGATCGAAGCGCGCGACTCGCAGGAGTTGATCGCGCGCGGCGTTCACAAACGCGCCGTCATCCGCACTAGTGCGTTCACCAAGCGCGTTCAAAGCAAGGCGAGTTGATCCATGTCCCAGATCAGCACCAACGAACTGCTCAAGCGCAACTCCCGCTCGTTCTATCTCACGCTGCGTGTGCTGCCTCGCGCCATCCGCCCGCAGATTTCCCTCGCGTATCTGCTCGCGCGCACTTCGGACACGATTGCGGACACAGAGATTGTTTCCGCAGGTCAACGACTCGAGGCGCTCGACAGACTTCGCGAACGCATCGTGGGCATCGGCCAGGGCGAGTTGGATTTCATCGAGCTGACGCAACAACAAGGATCACCTGCCGAACGTGAGTTGTTGGAATGCGTGGAAGGAACTCTCGCCGCATTGCGCCGACTGTCTGCGAAAGATTTGAAGCGCGTGCGGGGAGTTCTCGAGACGATCATCAGCGGGCAGGAGTTGGATTTACAACGCTTCGCCAGCGCGACGCAGGAGAATATCATCGCGCTTCGAGACGATGAGGAATTGGACGACTACACGTTTCGTGTCGCGGGTTGCGTGGGGAAATTCTGGACGGAACTTTGCGTCGCGCACGTGTTCAGCCCGACGGAGAAGCGCGCATTCGCATCATCGTTTGATTTTGAAGAGCTCGGCATCCGCTTCGGCAAGGGACTGCAACTCGTCAATATTCTGCGCGACCTCCCAGCGGATCTGCAGAAAGGCCGCTGTTATATCCCGGCAGAACAACTTAAAGAAGCTCGACTGACTCCTGCTGATCTGTTGTCGCCCACGAACGAACCCACGTTTCGCCCGCTCTACAATCGCTACCTCGACCTCGCGGAATCACACCTCGCGGCGGGTTGGGAATACACGAACCTCATCTCGCGCCGCCACATCAGTCTGCGACTCGCCTGTGCGTGGCCGATCCTCATCGGCTTGGAAACGATCCGGAAACTGCGCGATGAACCTGCGCTTGATCCTGAGTGTCGCGTGAAAGTTTCGCGGGAAGAGGTGCGCTCCATCATCGTGCGCTCGATCTTGCGTTATCCGTTCAAAAAATCTTGGCGGGCGATGGCCAAGTTTTCAATCGAATGCCGTTGAGTAGAGTTGGAGAAAATCCTCCGCACGGATCGCGCGTGGATTGAACCCCGCTGTCCATTGTTTGGCGGCTTCTTCAGCCAGCATCGGCAAAGACACGCGCTTCACGCCAGCACGCGAAAGACTCAGCGGCATGTTCGTCAACTTCAACGCGCCAGCGAGCCACGTTGCCAGAGATTCAGCCGACGCTTCGATTCCACCATTGCGCGCCAACTCCGCATATAACTCGCTCGCCGCCTTCTCCGCGCTGTTGAACCGCACCACATGCGGCAACATCAGCCCGACTGCGTGACCGTGAGCGATCCCGAAATGCGCGGTCAACGGATTCGCTGCCGCGTGCGCGGCACCGAGCATCGAGTTCTCGATTGCCGCACCCGCGTACGCCGCACCCAGTTGCATCTGCGCCCGTGCGACAGCATTTCCAGTCTCCGCCATCACCAAAGGAAAACCACCGACCAACAACTTGAACGCCTCCGTGGAAAGTTTTTGTGACAACTTATTCCGCTTCGTCGTCACGGCCGTCTCGACTGCGTGAGCGATGGCGTCAATGCCCGTGCAAGCCGTGACGCGAGGCGGCTGGGAAAGGGTCAGAGTCGGGTCAAGGATCGCCACACGCGCCGCGCACTTGGGGTCAAGACACGCCATCTTCTGATGCGTAATTTCATCCGCGATCAGCGCCGCACTTTGCATCTCGCTACCCGTGCCCGCCGTCGTCGGAATCGCGATGAACGGCAACATCGGCTTCGTCGCCTTGCCCACGCCCCAGTAATCCTGCATCCGCCCGCCGTTGGTCAGGATGAAATTACAACCCTTTGCCGTATCCATCGAACTTCCGCCGCCAAGTCCGACGATGCAATCAATCTCCGCCGCACGCGCCACCGCCACGCAATCCTCCACGCATTTCGTTGTTGGATTTTCCCGCGCCTTGTCAAACAGCGTCACGCGCAAGCCCGCAGTCTCAAGTGAAGATTGCACCCGCCCTGCGTGACCAGCGGCGACGATGCCTGCATCTGTCACGAGCAAAACTTTCTTTGCACCAGTCTCCCGCGCGAAGTCCCCGACGCGCGCCACACTGCCTGCGCCGAACACGAGCTTGGTGTTCGATGGAAAATCAATCGGCGTGATGTTCATTCTGGAATCGTCAGACGGAAAAAACAGATTCGTGTTCAATCACTTCACCATGCGCGCTCGATGCTTCGCCGTTGCCAGAGGAACTCGAACATATTGCCTTCATGCGGTTGATCCCATGAGATTTTCATCGTGGAGACCGGGCCGATGTTCAGGCGATCAATCTCCGGATAAGCCATTGCTTGCTCGATGAATTTCGCGTCCTTGGTGATGACTGAACAAGCGAGCGTATAGCCGATCTGCTTGAGCATTTCGCTTTGCGGCACTTGCACCACGCTTGCGTAGGGACAAAGGAATTCACGATTCGCCAAAGGGTGCGCGAAGGAATCGCAGAGAACAATGGTCGGGCGAACGAACGTGCCGCCGTCGAAGGTGACTTTGCGCGGAACGCCGCCTTCAGGCGGCAGCGGGTGCGATGTGTCTGCGGGCTGCCGCGTGAACGCGGCGTTCCTATATTTCGCCGTCACATCCGTTGCACCGGGCGTTTTCAATCCGTCTTCAATCGCGCTGTCAATGAAGTCCGCCATCTTGGGATTCGCAAAGCCGGAGAGTCGCGCGTTCACATCATCAGCCTTCGTCGGCGCAATCGGCCCAAGCTTTTGCGCGAGAGCATCGGCGATCTCCGCCGCGTATTTCGGCACGACGACCGCCGAGGCGTTGATGCAGGAGCGGCCACCATTGTCGGAAATGCTCGCCGCCATCACGTCCACGTAATCGCGCCAGTTCTCGATGCAATCCTCGCCGATGAGAAACTTGCTCCAGCCCGGACCGTGGGCTTGGATCGCCGGATTGTTGGCGTATTGCGCCGTGGTGGATTTGTCGCCGAAGATCAGGGCACGTCCGCACGTTTTCAAGATTTCCCCCGCGCCTTCGTGGTCCGTCGGATAAAAACCAAACGCCTCCGCTGGCGCACCCGCAGCGATGAACGCCTGAATCAACCGATACGGCGTCCACGGCTCTTCCTTACCCGGTTTGATGATGACCGGCGTCTTGAGTGCGATGCTCGGTAGCCAAAGCGAATTCACCGCTGGCGAATTGCTCGGCATCACAAGTCCAAGCGCCGGGGTCGTCGGAAAGTAACTGAGCCGCGTGCCGAATTGCTCGCCGCTTCCGTTATCGAGAATGCTGAGGTCGAGTCCACGCGACAGACCATTCAGTACCATCTTCATATTCGTCAGCGCCAGATGGATTTTCTCCATGTTGCGCCGTACCATCACATGCGGCAGACCGCTCGTGCTGCTCAGCGTCTCGATGTATTGCTGTGGCGTTTGCGTGTGTCCTTTGTCACCCAACGGCAACGTGCCGTTAAGAAATTGCTCCCCCGTCTTGGCGCAAATCTCGATGAGCTGCGCCACGGAAAACTTCTTCAACGCTGCCTGACCTTCCGACACGCGTGCCAAATCTTTGCGCACGATGCCCGCGTTGACTTGGCTGACGACCGCCTTGACTTCGCCGGTGCGGAAATCCTTCACCTCAGCGGTGTCGAGGCTTTCGTAGGCTTTGCCGCGTCGCAGCGCGGGGATGTGAGGGACATTGCTCATAACATTGCTCATAATTGAGTGATCAGCTTAAAACAGACTCCGTACGCGTGGCGAGAATTCATGTTAACAGCTTATCCCGGCCCGAAGGCTGCTTTCACAATGAACTCTTTGTATCCGACGTTGTCCAAAGAACGTATTGATTTATGCGAATTCTCAAACTGTTGTTCAAACGCGAGACGTTTCTGCCGATGGCCGCGCTGACTTTTGCTTCAGCCGTCAGTGCGGCTCTGATCTTTTCACGCGTCATCATCACGCGCGATCTGCGCTATGGTTTTCTCGTGTGGAATCTGATTCTCGCCTGGATGCCGTTGATTTTTTCCCTGCTGGCGAGGGATGATTATCGTACCCGTCGCAACGGCGAACGCGCAGGAGTGAAGTTCTACAGTCTGTGCGGTGCGTGGCTGTTGTTCTTTCCCAATGCGCCCTACATCTTCACCGACCTGATCCATTTGACGCATCGTTCCATACACCACTTCTGGGTGGATATGGCGGTGATTCTCTCGTGCGCGTTCACCGGATTGATTCTCGGATTTGTTTCGCTCTACCTGATGCAATCCCTCGTAACCCGACGCTACGGCAAGCTTGCGGGCTGGGGATTTGTCGTGGGCGTCGCAGCGTTAAGCAGCTTTGGGGTTTATCTCGGACGCTTCCTGCGATTCAACAGTTGGGATGTGATCTCAAAACCCGCTGAGTTGTATCAAGGCATCAACGCAGCGGCCACAGCGCAGTTCTCGGACGTCAGAAACTTTGCGTTTCTAGGGCTGTTTGCCACGTTCATCTTCATCGCCTATGTGATGTTGTATGCGATGGCGCATCTGCCGACGGCGATGCAATTGCAACGAGCGGTGAAGTCGGATAGCGGCACAAACCCGCCTGCGGAAACGGTGGGAACAGCTTTTCCTGCGATGAAAACCCAGAGAGAGTTGTCCCTTACCGCATCAACTGCTTTTCAAGATAGCTGACCACCTGACGGACGTTGGCGTCCACTTCCATGCGGTCTTTCACGAGGCGACACGCGTGCAACACCGTGCCGTGATCGCGCCCGCCAAACGCTTCACCGATGCTACTGAGTGAAGTCTCAGTCATCTGACGCGAGAGGAACATGGCGACCTGACGCGGGAACGCGATATTTTCCGGGCGACGTTTACTCGTCATGTCGGCAAGGCGGATATCGAAATGTTCGGCCACTTTCTTCTGGATGACCTCAATGTTGACGGAGAACCGTCCCTCCTCGTGCAGAATTTCGCGGAGCAAGCTTTCGACAACTTCCACGCTCAATGTCTTGCCCGTGAGTGAAGCGTAGGATGCGACGCGAATGAGCGCGCCTTCGAGCCGACGAATGTTCGTGCGGATGCGATGGGCAAGAAAGCTCATGATGTCCTCCGGCAACTCGACGCCCATGGTCGCGGCCTTCTTTTTCAAGATAGCCTGGCGGATTTCTACGTCCGGCGGCTGAAGATCGGTTACCAATCCCCACTCGAAGCGCGAAACCAAGCGATGTTCCAAGCCTTGAATCTCGCTCGCAGGCCGGTCGCAGGTCAGCACGATCTGTTTATGCGCTTCATGCAAAGCGTTGAACGTATGGAAAAATTCCTCCTGAATACGCTCCTTGCCCGCGAGGAACTGGATGTCGTCAATCAACAGCACGTCCGTCTGGCGATATTTCTTGCGGAACTTGACGAGCGAGTTGTTCTGGATCGCGTCAATATATTCGTTGGTGAACTTCTCGGAAGAAACGTAACCGACGCGTGCGCCCTTCTTGGTGGAGACGACATGCTGGCCGATGGCGTGAAGCAGATGCGTCTTGCCGAGACCGACGCCGCCGTAGAGGAAGAGCGGGTTGTAAGATTTTCCCGGCGCATCAGCAACGGCCTTCGCTGCGGCGCGGGCGAAGTTGTTGTTGTTCCCGACGACGAACGTCTCAAAAGTATTCTTCGGATTGAAGCACCACTCACCATTCGCAGCGGAGCGGTCTTGAGCGGCTGTAGGCGCAGGTTTGGGCTTGGAGGCAGGTTCGGTTTTCTTGGCAGAAGCCGGTGCAGCAAGTGTGCTGTGACCATTTGCGACCACGAACTTCGCGCGGAGCTGACGCGCACCAGCAGTACTGAGAACGTCCTGCAACAATCCCTGATAATTGTCCTTCAACCACACTTCACAGAAGTCATTTGAGACTTCCAACACCACGAAATCACCTTCAAACCCTGTGGCTCGCAACGGCGCGAACCAGAGATTGAAAGTATCCGCGCTCAACATCGAGCGAAGTTGTTCCTGCGCGGAACTCCAAATTTTCTCTGCTGAAAGCTGCATGTTTTTTACCCCTGAGGCCCTTTTATCCTGAATTTTATTCACTTAGCCCCGAAATTGGTTTTGGCGGTCGGTTTACGCCGCCATTGTTATCACTGTGAAAATCACACGCCACAAAAAACTCTTTCTGCTTTCACAGAACAAATTCCGGCGCTCGCACAATAAAGACCCACTTCTCTGTAATTCAATGACTTACACTTGGCGAAAAAACAGCCCGCCGAACGTCTGAGTTTCTGCGGGCAAAGTGACGAAGTGAATCCTGATCGCCGGAGAGATTTTTAGGAGAATCACCGCTCTCTTACGAGGACAATATATTAACACTTATTCGCGAGTTATTCACAACGATGTTTTCGTCAATGAAATCAGGCACGACACGCATTTTTCTTTGTGAACTTTTGGAAACTTTTTCGCAACAGAGGGTAGCTTGTTCGCAAAAAACGCGCGCTCACGTCACCGGCAAACGCACGGTGAACGAACTTCCCTCTCCAACTTTGCTCTCCACTTCGATGCTGCCGCCGTGCGCGTGAATGATCGCTGCGGAAATCGCCAAACCTAACCCGCTGCGGCCTTGAGATGCTGTTCTCGCTGCGTCTGCGCGATAAAATCTTTTGAACAGATGCGGCAAATGTTCAGACGTAACGCCGGGGCCATTGTCGGAAACAACGAGATCAGCGGAGCCGTTGATATGCTTGGTCGCAACACGGATTTCGCCGCCGTCTTTATTGTGCTGAACTGCATTTGTCAGAAGATTCAGCACCACTTGCCCCATGCGTTCGGGGTCACCATGACAACCCGCAGGCAACAACTCCGCGCGAATGGTGATGCGCCTCTCGTCAGCCAACGGACGGATCATCTCAACACATTCGCGCGTCGTGTTTGCGAGATCAAAGCGGATGCGCTTCATCGTCTCCTGCCCTGCATCAATGCGCGCGAGTTCGAGCAATGACTCGATGAGCCGCCGCATCCGTTGCGCGGCGCGTTGGCACGCTTCCAACGTTTCTCGATATTCCGCCGGGCTACGTTCCTTGTTCAACGTGCTCTGCGTTTGAGTCAGAATTACTGACACCGGCGTGCGTAATTCGTGCGCGGCGTCAGAAGTGAATTGCCGTTGCTGCTCAAACGCCGCATCCAACCGCGAAAATGTGGAGTTTAATACAACCGCAAGTTGGCCGAGTTCACTTTCCGTTTCAGACGAATTGATGCGTTTGGAAAGATCGCCGCGCGCAATCTCCTCCGCTGTGCGACTGATCGCCTCAATCGGTTGCAATGCGCGCACCGCAAGCCACCAACCTATAGTCAATCCGATGACAATGATGCTGCCACCGATAGCCACAAGCCACACCGCGAGTTGACGCAATTCTGCCAATACTGGCACGAGCGATGTGCCCACCATCACGCGATAACCATTGGGGATATGATGCGTCCATTCGCGATTCATCCCCACCGTGCGAACAGAGCCGGGTGTGTTTTGAGCAGCGTTTTCGTCTGGAGACAAATCCGGCGGCGCATTCGTTGAAGCAGTCACGCGCCGATTTTCCGGCGACCACGAGGCGTAATAAAATTTCCCAAAATCAAATCCTTCGACAGGACGCGGACGAAGCTCTCCGGGCATTCGATCTGGAAAATCATCCTCGAAATCCGGCGGTTGTTCGCCTCGCGGCGGTGGCGGACGACGAAAACCTCCGCCTTCCGGCGGCCCATCGCGACGCCCGCCCCCGACAGGCGCAAGTTTCGGCAACAACGGAGTGATTGCTCCCTGTAACGCCGTATCCACAGCCTGCAATCGTGCGCGCCGCTCAAACGTGTAGAACCCGCTCATCAAACCCACGACCAACACGATCAGCAGAAACCCGTGCCACGCCTGCAACCGCCACTTGATGGATTTGAAGTTCATTCGATGCAATAGCCGTGGCCACGCCGCGTAGTGATAAATTCCGCGCCAAGTTTCTTACGGACGTTCGACACATGCACATCCAACAGATTTGAGAGCGTGGAATCGTCCTCGTCGAAAAGATGTTCGTAAAGCGTGGTGCGCGTCACGACTTCGCCGCGATGCAGCGCCAGAAACTCTACCAGCGAATACTCACGCGCCGTCAGTTCCACCGGTTTACCACTGTGCATGACGGTTCGAGCTGCCGTATCCACCACCACGCTGCCTATTTCAATTTTGTTCGTCGTCTTGTTCGCGCTGCGACGGATGATCGCCCGCAGTCGTGCAAAGAGTTCCGGCAGATCGAACGGTTTCACCACATAATCATCCGCGCCTGTGTCCAAGCCCTTCACACGATCACGGGATTGATCCCGCGCCGTGAGCATCAACACCGGCGTGCGCTTGGTCTTACGAAGACGCTTCAACACTTCCCATCCGTCCATCTGCGGCATCATCACATCTAGGATCACCGCGTCGTAATCCGTGTTCTCCGCATTGAACAATCCGTCCGCGCCATTGTCTGCCGCGTCCACGGCATAACCTTCATCCCGCAAGGCACGGACGAGTCCGCGTTGCAGATCGAGTTCATCTTCTACGACAAGGATTCTCATGATCGCGATATTTTCTGCCGCGATTCTGGCAAAGCCCGCTTCGGATGACAGGCTGAATGTTGCGCACGTCATGGCGCATGTTTGCACAACCAACCTTAAGCCCGGATGAAGACCAACCTTCTCGCGCAACAAAAAAGTTTCCCGCTCGTCACAATAAAATTCTTGTGTTCAAGTTCGCGCGCGGCGATGTACTTGGCACAGAGAGTGCGAATGACCGGTTACCAAGTCGCACCGTTCTTTGAAGTCGTAAAACAATTTAACAGGAAACAGATTTACCCTGCCCTGTGCGTGATTCGTAGCTGAATCCTTGGACCGTAATTATACGAAACCTGGTGTCTATTCGTGATGACAGCCGACAGGCCTTAATTGGACGTCGAAAGTTATCCGGCGGACGCCTCATGTTGCAAAACATGTTCAAAGGAATAGCTACACACGGCAATGGTGGGGTCACTTTAGAAAACAAAAGCCCGGCAATCTTACGCCGGGCTTTTTCTTTTGGTGCAATGAGTCGGAACGCAGCCTTCACGCAGCAGCACCGTGATACTGCCAAGCGCTGCCGGATAAATTCGGCGTTCCTGTTGCCCCCGCCCGTGTCCAACTGCTAGTCTCGTTTCGTGGCGCGCGACGACTTGTTTTCATCCACCCCGACCTCGGAAAGCTCTGCCGAATCTCCGGGCGTGGAAAAATCTTTGCGCCATCAACCGCTCGCCGCCCGGATGCGCCCGCGCTCCCTCGACGAATACGCCGGGCAATCCCACATCCTCGCGCCAG
>JANPGI010000480.1:0-2285 GCA_031423875.1 Verrucomicrobiota bacterium | reverse complement strand
TCACTCTGTACGAAGTTGCTGCGGCTGGTCTTCGACACAGCCGCGCTCCGGGGGAATGGCATGGCGCATTTGCTCCTAACATGTTTGCTCGTTGTACCCACACCGTGGAACGCGCTCGCCTCCGAATCGGAGACGCACGCTGGTTTTCTTTTCGATCAACATCGGCTGACGCTGGAATCGGGTTGGCGCACGGAGGCGGTCGGGCCGTTCTATTATCGTAAGACGACTGAGTCGGAAAAACTCTGGGCATTGCCGCCGTTATTCTCGCGTTCTGTCACATTCGGCGACTCGGAGGAATACGACGTTCTCTATCCGCTGCTCACCTACAATCGCGCCGGAGCAGAATACCGCTGGCAACTATTCCAATTGCTCAGTTTCTCCGGTGGCCAAAGTCAGGATGAAATCGCGCGGGATCGCTTCACGATCTTTCCGCTCTACTTTCAGCAACATTCGCCGGACTCAAACCAGAACTACACCGCGCTGTTCCCCATCTATGGTCATCTCAAGAACCGCATCTTCCGCAGTGAGATTGATTTCGCGCTCTGGCCGCTTTACGTGAAGACAATCAAGCGATCCGTGGCGAGTTCGTTGCCAGACGATCCATTCCTGTCGCTCGGCAGCAGTTGGCTCAGTTCGAGGCGTGGCGATGTGACAACTTACAATTATTTTTATCCGTTCTTCCATCTGCGTTATGGCGACGGTCTGTTTGGCTGGCAACTCTGGCCATTGCTAGGTCATGAACATAAGGAGATCACGACCAAGACTAACAATTGGGGCGATGTGGAAATGCGTTTCGGTCACGACAAAACATTTTATCTCTGGCCGATCTATTCGAAGATGGAACGCGGGATCGGTAGCACGAATCAGGAAAGCGATCTGTTGGTGTTTCCGCTTTATCGTCAGTTCCGTTCGCCTGCGCGTGATTCAACCAGTTACTTCCCGCCGCTGGGTCCGACGTTCACCGATGATCGCGCGCGAAAGTATTACGAAGTCGGTTTTCCGTGGCCGATCATCGTCTTCACGCGTGGCGAGGGCAAAACCGTGAACCGCGTGTGGCCGTTGTTCGGTCAGGCAAAAAACATTTCGCTCGAAAGCGATTTTTACTTGTGGCCGCTCTATAAGTTCAACGCCATCCGCAGCGGCCCGCTCAACCGCGAACGCACCCGCATCCTGCTGTTCCTCTACTCGCGCACCGAGGAGACGAACAAGGAAACGAAAGAGATGAAAACGCGCACTGATCTCTGGCCGCTGTTCACGCATCGCAGCGATTACAACGGCAACTCACGCTTCCAAATTCTCGCGCCGCTCGAACCTTTTGTCCCTGCGAGCAAGAGCATCGAGCGCAACTGGTCACCGCTCTGGAGCGTCTGGCGTTCTGAGAACAATCCGCGCACCGGCGAGAGCAGCCAGTCGTTGCTCTGGAATCTGTATCGTCGTGAAATTTCGCCCGCGACCAGAAAAGGCTCGCTCCTGTTCGGTCTAATTCAGTATGAATCCAGTGCTGAAAAGCAAAGCTGGCGGCTGTTTTACCTTCCGCTGAAGAATTCCAGTAAAGTTTCCGATCATGTTCCAGAACATCGGTGAAATAGCGCTCCTCTTTTGGGGCACGATCCGTGCATTGCCGCTCGTCTGGCGTCAACGCGCCAAGGTGCTTGACCAATTCCACGAGATCGGCAACGCCAGCCTGCTCATGGTCGCCGTGTTGTCGTTCTTCCTTGGCGGCGTCATCGCTTTGCAGACCGGCCCCGTGCTGGCGGAACGCGGATTGCACAGTGCCATCGGCGGACTCGTCGGCATCTCGATGGCCAAGGAACTTGCGCCGATCATGATGTCCATCCTCATCGCCGGACGCATCGGCTCGGCGTTCGCGGCGGAAATCGGCTCGATGCGCGTCTATCAAGAAATTGATGCGCTGCGCACGATGAACATTGATCCGGTGAACTATCTCGTGATGCCGCGTTTGGTCGCCATCGCCATCGCGCTACCCATGCTCGTCACGTTCGCCATCCTTGTCGGCTGGCTCGGCGGCGCGACAGTTGCCCAAGTCACAACGCAGATTGATGTGCCGATTGAATCATTTTTTGAGAACATGAAAAATGTCGTCGGCATCGGCGAAGTGGTGCATGGCGTGTTCAAGAGCTTTTGCTTCGCGTGGATCATCGGAGTGGTTTCCTGCCATCAAGGATTGACCACACGCGGCGGACCGCGCGGCATCGGACGTTCCGTCACCAAGGCTGTCGTGAACTCCATCGTGCTGATCGTGTTGTTCGACTACGTCCTCACCC
>JANPGI010000479.1:0-5883 GCA_031423875.1 Verrucomicrobiota bacterium | reverse complement strand
GTTCACAGTCGTGGCGAGTGGCACTGCACCTCTCTCTTATCAATGGTATTTCGCCAGTGCGCCCATCCTCAATGGGACGAATGCGACTCATGGGATAACTGCTGCGACTACGAATGATGCAGGTGGTTATTTCGTGACCGTTAATAATCCCTACGGCGCAGCCACGAGTTCCGTAGCCGCGCTAACGGTGATTGATCCGTTGACGTTCATTGATTTCAACCATGTCGGATTCGCGGCCAACGGCATCACGCTCACCGGCGGCGCGGCGGGGCCGACGGTCTATGTCGGCAGCGAAGCGGAGTTGCAATCCTACTCAGACGCGAACACGCCTTACACGATCATCATCACGAATTCATTTCCGCTCACGAGCATGGACACCCACATCCGGAACAACAAAACCTTGATCGGCTCGAACAATGTCGTGTTGTCCGGTGGCGGGCTTTACATGCACACGGCCACGAACATCATCATCCGCAACCTTACCATTGTCGGCTCGACCGAGGACGACATCGGCCTGCATTTCGCTAAGCATATCTGGATTGATCATTGCACCATCGTGGACGCTTCCGATGGCGGCATAGACGTCACGCAAGAGTCCGATAACGTGACGATCTCGTGGTGCCATTTTTACTACAGCTCGCCCGCGTTGGATCATCGCCTCGCCAGTTTGATTGGCGCTAGCGATTCCGATGTGGGCAACTACCGCGTCACGTATCATCACAATTGGTTTGGCACAAACGTCCAAGAACGTATGCCGTCAAACCGCTTTGGCCGCGTTCATGCCTTCAACAATTATTACAACGCGCCCGGTAATAACTATTGCATTCGCACCCGCATCAACGCTGAGAGCCTGATCGAGAACAACTGGTTCGAGAACGTGCGTAACCCGTGGGAAGTTTACCTTACCAGCGGGACGCCGGGAAAAGTTAGCGTCTCTGGCAACACGTTGGTGAACACCACCAGCATCGGCAACGGTTCGGATGTCATCATCCCGCCGGGCACGGACACGGTGTTCATGCCTCCGTATTCCTACACACTGGACGCGCCAGCCACCGTACCGAACAGTGTCACGAGCAATGCGGGAGCGAATAAAGGGCCGTTTGCGCCTTGAAATCATTTTAGTCAAAGCGGATCAATCGAAAGAACCAACCACCATGAAAAACAAAAGCATCATCCCATTCGTCATCATCGCTCTGATGTGCGCGTTCGGATTCAGCACACAGGCTTCCCTCATCTTCACCGAGGAGTATCCCACCACCTACGGCGAGGCGACTGCGCTGGGTTCAAATCAAACCACCGGCGGCTATAACACCAAATGGCCCACAGGCAACAGCACCGGCGCTGGCGCCGCCATCAGCACGAGCGCAGCGGCATTGACCTATGGCCCACTGCAACAAATCTCCGGCGCGACATCACTCGGCTTGCGAGCCACCACCGCCAGCAGCCGCGACACAGCGGCGGCCTTTGCCACGCAGAGCGGCGACGGCAACTCCGTCTATTGCTCGTTTCTGATCAACGTGACGGCGGCGACACCGACCGCGCGAATCCTGATGGGATTGCGCAACAGCACCGGCAGCGGAACACTTGCCGCCTCAGTTTCACTGACGGCTGGACGGCAACTGACCTTGAACAAGAGCGGCACGGCGGCCGGCACTGACCCGACGATTCTAAATATCGGCCAGACTTATCTGGTCGTGTTCCGCTACAAATTCGTGACCGGCTCCGGGACTGATCAGGTGGCTATGTGGGTGAACCCGACCACAGGCAGCGCGGATGAAACGTTCGCTGGCGTCACACCCGTCACCGGCGCGACTGGCTCGGATCAAAACACCCTGCTCTCGCTCCGCCTGCCCAGCGCAACAGACGCGAGTGGCCCGCTGTATCTCGACGAAATCCGAATCGGCTCTGCGTGGACGGATGTGACGCCGCTCGGCGGACCGATCATCGGCGAGAAACTTGGTTTCACCACACAACCTGCCAACGCCGCGCCCAGCGCGACGCTGTCTCCCGTTGTCGTGCAGGTGCAGAACACGGGTGGTTCATCCGCTTCCTCCAATGGTGTTCCGGTCACGCTCGCACTTACCGCTGGCAGCGGCACGTTGAGCGGCACGCTCACGCAGAACACCGACGCGTCAGGCAAAGCCACGTTCAGCAATCTGAGCATCAACATCGCAGGCACAGGCAAGCAATTGACCGCAACCGCTTCCGGCATCGGCGCAGGACTCACCGCCGCCACGAGCGCAACGTTCTCGATTGTTGAACCCTCTGTTGGTTCGCAACTCGTCTTCACCACACAACCCGGCAACGCGCTCACGAACGCGCCCATTAATTCCATCGTGGTGCAGATTCGCGATGCCAGCTCGGTGAACGTCCCGTCCAACGGAGTTCCCATCACGCTGACATTGACGACGGGCGCAGGCACGTTGAATGGCACGACCACACAGAATACCGACGGGACAGGCAAGGCGACGTTCGCTGGATTGAGCATTGATACGGCGGGCGCAGGCGATCAACTCACAGCGTCCGCTTCCGGCATCGGCGCAGGGCTCGCGGCTGCGTTGAGCGCGACGTTCTCGATCACCAACGCTCCCGGCGGCGGTGGTTCAGGCGGCGATCTCTACATCACCAGTGCATCGAGTGTGCCGACGGGCTTGCGCGTTCAAGGCACGAACAATACCGGCGGCATCTTTACACAGATTCTTGGCGCGAGTTCCCCCGATGCCCCCGCGACCAACTGGCTCATCGTCAACTACAAGACCGGCGACGGCAGCGGCGTGGTGACGTTCACCAATCCCGTTTCGCCTGCATTGCCAAATGCATTCTACCGCCTCCGCACCGGCAACAACGTGACCAAGCTTGAGCCGCCGTCCATCGGCGTGCAGCCAGCCAATCAGATCGTTTCGCCGGGCGCGACCGCCACATTCACCGTCACAGCCACGGGGCCACAGTTGCAGTATCTCTGGTTCTTCAATGGCAATCCCATCCCTGGCGCAACATCTTCCTCGCTCATTATCCCGAACGCCCAAGCGGGCAATGTCGGTAACTACTACGTCGCCATCGCCAATCCCGCAGGCAACGTGAACAGCGTCATCGCCACGCTCGGTGTCGGCAATATCGGCCCGACAATCACGAGCAATCCTGCGAACCAGACAAACAACGCGGGCGGCACGGCGATCTTCAATGTCGCTGCCACCGGCACATCACCGCTGTCGTACCAATGGTATTTCAACAACACCACGCCGCTCGCCGGAAAAACCAGCCCGCAACTGTTGCTCTCTGGAATCGCGACGAACGACGCAGGAAATTATCGTTGCACGGTCACGAATGCTTTCGGTTCTGCGACAAGCGCGAATGCATCACTCACGGTGAATCCCGTGCCGACCGGTTTGCCGGATACGAACATCGTTGGTTTCGCAGCCGCAGCAGGAGTCACGGGCGGCGCGGGCGGCGCGGAATCCAACGTGACCACATATGCCGCGCTGCGTGCGGCGTGTCGCGCGGCGGGGCCGCTGATCATCCGATTGGATGGCGCGCTCGTTCCCAACGAGGCTTATTGCTACATTGAGGGATTCGACAAGACCATCGTCGGCGTAGGCACAAACTCGGGGTTGTATGGCGCTGGTTTCCGCGTCAGCGGCACGAACATCATCATCGCGAATATCATTGTCAGCGCGACCAACGCCAACAGCGACGGCGTCACAATTGACGACAGCAGCCACGGCACCGGACGCAATGTCTGGGTGGACCATTGCACGTTCTATAATTGCACCGACGGGTCCGTGGATGTCACCAAGGGCGCGGACTACGTCACTGTTTCCTGGTGCAAGTTCTACTACGCGCCCGTTCCGCCCGGCACTGTGACTCATCAGTTCGTCAACCTGATCGCGTCGAGCGACACCGACAATCCGGGCGGAGCGCAGTATCACGTCACCTTCCATCACAACTGGTACAGCGATTACTGTCGCGAGCGCATGCCGTCCGTGCGTTTTGGTCGCGTGCATGTGTTCAACAACTACTACGACTGCGTGGACAACAATTATTGTGTGCGCACTCGCCTTGATGCTGAGGTGCTCGTGGAAAACAATTATTTCCTTGGCGTTCAAAACCCGTGGGAACGGTTCGTCACAGGCACGCCGGGCAATTTTCCGGGCCGCCTCAAAGCATCCGGCAACATCACCAACAACTGCACGTTCGTGAACGGCTGGGTGTCCGGCGCCATCGTCATCCCCGGCAACGACACGCTTTTGGATGCGACACTCACGACAGGCATCTATCCCTACACGCTGACTCCCGCCAGCGACGTGCCTTACTACATCCAGACTTATTCCGGTAATGGCAAGTATCCTTATGTGCCGTAATCGCAATCGAAGTCCATACATCAAGAAACAACAACTTATGACAATGAATCGTAACCGCGCCGCTATCCTGTCTTGGAATGCGGCTTGGCCTACTCTCGCAATCGTTCTTCTCCTGTGCAACAACACGCGCGCCGCGATTCTCGCGCATGAACCGTTCACGAATGCGCCGGGGACGGCATTGATCGGATCGGGTGCTGGGTTTGGGTTCAATGGCGTGTGGCAATCCAACAGCAGTCAGGGCACGGCCACGAACACCGGCTATGGACTGAGCTATACTGACGGCGCGAGCCACACGCTGGTGACCACCGGCGGCGCGGGTTTCTTTCAAGGTCTGACCACCGCCAACAACAACATGCAACCGATCCGGTTGTTCAACTTCAGTCGCGGCACCAATGGCACGGACGGTGTGACGACGTGGATCAGTTTTCTGGTGGCGCGTCAGGGGCCGACGGGAACTTTGTCCGGTAATGCTTATGGTCGGGGCGCAAACGTGCCGCATGACCTGAACAGTGGCGCCCTGCAAAAGCTGGCCATCGGCAACGGCAGCGGGGCGACCTCCAACACCGTGGCGTTGATCCCGCAGGGGAGTGGTGCAAACATCAAGGGCGCGACGAACATTTTCGGTGGAGTGACGAACTTTGTGGTCGTCCGCATTGACCATGTTTCCGGCGGCAATGATGTGGCGTATCTGTTCGTGAACCCGTCGCTTGGGGTTGAACCGTTGACCAGCACGGCGGGCGCGGTGTCATCCAACAGCTTTGACTTTTCGTTTGATCGCTTGCGGGTGTTCGCGGGTGGAAACAGCAGCGCGGCACAACCGTATGCCGAGATGGTGGTAGACGAATATCGCATCGGTGAGAGTTATGTTGATGTCACGCCGTATGTGAATGGTCCGCAGCCGCCAGTCGCCGGGTTGCTCATCACCAATATACAAGTCGCTTCAGGCAACGTCATCCTGTCCGGCACGGGCGGCACAAGCAGCGGCACATATCATCTGCTCGCCAGCTCGAACCTCTCGACTGCCTCCACCAACTGGCCCGCTCTCGCCACGAACACGTTCGATGCGAGCGGAAACTTTGCGCTCACCAATCCCGTCGGTGTTGGAGAAAGATATTATCGCATCCGCATCGCTGGAGTTGCTGCGCCCATCGGCCCGTCCATCGTAAGCCAGCCGGTGAGCCTCACCGTCACGCAGGGACAAGCCGCCGCATTCAACGTCTCAGCGAGCGGCACTGCGCCGTTGAGTTATCAATGGTACTTCAACACCAACACAGCCCTCTCCGGTCAGACGGCCACCAATCTCAACATCGCGAGTGCCCAGGCCACCAACGCGGGCGCATACTCCGTCCGCGTCAGCAACGGCGGCGGAAACATCACGAGCACGCAGGCGATACTCACCGTGTTGCAGCCGCCATCCATCACCACGCAGCCGCAGAGTCAGAGCGTCATTGCGGGCAGCAATGCGACGTTCACAGTCGTGGCGAGTGGCACTGCACCTCTCTCTTATCAATGGTATTTCGCCAGT
>JANPGI010000478.1:0-2999 GCA_031423875.1 Verrucomicrobiota bacterium | reverse complement strand
TGGGGCGAGCGTCCTCGCGAGCCGGATCGCCAGGAGCCTCGCCCCACCGCGATGGTTCTAGCCTCCCGCAATCGCGGGGATGATGCTGATCTCGTCGCCATCCTTGAGCACGGTACTTTGATTTTCCAGGAAGCGGATGTCTTCCTCGTTCAAGTAGACGTTCACGAACCGGCGGACTTCGCCTTTTTCGTCCACGAGCCGCTCGGCGATGCCGGGGTAGCGGGACTGCAATTCGGTGATCGCCTCGCCAATGGTGGCGGCGTTGACTTCGACCAGCTCCTCGTTGTTGGTCAACTTGCGGAGCGGCGTTGGGATTCGAACTTTCTTTGCCATAAATTCAGTAATGTTTGTTGTATTGCATTAACGTTGTCCGAGAAAGGTAAAATCTCCATTCCTAACGTTGAGACAGCCGAATTGTGAGGAGTTGAAGTTAATGCAAATGAAGTTTGTAATCTGTCGTGATTCCATTGCTTTGCGAATCCACTGATGTGGTTCATCGCTCTTGCTGAGTTCGCGGATGTAAACGACACGCGGAGTCTGCGTCCGATAGAATTCAAGCTTCGAGTCTGCAAAAGGGTCTCTGCGCCAGAGCATTTTCCATTTGTTGTCCGTTGCGATAACATGTCTTCCGTCGCTTTCAACTTCGAATGTGATTCCCAAAGTTGGAGCTTTATATATGTGTGGGAGGGGAATTGGCACTGGTCCACCATCGACAATCCAATTTGAGCCAGAGGTCTGATTGGTGAAGTGGATGGAAATTTGGCCCTCACTATTCGTTGTGCGTGAATAGCTTGTTATGCTTCCAATTGGCTCTTGTTTGCGCGTTAGCTGAAGATGGAAATCAAGATTGGTCTTTAGTGCAACCGATGTGTTCGTGTCATCATCAGCCCAGCACAAAGTGGCGTTGCTCAGCGATGCTGCGGTTAGAATAATTGCGATGAGCAGGGAATTACGCATTCACTTTTTCCTCGTTCGCCAGCATCGCTTCGAACTCGCGCAGGCTCGGCTTGATTTTCATGCGGCGCGGCGTTTGACCGGTAAATCGGCGAAGGGATGGTCGGAAAGCTTTTCCCGTTTGCGGGTTTCGGCAAACAAGCGGGACACATCATGGTTATAGGAGGCCGAAAGCGTGTCCTTAATGCGCCAGACTTCCTGCAACACCACGTCCATGTTTCGGATGGTTTTCGGTTCGGTCGTCGCTTTATTGCTCATAAAGTTCTCCGGTCAATTCGTCCGGCGTGCAAAGCACTGGCAGCGCAAGCCCCATCTGTTCTGCCAGCCGTCGCAAACGGCCCTGAATGGACGCATTGGCGATGTGTCTGCAATTCCAACTCAAGAGTATATCCATTTCATAGATGGTCGCCAGAGCAATGTGGGCCGCGTCACGGTCGGCATCCGCTGGCAGCAGGCCGGATTCAAGAATGCGCCGGGTCAAAGCCTCGGTGTCGTCGGTTACGCGCAGGATTTTGATGCCACGCATTATTTCAAGGCGTTGTTGTGCCATGGCAGCTTCGCCTTCGCCGATTTCGGCCAGCACGATTTCCGACGTGAACAATTCGTGTTGCTGGCGTTTTAATTCCCACCAGTCTCTCGATGTCTGCTGGCGTGCGGCTTGCAACAGGTCGCGCGCCGGGCGAGCAACCAGATAACTCGGAATGGTGCTTTCGATGTAGATGCGCACGAGCGTTTGGTTTTACGCGCCTACCTTCTCCTCACTCGCCAGCATCGCTTCAAACTCGCGCAGGCTCGGCTTGATTTCGCGCGTCTTGCTCATGCGAGGCCAAGTTGCTTGCGAACTTGTTTGGTTGTGAAAGTTCGTTTACTTTTGCTGCGGGTGCGGCGAACACGCTTGACCCGGATCAACGCGGCAATGAGTCGCGCTTCGGCCAGTGCGCGCGGCGCGGCAAAGACGACGGGATGTTTGTCTTCGTAGTCCCAGAGTTCTTCGAGACTGATTGGTTTAGTGCGTTTCACTGTCATAGCGTTAAACTAGTTCAGAAGTCGCTTGGCTGACAAGTGCCTGATTACTGATTTTCTCCTGCCGCCTGATGATGGCCAGCATCTCTGGATTCTCAATGACAAATAAATCCTGAACGGGGCGGACGGCCAGCAAGTTCTCATAGAACGCAGCAGAGTTGACTGTGGCTTCGCCCCAAATACGCGGAATGTCCAAAATCTTTGCCAAACAAACCAGACCGAACACCATGCCGCTGCCCACGCCGCTCGCCCGGCGTGGTTGTTCCAATGTGCGCGGGTGCAATGCTAAAAAATCCAGAGCGAGGTGGTGACACCAGGTGCGACGGCAATAGGCAAGACCAACCGGTAAATCGCGTCGTCCTTGTCGAACCGTGGCAACCATGATGAAGGCGATTTCGCTTTTAGGCGCGTGCTTAATTTTCTGGCGAAGTTCATCGAAGCTTTCAACGGCTTCATCAGCGCGCGAATAGTAACGCCAGCGTTTGGCGGCAAGGCGGGTAAATTCCACGGCCTCACGAACGGCTGTGAATGATTGCGCCGCAAAAGGAGCAAGGCTGCGATGATAACGCAAGAGTTCGCTTTGATTCGCAAACCGTAGCATGGCCGTTTCGGTCGCACCTGCGACTTTGATCTGAAACGGGAATTCTTTCACGACCTGAAGTTTGGCGGATTACGCACTGACCTTTTCTTCACTCGCAAGCATCGCTTCAAACTCGCGCAGGCTCGGCTTGATTTCGCGCGTCTTGCCGACGTGGCCCAGGACCGCATCGAGCGTCTTCAGGCCGTTGCCAGTGATGCAGAGGACGGCGGAATCATTCGCCGGAATTTTGCCCGAGGCAATGAGTTTCTTGGCCACGCCCACGGTCACGCCGCCGGCGGTCTCGGCGAAAATGCCCTCGCATTCGGCGAGCATTTTGATGCCGTCACGGATCTCGTCATCGGTCACGTCGTCGCTGTTGCTGCCGGTTTCCTTCATCGCGCGCAGGGCGTAGAAGCCGTCGGCGGGCGTGCCGATGGCGAGG
>JANPGI010000477.1:0-2145 GCA_031423875.1 Verrucomicrobiota bacterium | reverse complement strand
CATTTGGAGGCTGGGGATCAGCATGAACTCCGGGAAATCGTCCGGGACATCCAGTCTCGCATCGCTCGCTTTGACCAGTTCAAGAAGCCGTAAAAAAACCTGCGTTTCACTCATACAAATCTGTCATGATGTGGTGTCTATCTGCTGGATGCTAATGAAGCCACTTATTCGAGATACGATTTTTGTTGTTGTGGTTCTTCTGCTGGCTGGTTGCGGCAAGAATCAGTCCGATTCCGTGCCGCCAAGGTTAGTGCCAGAGCTTGAGGCAGACATGCGGGCATTCTTCGCGCTGAAGCAGGCACAAGCGCGCGAACTTCAGGCGCGTGATCGTGTAGAGTTCGGAAAGACTAATTTGCCATTCGCCTTTTCGGAGAAAGGATTTCCTAGCGAAGTGTGGAAGTTTTTTGACGCTGGGGAAAACGGCGACTGGACCAAGATGTGCAGAATCTTTGATGAAAAGATTGCTCCCCGGTCATACCAATTTGAGCATCGCGGTGAGCCAGATGTGCGATATGCCACAACAGCGTGGCAGCCTGTCAACGAGGCGCGCTTTGCTTACCAACAACTCGCCATTTCAAACCCAAAACATCTGCGCGTTTTTGGCCGAACCATTTCTGAATCACTGCCCAATGGCAGTATTTACTTCGCTGGCACAGACGCGGGAAGATTTGTTGTGGAGTTCACCAGCTTGTCGGGAGGGAAGCAACGAACCTTCACGCTCATCAGCCAGAATCAATTGTTCGACGGGGTGTATGATGAGTATTTGCGCGCCACAATCGGCGGTAAAATTCAAGTGTTGACCAGCGAAGACTCATCGAAGGCATTTGATGATTACTTGGCTGGTGCTCGGAGAAGATTGGAGACTCACCAGGTAAAGCCCGGTGAAGATGTGCAAATCACCAACAACCAAGTTCAGGTGCAAGGGCCCGTGCCCGTGATGACAATCAACGCGCGGCTTGCTCAGATCGTCTTCGAGAAAAATCAGACCGTTGATTTCTTCATAGACGAAATGTGGCCGCTCGAATGGACTCGACCACTTGCCGAACCCCATGGGTTTATTCTCAAGATAAACCGCAGCCCCGTGGTTGAGATGAGTGACGAGGTCATTCAAAAAGATCGCGAGTTCTGGGCGCGGCAGACAAAGAACACAATCGGCGACTGGCTGGGCGAGAAAACTTCGCTCGCCGAAATCTGCAAGTGGGTTGAGCGGATTTATCTCAGCGGCGATACGAATAGATTCAGTGGTGATCTGGATTTCGTTCGGACGGTCAAACATGTGAATTCACCATGCGATACTTACGGGGCGTGTTCGGTTTATTCAAAGTCACGCGCCAATATCGCGGCTATCTACGAGTGGCGGGCAGCCAATGCGATATCAGAGATTGAACGAGAGAGAATGTATCGCGAGGCCGATTACGCATATCGCCAAGCTATTGCGCTCGGACCTACTCAGATGACTTCTGTTTTCTCGTACTGCAATTTCCTGTTGGCTCACAACCGTGCAGACGAAGCCCTGACCTTGTTTCAAACCGCTGGAAAATTTCGCCCTGACGACAAGTCACTTCGCGAGGTGACTGCTCAAGTTGCCGACTGGATACAACAGACAAACAAAACCGCCATCGGGCACTGACTAGGATTACAACACAAGTCACTCCTCACCCCTCAGTCTTCACCAGCTCCACCACGCGGCCTTCCACCGCCGCTTCCACCAGCATGGGTGACTTGGCCTTCGCCACGATCTGTCGCGCGTGCGCGAGCATTTGATCAATCTTCGCGTCGTCATGATCGGGGTCGTGATGAAAAAGAAAAAGTTGTTTCACATCCGCTCTGATCGCGAGCGTCACCACGTCGTCCACGCAACCATGCCCCCAGCCGACGTGTTTCTCGTATTCAGTGCGGTCGTATTGCGCGTCGAGGATCAGCACGTCCGCGCCTCGGATGAACTCCGTCATCTTCGCTTCCTGACTGCGCGCGTATTCGAGTGAAGCATCTTTGCGCGTGGGATGAGCGTCGCCCTTGTCGTCGTAGCGGCAATGCGGTTCGTTGTCGGGAAAGAAAACGATAGAGCCTTCCTGCGTCTCGATCCGGTAGCCGACGCAGATGCCGGGATGATTCGCGAACCATGCCCGCACCTTGAGATTGCCG
>JANPGI010000476.1:0-1532 GCA_031423875.1 Verrucomicrobiota bacterium | reverse complement strand
GGATAAAATTCAAAACATTCTTAAACAAACATTTTTAACACTCTCTCAATCCTCCCCATCACCTTCTCCTTCCCCAGCACTTCCAGCAGGTGATACAGGCTCGGCCCGTTGGGATTGCCGGTGATGGCAAGTCGCGTCGGGTGGATGAGCACGCCCACTTTTACGCCTAGCTCGGTGGCGGTGGCTTTCAACGCGGCTTCAATGCTCGCCGCATCAAACGTCGTGAGTTTGCCAAAGGCATCGCGGACGCGTTCTACGCGCGGTTTGTTCTCGGGCACGAAAGCTTTCTTCGCCGCTTCGGGGTCGTAGGTGAGTTCGTCGCGGAAATAAAATCCGGCGTAGGCGGGCAGTTCGGCGAAGGTCTTGATCTTGCCTCGGCACGTATCGAGCGCGGCTTTGACATAGGCTGTGTCGAACTGGTTGGTGTCAACGCCCGCCTTGGCGAACGCGTGAACGCCGAGTTCGTAGAAACGGTCGGGCGCAAGTTCGCGACAGTATTCACCTTGCAGCCAAGTGAGTTTCTCGAAATCGAACTTCGCGTTGTGCCGGAGAATCTGCGGCAGATCAAAACGCTCGATGACATCGGCGAGCGAAAGTTTTTCCGTGTTGTCCTTGGGCGACCAGCCGAGCAGGCAGAGATAATTGTTCACGGCTTCGGGCAGAAATCCCTCCTCCATGTAGGCGTTCAGGCTGGCGCCGCGATCGCGCTTGCTCATCTTCGAGCCTTCGGGATTCAGGATGAGCGGGATGTGCCCATACTTCGGCGGCTCGACCCCAAACGCCCGGAAGAGCGCGATGTGCTTGGCGGTATTGCTCAAGTGGTCCTCGCCGCGAATGACGTGCGTGATGCCCATCTCCAGATCGTCCACCACATTGACGAAATGGAACACCGGTTGACCATCCGAACGCACCAGCACCCAATCAGGATCAACTTCCTCCCGATCCGTGAGCGGACGCAACACATCCCCAACGACCAGATCGGGAATGAGAATCGGTTCGCGAGTCATCTTGAACTTGATCGCCCCCTCATGTTCGTAAGCCAGGCCGCGCGATAACAACGCTTCCACGCGGGCCATGTAGTTGGCTTTGCGTTGCGATTGGAAATACGGGCCGCGATCACCTTTGCTCGCCCCGGTGGCATCGCCGGTAATCGGGCCTTCATCCCAATCGAGTCCGAGCCAGCGCAATCCACTGAGGATGGCGTCCACGGCTTCTTGCGAGTTGCGCGCAGCATCGGTGTCTTCAATGCGCAGGACGAATGTGCCGCCGGTGTGTCGGGCATAAAGCCAGTTGAACAAAGCCGTGCGCGCCCCGCCGATGTGCAGATAACCGGTGGGCGATGGAGCAAAACGAACGCGAGGTTTCATAAATCTTAGCCACAGATGAACACAGATTTACACAGATGGAAAAGAAAAAGCCGTGCGCTTATGAAGATTGTTCTCCAGAAGGGTTAGTGTGTTCCGAAATAAATTCCCGTTGAGACAAGCTGGTAGGGCGCGTCACTCCGTGCGCGCCGGGCTTGGCCAGACAGA
>JANPGI010000475.1:0-2029 GCA_031423875.1 Verrucomicrobiota bacterium | reverse complement strand
CGCACACTCACACCGCGCGAAGCCATCCAGTCTGGCGCAAGCTGGCTCGTCATCGGACGTCCCATCACCGCCGCCGCCGACCCTCGCGCGGCGGCAGAGAGCATTTTGAATTCGTTGAGATGACATCTGTGGTATTTCTTCCGCGCGAATGTTTGCCTATCGTTTCGCCCGCACGAATGAACAAACGCGCACTCATCCAGAAAATCATCGCCAAGCTCAACAGCGAGTTGGCCGTCTATTTCCGCGCCGCGCAATCATCGCGCGCTGAAGCCACGCACGAGTCGAGCAAAGCCGAAAACAAATACGACACGCGCGGACTCGAGGCCTCTTACCTCGCTCGCGGCCAGTCCAAGCAAGCGGCGGAGCTGGAGACATCCATCGAGGAATTTGAGAGGCTGGAAGTGCGGAAGTTCTCCGCTGGAGAAGCCATCAGCGTCGGCGCACTCGTGCAACTGGAAACCGGCGATGAGGTGTCGTTTTATTTCATCGGCCCGCGCGCTGGAGGCACTGAGGTGGTGCAGGACAAGAAGGAAGTTCTCGTCATCACCCCGCAATCACCGCTCGGCGCACAACTCATGGAAAAAAAGCAGGGAGATCGTCCGCAGCTTCTGTTGGCAGGCAGAAAGCAACCTGCGCAGATCGTTTCGGTAGAGTAGGGGGGACACGCGCCGTTTTTTGAGACTCAAGCAATGCTCTGGTGCTTGTTCCAGACCGCTCGCGCTCCGTCAGGCGACCTCATCCGACCTTGCCCACACCCTGAGCCAGACGTGTGCATCTTGAATGTTCCCCCGGAACGCCGCTTTCAGGCGGCAGCATTGCGCCAAACCTTGCTGCTGCCGCGTAAACGCAGCGTTCCGATTCCAAGCATCTTGAATATCGGGGTACCTTCAAGAGGCACACGTCACACCCATTGCTCGTCGCCGTGATTGACCCCCACGCTTTAATTTGAAACTGTTGGCGCAGTTCAACGAAACGAGAACGACATGGCTCTGCAAGATTTGACCCCACAACTGCGCACGCGCCTCAATCGCATGGAGCGCGCGGTCGGGTGGTTCGTGATCGTCGCAGCAGTGTTGTTGCTCGCGGGCTTTGGGTACTACCTTCACAACACGGCCAAGCGCAAAGGCTGGTTCCTTCAGAAAATAACCTACCAAACCTGCGTCAGCAGCGGCGCTGGACTGAAGGTTGGCGATCCGGTGAAACTCATGGGCTTCGATGTCGGCGAGATCACCGCGATCATCCCGAACGAGCCCGGTGCGTATTACAACATCACCGTGCAGTTCCGGGTGAAAGTGAATCAGTATAATTATTCCGGCTACATCTGGAGCGACTCCAAGGCGAAGGTGAACGCAGGCGATCTGTTGGGTGGACGCTTTCTGGAGATCACGAAGGGCACGGGCGGATTGCCGACCGTTTGGGAAACAAATCGAACGGTGGTTGGCGTGTTGCGGGGGAAATTCGTGGAGCAACTTCACAAGGAACGCTTCAACGAGTTGCGTAATGTCGAACTGAACGAACCGCATCCGCGTCCGGATGCAGATATAAACGCACAGGTCTGGACAGAGTTAAAGGAGAAGGCTTCTGCACATCTCACTATTTATTACACGAACCTTTCTGCGGACAACTTTTACTTCCTCACACCGTTGGAATCGCCCTCCGTGACCGAACGATTACAGAACCTCGTAGATCAAGTGGAGCAAGCCTTGCCGAACATCCTTGGTTTGACGAACAAGATCGCGGCGGTGCTGGGCAATACGGCTAATCTCACCTCCAACCTCAACATCGTCGCGGAGAACGTCCAGCCCGCCGTGGCAAATTTCTCGGCGCTCGCAGCGCAATTGCGCGGGCCGGGCGCGTTGGGTGAGTGGGCGTTGGGCACGAACGGACAGAAGAATCTCGATGCGACACTGGCAAATGCGAATCAAACCATCTCGAATGTGGATACGAACTTGAATGAGTTGTTCGAGAACCTCGCGCTGTCACTCGACAACCTCGCTGGCATCACAAGCAACTTGAACGCGCAGGTTCA
>JANPGI010000474.1:0-2882 GCA_031423875.1 Verrucomicrobiota bacterium | reverse complement strand
GGGCTGAAAGCCCGTCATGTGATAGCCCAGGGTGACATGTCGCGCCGAAGCCACGCGGAGGCGGATAGGGCGACAGAAGTTTCAACTCGCGACTAACCACCCTCACTCCCTCGCTACCACAGTGTCGTAAAGACCGTAGTGGGTTAGCCCTTCGTGGCTTTCGATCCCGGTGTAGCGGAGCGAGGCATCCTCGTAACGCCGGAAGGCGAAGACAGCCTGATTCATCTGCTCGGTGTTGAACACCTTGAGCCGCACGAGCAGGTGAAAATCCTTTACCGTCAAACCAGTGACAATCTCGAACAAGGCCGGCTCGATCTTGGTAATCACGTCTTGCAGCGTGTTCTCTCGGAAATCGGTCAGATACATGAACGCCGGAATGCGTGTCGCGAACTTGATCAGCTTCTCTTGAACCATCTTCCTCTTGGACTTGTATTCCTTTTCCTCCTCGGTGAGCTGCTTCATCTCCTTCTTCGATAAATCTTTTTCCTTCGCCTTGTTTTTCAGATCCTTCACCACCTCGCTTTTGTTGATGATGGTTTCGATGATGTTGTCGCCAAGCGAGCGCCAGCCTTCGATGCGCTCCACGGCGGCCATCGCCTCGGGGTTGTCGAGGATGCGGCGCAGGGTGTCGTTGTCCACGTTGACCAATAGCGCGCTCTCCCATTTGCGCGCGAGCAGCGTGGCCGAGGTTCCGGCCATCGCGATGTCGAGGATGCCGCCCGCATCAATTTGCGTCATGTTCGCGCCGTCGTAGGCCAGCACGGGCAGAAACGACACGAGGTCTTTGACGGCGTTCTCCGGGTTCGGCTCGCCGGGCGAAAGCCCGATCCCGTATTCGGAGAGCTGCCGCAGCGCGCGCGTGGGCGCGAAGTCGAACACAAAACAAATCGGCTTGAGAATCTCCTCTTCGTTCGGGTCGTCGCCGTTGGGGTTTTTGATGGACCACGGCGATTGCACGCGAAACGCCGCTTGGAAGTAAGTCTCCGGCGACTTCAGATTGCGCAGCATCAAGATGGATGACCACTGCGGCACGGTAATGCCGGTCGTGAGCTTGCCGCACGAGAGAGTGATGGTCTTGGTGTCGAATCCGCTGCCGATGGACTTGCGCACGGGCGGTAGCGCGTCCAAGCCGATGCCCGCTGCGGTGCCAGCAGCGACGATCGCATCGTAATCGTGCCAGAAAACATTGTGCTTCTCGGCCAACAGGTTCGCCATTGCGCGACAGGCCGCGACGTTGGGCAAAAACCAGAACGAGTGCTGGAGATGCGGCAACAGGCGCACGTCCGAATACGGGAATGGCGGCCGCGTGCCAGTTTTGAGTTGCTCCACCGTATTGGGCGCATACCCGCCGCGGATAATGTCGAGCCACTTTTGGACATCGCTCTTGTGCTTGAACTGCGCCTTCGAGCCGGTGCCCGTGGCTTCAAAGAAGGCGTTGAGGTCAAACTCATCAAATTCCCCGGCGCTCGCTATCGCTACCAACTCGGGCGGCATCTGATAGGTGAGCAGTCGCATCTGCGGCAGCGCGCCGTAGGGATTCCACTTGCCGGGGTTCTTTTTCGCGAACTCTTCTTTGGCGTGCTGCTCGTCGGTGTAGGTCCAGTTGAAAATCTGTTCTTCGATGAACTCACCGGTGGCCAGCGCCTTGAACGGCGTGCCGGAAAGATACAGGTAAGCCTTGGTGGTGATGGGCAGGAACTCGGTTTCCTTTTCCGAGAGAACTGTGAGGTCCTCGTTCACGTTTTCCAAGCCGGCGGTGTATTCGAGCTTCGCCTCTTTCTTGGCGACCGCCTCTTCCTCACCTTCGAACAATTCCTTGGCCGTCTCGCGCCATGCGCCGAAGTGATATTCGTCGAACACGACCAAATCCCACTTCACCTTGTGCAGCCACTCGTTATTCGGCTTGATGTTTCCGGCCTCGTCGCGGCCCAGCAAATCCTGGAACGAACCGAAATAGACGAGCGGCTTGCTGGCGGAAACCTTCGTGGGATCGCTGCCCGAACTGCGCGACTGATATTGCCAGCCGACGAAATCCACGTGGGATTCGAGGTCCGTCAGCCAGGCATCCTCCACGGCGGGCTTGAAGGTGACCACGAGCACGCGCTTCGCCCCCAGTTTCCGGGCGAGCTGATAGGTGGTGAAGGTCTTGCCGAAGCGCATCTTGGCATTCCAGAGGAAGCGCGGGACAGCGTGCATGTCCTCCTTCCAGATGGAGTGGTAATAGGCGTGGGTCTTTTCCACGGCAGCGCGCTGCTCGGCGCGCATGGAAAAATTCTGGTCGCGCGTGCCCGCGATTTGCTGACCGGTGCGGAGCGCGATCAGCACGGCCTTCAAGTCTTTGACCGTGCAGCGCATCCATTCCAGTTCGGGATTCGCGAAACCTTTCCGGACGAGGGCGGCGCGCACCTCATGATCGGTGAACGTCGTGCCGTCGTCGCGCTCGGCGACCTCGTCCAGCTCGATTTTGTAATTCTTGATGCTGGCGGTCTTGAGTTGTTCGGCGACGCGCTGCTTCACGACGCGCGTGGTCTGGCCGACCTTGAGCAGACCCGCGTGCGCCTTGTCCGCGATGGAATAGGCGTAGATGCGCGGCCGGGCTTCCGGCTTGGGCGAAAGGATTTCTTCGATGGTCTTACTCATGGCGCTTGTCTTCGTCACGTTTCTCCAGCGCCGAGAAGGTGTCGAAATCGCTGTGGAAGAGTCTGTCCTGGATCACGCGGTATTTCTCGAACTCGCCCTCGGCGTGCTCCCGGGCGATTTCGGCGCTGATCCGCCCGGCGTCTTGCAGCACTTCCCGCTCATCCGCCGCGAGGAAGATGTCGAGCCGCTTCGCCCAATCCTCCATCGTCATGGGCACGCGGCGTTTGGCGCGGCTTTCCGCC
>JANPGI010000473.1:0-7823 GCA_031423875.1 Verrucomicrobiota bacterium | reverse complement strand
AAATAAAAACCCCGCGATTGACTGGCAATCGCGGGGTTTTTGGAAAATTTGTTAAATCGTCTATTAATTCTCGCCCGCGATGCCAGAAAGACAGGAATGACGCTGCCATGTGGATACATATCCACTCATGGGCGTCATCGTAGTTTTAATGGTCGCGTTCTTCATATTCCGTCGGACACAGTAGATGATATTCCGGCTGCGTTGTCAAAACTTCATTTCAGGACTGAACGCTTCCATGCGCTTTGAGCGGAGTGGGAGAGGTTTGATCGTGAAGCCTTGAACCAACTGACCGGAAGAAAAATTGGTGCGCATGACAGGACTTGAACCTGTACACCTTTCGGCACTACCACCTCAAAGTAGCGTGTCTGCCAATTCCACCACATGCGCAACAAGCGCCCATAATGAACCAAATCCCAACCGCTCAACGCAAGGTAATTGTTCGGCGCGACGATGAAATTTGAAATGCGTTCAGCCCCGCGCACTCAACGAGCGTCGGAAGAATGGCCACGCATCGTGCAAATAAATTCCAATCGGCAGCCACCAGATGAAATCGTTGGTGATGCATAGGACGATTGTGGATTTCGGCCATACTCCTTGCCAGATCAGCATGAGCAATCCAATCGGGCCAAGAATTTTTCCAGTGAGTCCGACGGCGGCGAGCAGCCAGCCGTTCTCCGGCGACCGCGCGACTTCGAGATACAGAATTCCGTAAAGCCCGATCACCATACCGAGGCACGCGAAGATTTGCGGATGATTCGACAACGGCATTCCGGCGAATCGGAAAAGCCATTGCGGGTTGAGTGCGGAAAAGATCCCCCAACCGATGTTGTAGAGTCCGGCGGCGATGAAGATCGCTCGGTGAATTCGCCGGCGCGACATCTGCCGCGACTCAGCGAGAGTTGTTAATTTTCGGCCAAGGCCAGTTTCCATAAGGTAATCCCAGAGCGGCATACAGGTCGCGGACGCCGGAGGCAAACACGCCAAACGCCATGAACAACAGTACGCCAATCAGCCAGCTTGGAACGTCAGGACGTTCGGCGATGAGTTCAGTGGGCAACGACCACCATCGCCACATCATCGGAATCAGATACGCGACCATCCCGCCGTAAACAATTCCCATCACCGCGTGCATAACGCGCTCACCAGCATAAACATCTCCGAGGGGTTTTCTCACAGCGATCTCCACCACGAAATCCCAGAGCGTGAGAATGATTTCTACAACGATGATTATGGCCAGCACCCACACCCAACGCCCGTGCCAGCCGAGCCACGGCAGAGTTCCAAACAGCATCGCGTAGAAAAAATCTCGCGCCGCGTGAAGATACAATTCCGGCGCGGCGAGCTTTCCCTGCGCGGGCAACCGCGCGCGCCACTCGTGATAATAGAGCGTGTCAAACGCCCCAATCACACCCAGCACAGCCAACAACCACAGTGATATACTCATGTTGTTTTGGTTTTCACAATCGTATGTCCATCGTACGCGATCAGCAATCCGACGATTGGCAACGTGACTTTCACCGTTACGCAAACGCGCGCCTTGTCTTCAGCCCATTCCCGCGCTTCGACAAACGGCGCACTAGCTCGATGCATAGGCAATCGCAATGACCCAACGCAAAGCCGCGCTCCACATTGCTCATACACCAACGCGCCGCGCTCCACGCGCAAAGTAAATTGCAATTCCCACGCGCCAAATCTTTCAACGAGCATTCCATCGCTGTCCCATTGATGCGTGGCGAACGTCTCGCCGTTGAAACTTCGCTCCCATCGCTCGCCAACATCATCCGCAGTAATTTTCAAACTGGCCTCCGCCGCATTCGCTGCATGTGGTAGATGCGAACTGCGAACTGCCCACCGAGCGAGCCAACTAGTTCCATGCGTGATGCGAAACATCCCGCGCTTTGCTGCGCCAGTCGAATGCGCCCAACGCACGCGCTCATTGAGATTCATCCAGTCACCACCGAGCAATCGCGAATACAGCGCGCTCACCCGCTCCTCGGCAGGTTCGTGGTGTGTCGCTATTTCATCCATCGGTCGCCAGACGTTTTCAGAGTTTGATTTGATAGGCAATCCACATTCAATAAAGCAGTCCGTCAAAACCGTCCGGCAGAAAAGCTTTTCCAGGTTCGCATCCGCGACTAGCCTGCCAGCGCTAACCGATGAGCACTCGAATCAAAATCTGCGGGATCACCAGCGTGGCTGACGGCCTTGCCGCTGCCGAAGCGGGCGCGGACATGATCGGGCTGATGTTTTACGAACGCAGCCCGCGCCATGTTTCCCTCGCCACGGCAAAGGAGATTTCCCGCGCACTGTCGCCGTTCATCGTGAAGGTGGGCGTGTTCGTGAACCCGGCGGAAGATGCCGTGCTGCGCGCCATCGGCGAGTGCGGCGTGACGTTGCTGCAATTTCATGGTGAGGAGACGCCGGAGTTTTGCACGCAATTTGGCGTGATGAGCATGAAGGCGTTTCGCGTGCGTGATGCTGCGTCACTCGACGCCTTGCCGAACTACGCGACGGACGCGTATCTGCTCGACGCTTACTCGCCGGATGCTCACGGCGGCACCGGCGCGAAGTTCAATTGGGACTTGGCCATCGAAGCGAAGAAGCACGGCAAGCCGATCTTTCTCGCTGGCGGACTGACTCCAGAAAACGTCGGCGAAGCTGTGCGCAAAGTTGAGCCGTTCGGCGTGGATGTTTCCAGCGGCGTTGAATCTGCGCCCGGCAAAAAAGATCACGCGAAAGTGCGGGCATTCATTCAAGCAGCGAAGAACGCATAATCTGCGTCCGCACGTTCGTGTGGTTGCATTGGCGGGGTTGTCGGCGATGATGGATGGCCTTCATCAATGCGGGCAACCGATGCGTTTTAATCAAATTTGTATCCTCTGTGCGTTCTTGACGGTTGTAGCGTTGCCGTCGCCATCGCAACCCATCATCAGCGAATTCATGGCGCAGAACGATACTGTGCTGGCGGACGAAGACGGCGCGTTCTCCGATTGGATCGAGATTTACAATCCCGGCCCAAGCGCAACAAACCTCAATGGTTTTTATCTCACGGACGACGCCAGCAATCTGACCAAATGGCGAATCCCCGCCCAAAGCCTCGCTGCGGGCGGCTACGTGGTGGTGTTTGCTTCCGGCAAGAACCGCGCGGTGGCGGTCGCGCAGTTGCACACGAGCTTCTCGCTGGATGCAGACGGTGAATATCTCGCGCTCGTCGCATCGAATGGCGTGACGGTGGTTTCCAGTTTCGGCGCGGCATTCCCAAAACAATTTTTCGACATCGCGTACGGTCATCAGACTTCCGGCACGAACCCCACGCTCCGCACGAATCAGCCCGGCTATCTCGTGTCGCACACGCCCGGCGCGGCCAACACCGTCATCCCCGGCCCACATCCGCTCTACTGCGACACCTCGCTCGCGCGCATCGAGATCACCGCGTCGCAATCTGTGTGGGATGGATTGCAGGCGGGTCCGCCGACAACGGTTGAAGTTTCCGTCAACGTCCGATTCCGTCACGGGGACATTGATGTGACGGTGACAAACGCTGGCATCAGCGCGCGCGGCAACAGCAGCCTCAACAACTATCCGCGCTCGTTCAACGTCTCCTTCAACTCCTTCGTGCCGGGGCAAAATCTGTTCGGCATCGAGAAACTCAACTTGAATTCCGAGGTCAACGATCCGTCCACCGCGCGCTCGAAGCTGAGTTTCGATCTGCATCAAGCCGCCGGATTGCCCACGCCGTACGCGAATCATGTCGCCACGGTCATCATCGGGCCGAACAATCATCGCACCGGACCGAACGGCTATTTCTTCGATGCCGTGTTAAACAACACGCAACCCGTGGATGACGTGTTCATCAAGCAACGCTTTGCAGACACGCGCGGCAATCTTTACAAATGCGTCTATATCGGCGGCCAGGCTAATCTGCTGTATCTCGGCGCGACGGGCAGTGCGTACACCGGACAAACGCGCTACGAGTTGAAGTATCTCGGCAATGGTGACGCTTCTTACAACGACTTCGCCAGCTTCATCAACGTTCTCAACAACACGCCGAGCAACACGTTTCCGTCCGTCATCCGCCGCCACTTTGAAGTGGACGATTTCCTAAAGCGTCTCGCGCTCGACGTGCTCACCTCGAACTGGGACGGCTACTGGGGCAACTACAATAACTTTCATCTCTATCGCGATCCCGGCAGCGGTCGCTGGCATTTTATTCCGTACGATCAGGACAACACATTCAGCATCCGCTGGATCACGCCGTCTTCGGGGAATTGGGCAACGCAGAATATTTACACTTGGGGTCAAACCGCCAACGTGCCGCTCGTCACACGCATCCTCGGCGTGCCGGAGTTCAAGAACCGCTACTCGTATTTCATGAACCAATTGTTGCAGGGCAACTATCAGAACTCGAAACTCAACCCCCTCGTCTATCGCATCCGCCAGAATCAAACCGCCGCCCTACCCTTCAATGATCTCAGCATCACGAATTGCAAAGCCGCCGACCGCACCCGTTACAGCGGCGACTGGCCGAACTGGACTTACACGCAGTACTCCAACTCGTTCGACTTCGCCCAAGTCGTCGCCAACCCCAACGTGCCCAACTATCACGGCATCACTGAATTCATCACCGCGCGCCGTACCAACGCGCTGAACCAACTCACGCTCTCCAACATTGGCCCGATCATTTCGCCCATCACCATCACGCCGCCGCTGCCCGCCACGAATCAACTCATCACCGTTTCCGCGCGCGTCGAGGATGATGTCTCGGTCAGCAGTGTGAAGTTCATCTCTCGTTTCAACGGCGGCGCGAGCGTCACGAACAACATGCTCGACAACGGCACGTCGCCCGACGTTCTCGCCGGCGATAAAATCTTCACGGTTCAACTCGGCCCTTACGCAACTCCGGGCACGTTGACCTACTACATCCAAGCGACCGACAATGTGAACAAACCCACGTTCGAGCCGTGGGGCGGAGCGGCTGATACAAATTCGCTGACCATCGGCAGTCCGTTCCTTGGCCTCGCTATCACGGAGTTGAATTATCATCCGCACGAACCGACCGGCAGCGAACTTCTCGTCAATACCAACGCCGACGATTTCGAGTTCATCGAGTTTCAAAACCTCGGCAGCACGACCATCAATCTGACTGGCGCAAAATTCATCGCGGGCATCACCTACACGTTTCCCACCACAAACCTCGCTCCGGGCACGCGCATGGTGCTGGCAAAACATCTTGCCGCTTTCAACGCACGTTACGGCACCGTCACAAACCTGCTCAACACGACGTTCGGCGGCCAACTCAGCAACGGCGGTGAGGAACTGCATCTCGTGGACACCAACAACGTGACGATCCGGCAATTCACTTTCCAAGACACGTCGCCGTGGCCGCAGCGCGCGGATGGGAATGGCAGTTCGCTCGAATTGATCAATCACGCTGGCGACTACAACGACGGCTTGAACTGGCGCGACAGCATCAGCTACGGCGGTTCGCCCGGCGCGACGGGTCTCGCTCAAGCACCCGGCATCGTCATCAACGAAGTGTTGACCCACACCGATCTGCCGCTCGTGGACAGGATCGAACTCTACAATCCCACCGCGTCCGCCATCAACATCGGCGGCTGGTATCTGAGCGACTCCGACGCGCCTTACAAAAAATATCGCATCGCCAACGGCACGACGCTCGCCGCTGGCGGCTACGTCTCGTTCGATGAAACGAGCCACTTCAACATTTCTGGTGGCGCGAACACAAACGACTTCCGCCTCGACGCCGCACACGGCGACGACGTATGGCTGTTGCAAGGAAACTCGCAGAGCAATCTCGTCGCGTTCGCGGATCACGTCAGCTTCGGCGCGGCACGCAACGGCGAATCCTTCGGTCGCTGGCCGAACGCTCAAGGCGCGCTGTATCCGATGCTCACACGAACATTCAACGCCACCAACTCCGGCCCGCGCATCGGCCCCGTGATCATCAGCGAGTTCATGTATCAGCCCGCCTCCGGCAATCCCACGCTGGAGTTCGTGGAAATTTTCAACCCCGGCCCGTTGACCGAAAATCTCACCAACTGGAAACTCACCGGCAACGCGGATTATTCTTTCCCCACGAACACACTTCTTCCGCCGGGTGGCGCGTTGGCGGTGCTGTCGTTCAACCCAAGTCTCGCGACCAATGCCACCACGTTGAACACGTTCCGCACTCACTACGGCATCGGCACGAACACAGTTTTGCTCGGCGCATTTCTCGGTTCACTTTCTGACACCGGCGACACGCTTCGCCTGCAACGCCCCGATGAACCGCCCGCCGGTGAACCAACCTTCCTGCCCATGTTGCTGGAAGATGAAGTGAGCTATTCATCCGCGCTCCCGTGGCCGACTCAAGCGGCAGGCGGCGGGCCGCCATTGTTGCGTCGCGCGCCTGATGTTTGGGGAAACGATCCGCTGAGTTGGATGGTAGGAACAACGCCATTCGCCACGCCGGGTGTGTCGCCCTTGGCTGACAAAGATGGCGACGGTTTGCCCGACGCCTACGAAATCGAAATCTACGGCAGCACGAATGTCGTCGGTTCATCTCTCAGCGGCGACACTGACGGCGATGGTGCAAGCGACGCGGCGGAATACGTGGCTGGCACGAGCGCCACAAACGCCAACAGCAAATTCAAAATCACTGCGAGTCGTTTGCCGAACGGCACCGTGACTGTTTCATTTCAGAGCGAAGCCATCACCGGCTCTGGATACTTCGGCCTCGAACGCCGGTATGATTTGTTGCAGACAACAAACCTCGCCACGCCCGCAAGCTGGAGCATGATTCCCGGCTACGGCAACCTCCCGGGCACGGGCAGCATCGTGACTTACACAAACTCCATCACGAACTCCGCATGGTCCGCGCGCGGACGCGTGTGGCTTCAGTAGTAACAAACCCGCCCGCAGCAATTCATCTTTCACCACTCGCCCCGTGCGGACTACACTTCGTCCGATGTCTGAAACGCTGGTTGTCAACGAAGTCTATCTGAGCTTGCAGGGTGAAAGCACTTTCGCCGGGCTGCCGTGCGTCTTCGTGCGGCTCACCGCGTGCAATCTCCGTTGCTCGTATTGCGACACGGCGTATGCGTTCACCGAAGGAAAAAAGCGCGAACTCAGTGAAGTGCGCGCGGATGTGTTGCACTTGGCGCAACCATTCGCGGAGCGCGGCTCTATGAGCCGCAGCACGCCGGTTGCAACAGAAGATGCTGCGGGTCACAGACCCGCGCTCCGCTTGCCACTCGTGGAACTCACCGGCGGCGAACCGCTGCTCCAACCCAACGCGCTCGTCCTGATGCGCCAACTTTGCGACGACGGTTTCACCGTGCTCGTAGAAACCAGTGGCGCACTGGACATCTCGAAGGTTGATCCCCGCGTCCGCCGCATCATGGATTTGAAATGCCCCGCCAGCGGTGAAGTGGAACGCAATCGGTTTGAAAACATTCCGCACCTGAAGGCGACGGATGAAATCAAGTTCGTCATCGGCACGATGGAAGATTACGACTGGGCGAAGCAGCAGATCGCCACACACAAGCTCGACACGATTTGTCCGCTGCTCATGTCGTGGGTGCATCCGCTGCGACCGGAGCAACAGGACAAGTCGCTCAAGCGTGTGCCGGACGGATTGACGCCCATCACGCGAAAGGATTTGGTTGAGCGTATCGTGGCTGACGCGTTGCCAGTGCGTTTCCAGGCGCAGTTGCACAAAATCATCTGGCCACCGGAACAAAGGGGAGTTTGAGCCACAGATGAAACACAGATTGAACACAGATATGGACGGAGCGCGGCTGTGCTCGAAAAGTCAGCCGCAG
>JANPGI010000472.1:0-1659 GCA_031423875.1 Verrucomicrobiota bacterium | reverse complement strand
GCCACGATATCAATGCCGGATTCGAGCACGTCGTTTTCGTCGGTCAAAATCAAATCCGCTTTGCCGCCGCCGAAGACTTCGGTGAACATCACGCGGAAGTTGTCCCGGATCTGCGTGAACGTCGTCAGGAACATCTCCTTCGTCTGCGTGTTGATGCGGTTGATGACTTCGAGCAACTGCGCCTTCGCCGACACGAGATCGTCGTGCTGCGTGGTGAGGAATTGGTGACGCTGTTCGGTCTCCTCGTATTCCTCGATGGCAACGAGATTCACCGGGCCGAGATCATCCAGCTTGCGTTGCAATTCTTCCACCTGTTTCGCCACCGCATCCCAATCCGTGCCTGCACCGCTCTGAGCCATCTGCTCCGGCGTGAGCGTTTCCACCTTGGCCGGACCTTCGTCCGCGTAGGTGATCGTAATGCATTCGCTGCGCACGTCGTCGAGATTGAGATGATACTTCTGCTGAATGCGCTCGCGGAGGTTTTGCGCCGACATGTTCTTCTGCGCCAGCTCCACTTCGATGGTGCTGCGCGATTCCTGCAACTGCGTCAACCGCCGCCGCTGTTCGCGCAACGACTCATCGCGCGTATGCACGTCCGCTTCCTGCGTCTGCTTGCGCGCGAACAACTCCGCCGCCTGCGCGTTCACCTGTTCGCGGTCGTGCGCGAGGCGTTCAATCTTGCTCTGCGAATCGGCGATCTCCGATTCCGCCTGCGCCTTGCGCGCGATGAACGATGAAATCTCGCCCTTGCGCTGCTCGATGATCTGCGCCAGTTCGCGCACGCGTTGTTCGAGCGATTGCACCTGCTGCCGGAACGACGCCGACATCTGCTCTTCAGTCGCGAGCGAAACTTTGCTCTCGGTCAACGTCGCCGTGGCCGTGTCGCGCTGTTGGCGCGCGGTTTCGAGTCCGGTCGTGAGCGTGACGACCGTTTCCTGCGCGGCGTGTTCCTTGGTCGCGAGGATCGTGGCGCGCTCGACGAGTTGCGTGCGCTTGTCGTTGCCTTCCTTTTCCTGCGCCGCGAGGCTCGTCACTTCATAGACGACCGTCTCAATCTTCTGGTGCAGCAAGCGATTGGAATTCTGCAAAGCATTGAACTCGCCTTCGCGCGTGGCGATGGCGACTTCCTGCTGGCGCAATTCCGTCTGCGCTTCCTGCAAGCTCGCCTGCAATTCCGTCTGCTCACTCAACAACGCGCCGCGTTTGCGACTCGCTTCAGCCACTTTCTCCTGCAAGTCCGCCACGCTCGCCTGCAATTCCGTGATCTGATTCTTACGACCGAGAATCGAGGACGGCGCCTTGCTGTTGCCGTTGCCATTGAGATAACCGCCGGTGTAAATACCGTGACGATTCAGCAGATCGCCGCCGAGCGTGACGAAGTCACAACCCGCATGACCGTTCTGGATTTGCGCCGTCGCCGTGGAAAGATTGCCCGCGATGAACGTGCGCCCAAGCAGCGACTTCAACAAATTCTCCACCGAAGCATCCGTCCGCACCACGCTCAACGCGTGAACGATCTCGCCTTCGCTCAAAACTTTTTCCGAGAGCGCACCGATTGCGGGGGACATTTCGCCGGTGAAGGACAACTGACTTTCATCGGTGTGTTTGATGGACAACGCCGCCACGCTCGCGCGGCCCGCCTTGGTGTTCGCGAGATCG
>JANPGI010000471.1:0-3637 GCA_031423875.1 Verrucomicrobiota bacterium | reverse complement strand
GTCCACAACGTGCCGTTGCCTGCGTAGATGAGCGAGAGCTTCACGCGCTCAGGCAATTGCTTGGCGAACTGGAGCGCGTTGTAATCCGCCGCGCTACCCGCTGCCGCGACTTGTTGCGCGAAGCCTTCGCCCTCCGCTTTGCCTTTCATCTCCACAACCTTCGCTTCTGCCCCACCGATCTTGCGTCTCGTGTCTGCCTTGATGCTCGCAGTCTGGCGCGCAAGCTCTGCGACCTGCAACCGCCCTTCAGCCGCGAGTTGATTGACAGCCTTCTCACGCTCGGCGGCGGTGTTGCCTTCGAGCCGTTGCGTTTCGTATTCGACCACCTGTTCGATCTGGCGGATCAAGCCGACGGTTTCATCGAGTTGCGCTTTCTTGGCTTCGGTCTTGGTCTTCTCGACGTTGGTGATGTTCCACTCAGCGGCGATGCGCGACTCTTGGATCGGCCCGGAGATGTTGTCTGGCACGAGTGTGTCCTGCACGAGCGCAAGGTCCACTTGCAGGCGTTTCTCCTTGAGCGTCTTTTCAATCGTCTCCTGAAACGCGCCCTGAAACTGTTCGCGCTTGTCGCCCACGATGAAGTCCACTGCGCCAAACGTTGAACCCTTGATGCGTGCCGTTGAATTGATCTGTGGAATCAGGATGTTCTCTTCGATCTTATGGATGTTGCCGTAACGCGCAAAAACTTCCGGCGCATCTGACGGCAACAATTGCCAGAGCAACGTCACATCAATCGTGATCTCAAAACCGTCGCTCGACGGGAACTTCACTGCGCTCAACACGGGTTTCGTTGGTGCGGCGGAACGGATGTCTTGTTGGCGTGGTCGCCCAGGCGCGGCTCGAGATTTCTCCACGCCCTGACCCGTTGTCTGCGTTTCAGGTAACTTACCCGCGTGCGCCATCGTGATTTGATTGAAGCCCACCTCGATGCTCTCGACCGAGTATGCTTCTGGATTGAGCGCATAAAGGCCGGGTTCGAGCACGCGTTTTTGCACGCCACGTTCGCCTTCCTCGGCGAGTTGACCAGAGGCGGTCCTGCCGGAACGCGCCGCGATAACGCCGACGTGACCAGGTTCAATCTCCACCATCTTCACGATCTTCACCTCGAACGCGTGAGGGTTCAGTTTGTAAGTGCCGGGCAACAACACATCGCGCTGGATGCCGCGCTCGTCTTTGCCCGCGAGGAATTCGCCAGGCGGAAGTTCCCTGCCAAACTTGTTGATGACCACACCGAGTTCACCCGGCCCGACGACGACTTGCGAGTGCAACTGACGTTCGTAGAGAAACGGATTGAAGAAATGTCGCCCCGTGCCGTATGGCGTCAGGCGCACGCCTTTCTCGCCGTCACCCGCGATGATCCTGCCCGGCGGCATTTCCTTGCCCGTCTTGGCCACGATGACAAGCATCTTGTCCGGCGGCACGTCCACGGCCTCGACCATCCATTTCCAGATGCCTTCATAAACAACCGCGTAACCAATCACGACAACTGCCACTGCAATCAAAATAATCTTTTTCACTTCGCACCTCCTTTTCCCGCAGGCAGAGACAATTCCTTGAACGGTTCAGCCAGCGCGCCATCCGAGTTCGCCATGATGGATTCGATGTTCGGCGCAATCTTGTTCAGATAGAGATTCCGCGCGTAAGCCGAACCGTTGCCAAACGGCGCGATGATCGCCCGCATCGCGCTTGCTTCGGCGAGCCGCGTGTAGGAGATCACGTCTGCGTCACCTTGTCCGATGGCGATGATGCCCTGCGCGTTCTTGTCCGCTGTTTCCAAATCCTTCTTGGCGACTTCAAGATCACGTTGTGCTCCGATGATGACGACCTCCTTGTCCTTGGTCGCTTTCTGAATTTCATTCTTCCTCATCGTGTCTGCTGCTACGACGCGTACCTTCTGATCCTGCAATTTCTTTTGCTCCGCCACCTTCGCATCGGAAGCCGCGCGCTCGATCTGGTTCTCATACGTCGTGCGCGTTTGGACAGCGATCTCGCGATCCCGGATCGGCTCGGCAATTTTTTGCGGCGGCTCGATCTCGCTGATGAGCGCGGCCTTGATGAGAATTCCTTTCCGCGCAGACTCCGTCGTGATGTGTTTGGTGAACTCGTCTTGAAACGCCTTGCGCACCGTGCCGCTGATCACGTCAGCGGAACTGTATTTCGAGCCTTGCACGCGGCTCATCGAAAGCGCGGAGCGAAGGATGACTTTGTTCACCACATCCTCGGCATCTCCGATCATCACGAAGACCTCCGGCGCGCGGCCTTCTTCCACAGCCCACTCCACCGCGCCCTTCACAGGGAAACGAAATCCGTCGCGTGAAAGAAAGCTGATCTCAAACTCCGTCTTGTGACTCTGCACGCCCACGATGTCCACGCGATAGATGTAGGGATTCAGGTAATACGTGCCCGGACGCAGAGGAGTTTTTTGCACGCCCTGCTCGCCTTCGTTGACGAGGAAAGTGTTTGCCTCGGCGGGCGACTTGCCATACTTGAGCGTCACCACGCCGACCTCGCCCGGCTCAACCTTCACCGCAGGCCGCTTCTCGACGTTGTAGGCAAACGGATTGATACGATACGTGCCCGGACGCAACGGCTCGGCGATGATGCCGCGATGCAATTTCCCGTCCGCCTCCTTTTCGCTCACCACGAACCTTCCGGCGGGCGGCTGCGCGCCGAACTGCCGCACCATCACGCCCACTTCGCCGTCCTTGATCTGCGTGAGTGGCTCAATCTTCCAATCCCAGAAAACAGGATCGTAGAAGTAGCGACCTTCGCTCAACGGTTCGAGTTGAATGCCCTTTTGATCGGAAGTCAGGGCGATGATGTCGTCCGCAGGAATATCTTTTCCATCCTTCTTGATCAACACCGCGCAATAGCCGGAGGGCGGCTCGATGCGGCAGAAGAACCAAGTGAAAACAAAACCAGCCACGCCGATAACGACCGCCAGCACCGCGACGACCAACGCCGCCCGGGCTTTGTCAAAACCATAACGCGCGCCGCCACCTTCGGAATAATTTGGACTTCGATCACTCATAAGATTGCATGCTGAATAGTAATTCGCGCGCAGTAAAGCAAGAGCGACGAGAACTGACTGTTACACACTCGCGAAATATTTGGAGTCAATTCAAGCACCAGAGAAGCTCCAAACCTCAAGCTCCAATCAGTGCGGTCATGAGGCTGATCACCGACGCGAATTTGCGGCTTCGCAGTGCTAACACCCAGCATCGTTAAGTTCTGACAAGTTTTTTATAAGGAAGCCATGAAACTAGGAACAGAATGGAGCAGCCATAGTGTCATGGCCTCCATATTCAATCAGCTTTGGTTGCGGTTACGCTGCGCTGCGCCTTTGCGTTGAAAAATCACCGCAAGGATTCAGCTACGGTTGCCAGACTGCGCGCCAGTATTTTTGAGATGCGCTAGGCGTGATGGCGTTTGTGATGTTGAGCGAATCGCTTACGAGCGTGTTTGTGGATTGTGATGTCCAGTTGCTCATGTTCGTGGAGGATTGAATCACATACCGCACGTCTTTCTGGCCTTGGAGTTGAAACACGAATTGTCCTGATGGGGCAGGGGAGACAAGCTTCGATTTCAGCCTCGCCAGCCAGCACGCCGCCTTTGAGTTTGAAGTCGTTAAAGCCGT
>JANPGI010000470.1:0-1623 GCA_031423875.1 Verrucomicrobiota bacterium | reverse complement strand
GATGGCAAGGCGCTTTGTGATTTGTGTTACACCGAAGATGTCGGCGCGGCGGTGGATTTCAACATGGTGATGAACTCCGCTGGTGAATTCATCGAGCTTCAAGGCACGGGCGAGGAAGCCACCTTCAGCGAGGCGCAACTGGCGGAGTTGATCGCACTCGGTAAAACCGGCGTGCGGCAGTTGCTCGAGGCGCAGGAAGCTGCGCTGGCGACGGCGTGAATGAATCTCCGTAGCAGCCGACGTGAGAAGGCTCTAATCCCTTCGAAAAGTTGAGCCGACTCACGTCGGCTGCTACAGCCAAAGAATGAACACCACACTCCATCTCATCCGTCATGCTGAAGTTGAAGCGCGTTATCAAGGCGTGTTCGGCGGAATCATTGACATGAATCTTTCGCCGCTCGGCCAAGAGCAGGCTGCCGCACTGGCGAGTTATCTTAAAACAGTTTCCTTCGACGCGATCTTCGCCAGCCCGATGAAACGCGTGCAGCAAACGCTCGCGCCCACTCTGAAACAAGCGCGCCCCACACCCGTCATCTTGCCGAATCTGTACGAGGTGGATTTTGGTGATTGGACCGGGCTGACGTTTGAGGAAGTGAAGCAGAAGTTCGGTCGCAGCGCGCACGAGTGGTTGCATCTCTTGGATGAAGGAACGATTCCCAACGCGGAAACAGTCGCAGGCTATCGCACCCGGATTGATTCATGCCTGAAAGAAATTTTAGCGCAGGGCGAAGGCAAGACTGTGGCGGTGTTCTGTCACGGTGGCGTTATCCGCATGTTGTTGTCGCTGCTGCTGAACCTGCCGTTCGCAGAGATGGATCGGTTCGAGGTTGAATACACGAGCATCACCACGGTTGTGTTGAAACCTGAGCGGGCGAGGATTCAATTGTCCAACTTCACACCGTGGCGGGATTTGAAATCATGAAAGGCGAAATCATCTGGAAAACTTCAGTCGCCACTACGACTGAAGCTGAAGACGCTGTGTCGGAACTTCTCGCGAAGCTTGTTGCGCCAAGCCCCTCCGCCTACACGGATGTCGAGACATGTGTCACCACGGTTTCCGTCTATTCAACCAAGCCGCCGAAGAATCTTGCAGCCACAAAAACTGCGCTCCGCAACGGGTTGAGTGAACTGAAACGATTTGGAATCAATGTCGGTGCGGCACGGATCAACATCGTCAAGTTGCCCCGCGAGAACTGGGCTGACTCGTGGAAGCGACATTTCCCGCCGCTGGAAATTGGCAGCGCCTTGTTGGTGAAACCTAGTTGGATCAAACGCAAGTTGCGGCCCGGACAGAAACTTGTCGTCCTTGATCCCGGACTGAGCTTCGGCACGGGGCAGCACCCGACCACGGGGTTTTGTTTGCATGAGCTGGCCAAACCAAGCGCGGTCCAACGCTCCTTTCTCGACATGGGCACAGGTTCGGGGATTCTCGCCATCGCTGCGGCGAAGCTTGGTTACTCGCCTGTTGACGCGTTTGATTTTGATCCGCAATGCGTCCGCGTCTCCAGCGCCAACGCCAGAACCAATCGCGTTGAAAATAAAATCCGTATCACTCGATCCGACCTCACCAAACTTCCGAAGCGCAGCGCAAAGCGATACGACTTCGTCTGCGCCAACCTGCTC
>JANPGI010000469.1:0-1649 GCA_031423875.1 Verrucomicrobiota bacterium | reverse complement strand
GAAGCCTACGTGCTGGACGTGGTCGTGCCATACAGCGAACACGTCATCCCGTTCATCCCCGCAGGCCGCACCGTGGCGGACATGATCTGGAAATAATCCGCAGCAATCTCAAAACGCAAAAGCCGGGCGAGGGAAACTTCGCCCGGCTTTTTGTTTCGGTGGAATTGCTCATATCTGAACTCTTTAAGGCAGCATCATAGCGACATCACTTTCGCCATATCTTCCTTCTTGAGAAAAGGTGAGCTATGTACGGCAGAATCCAAGGTAGCCTTAAGAACTTCGCCATGTGCAGAAACCAAAACACCGAGAACATATATCGGAATAGCAGCAACGGCCCCCAAAATGAAACCGCCTATAAAAGCTTGTATAGTGTTGGTAGCTTGGCTTCCAAAAATGACAGCGGCAATTACGATGAGCAATCCTAAACCGATACCAACAGTCTTGACTGCCACACCGATGGACGTTGTTGCTCTCGCTACAAGGTAAGCGTCTGAATACCGCTTCATAACCGAACTCTCAGCCTCTGGTGGCGAACTGCGGTGACTTTCCACTAGTGCTTGCTCCTGTCGTTCGCGGTTTTGTCGCGCTTGATCTTGTCGTTCTCTCTCCTCCTTCTCACGCTCTTCAGCTATTCGTTTCTGTTGCGCTTGCTCCTCGCGTTCGTGCCTTTCACGAATCCGTGTCCGCAGCACTTCAAGCCCCCCTCGTGACTCGACCTCACTGGTTGCGAGGGTCACCGCTTCTGGTGTCCAATTATCAAGTTTATCGTCAAGAAGTGATAACAACTCGGAATCTGAGTGCGCTCGGATTTTGTCTTCTAACTCGCGCAGTCGTAATTTATCGAGACTCATAGGAAATGCCGCCTAACACATTATGATTAAGCGACAGAATTGTCGTTAATCAGGTTCATGGATTCGGACGGTAAAGATGGGCCTCAGGCTTGTCTAGTAGAGATTCCAAAAAATCTACCCGTGGTGAATCTCAACGCTGATGGAGCGAACAATAACGCGCCAGCGTCTTGGGCGGTGGCCACGACATCGGCGTCATTCGTTCTTCGGACTCAGGGCGTTGATCGCGTGCAGCAATCGGCGTTGGATGGCTTTTTGTCGTTCGGGTGCGAGAATTTTTCCGCCGTCCAGTTCGCGCACGTAGAAGCTGTCTATCGCCGCGCCTTTCTCGGTGCAGATGCGCGCGGTGGAAATATCCACCTCCAGTTCCGCCAGTGTGTCGGCGATGGTGTAAAGCAGGCCGATACGATCTTCAGTTTCAATTTCGATGAACGTGCGCGTGTCAGAGACTTCGTTGTCGAACGCGATCTGCGTGGGAATCTGTTCGCCCGTGTAAGCCTGATAAACCGGACGAGAAATCTTCTGTGCCGCGATGTGTTTGTGCAGATCTACTGCATCGTCGGACAACACGCGCGTGAGCAAACCCTCGAACTCATCGCGTTGCTCGGCGTTGGCGAGTTTTCCGGTGAACGCGTCCGTGACAAAAAACGTGTCCAACGCGATGCCGTCGGTGCGCGTGAAGATTTGCGCGCTCAGAATCGTCAAGCCCGCCGCGCTGAGCGAGCCAGCCATTTTGCCGAACAGCCCGGCGCGATCCCAGGTGCAGACGCGCACCACGCTGTAACCGCGATCCGGTTCGTT
>JANPGI010000468.1:0-2399 GCA_031423875.1 Verrucomicrobiota bacterium | reverse complement strand
CAGCGCGAGGCGCGAGGCGTCTCATTTCAGTAGCAGCCGACGTAAGTCCGCTCAAATCAAAACCCGGAAAAGGTCAGAGCCGACTTACGTCGGCAGCTACAAATGGTTGCCTCACGCTACGCAATGCCACTGTGAACAATCTCAAGAAAGTCACGGCGAACTTTCCGCTCGGACGTTTGGTCGTGGTGACAGGCGTGAGCGGCTCGGGAAAGAGCACGCTGATTCGCGAATGTTTACTGCCGGAGTTGCAATCGGTACTCGCCAAGAAATCTTCTGGCAAAAGCAAAAATCTTTCCGGCCATGAAAACCTAAAGGCGGTCTATGAGGTGGATCAAGCGCCCATCGGTCGCACGCCACGGTCGATTCCGGCGACCTATGTAGGCTTCTTCGATGACATTCGTGCGTTGTTCGCGCAAGTGCCCGAGGCGCGGATGCGGGGTTACTCAGCGAGCCGGTTTTCGTTTAATAGTGCGCAAGGCCGCTGCCCGGAATGCGAGGGCGCGGGGCAGATCAAACTAGAGATGAACTTTCTGCCGCCAGCGTTTGTCCGCTGCGAGACGTGTGGCGGATCGCGGTTCAATCGCGAGACGCTCGACATCGAATACGGCGGCAAGAACATCGCGCAGGTGCTGGACTTGTCCGTGGAGGAAGGCATCCAGTTTTTCTCCAGCGTGCAGAAGATCAAACGCGCACTGGAGGCGCTGCATGACACCGGACTTGATTACCTCAAGCTCGGTCAGCAAAGCCCGACGCTCAGTGGTGGCGAGGCTCAGCGCGTAAAACTGGTGACACATCTGCTGACGGGTTTGAAACCTGGACTCGATTTGCCCCAGATGGCGAATCGTCCGGCCAACATCGCGAAGAAAAATCTCTTCATCCTTGAAGAACCGACCATCGGCCTGCATAGCTCCGATGTGCGGCGACTCGTGGAGGTTTTGCAGCGCCTTGTGGACGCGGGGCACTCGGTCATCGTCATCGAACACAATCTGGATTTAATCGCTGAGGCGGATTGGGTGGTTGATCTTGGACCGGAAGGCGGCGCGGGCGGAGGAGAGATTGTTGCCGAGGGAACACCTGAGCAAGTCGCCAAGAACAAGAGCTCGCATACCGGAAAGTTTTTGCGAAAAATTCTCCCAGCCAAATGAGTGAACCTTACGAAGAAACAATCCAAGGTGAAACGACGCTGCGCCTTCCACCCGGTGCGCGGCATGAATTGATCTGCGCGCGCCTTCACGCAACCATCAAAGCCAGTGTCGCGAATTTTCCTGGGACAAAGCTGCTCGAACCGCGCAGCGCGATGCGAGTAGATGCTCACAATCTCCTGCGTCCCGACCTGGCAATCGCTACGGCGGCCACAGGCAAGGTCTGGCTCGTCGCTGAAGTCGTAAGTTCAGAAGATCATCACGCCGACACGGTGGAGAAAAAACAAGTTTACGAGTTGATGAAACTTCCGCGTCTCTGGGTGGTTGATCCGCGCTACAACAACGTGGAAATCTATCACGCGTCCGAATATGGGATGCGGCTGGAGCACATTCTTGCTGGCTCGGATGTGCTGACAGAGAAGCTGCTGCCGGAGTTTCAGATGGCGATTGCGGATATGTTCGCTCCGAACGAAGGGTGAACCTCATTCAGCGAAATCTGTTGATGATTTTATTCCAGTCTTCGCAGAGTTGATCGCTTGGAAACCATAGTGATCTAGTCGGGAATCTAAAATGACTTCTCGACGAGCGGACTTTCTTTTGTAAAATGCTGTTTTGACTTTATGACAACGACCGACGCGATAAAGAAACCGACCCACAACGAGGAGATCAAAACGGCAATCCCCACTCTCGCCGGTACAATCGCCGCGACCATCGCTAGTGGGGAGGATCACTTCTCTGAGGACGACAATCAGTTCCTGAAATTTCACGGCTCGTATCAGCAGGATGACCGCGACCTGCGCAAGACCGGCAAGAAATACATCATGATGATCCGGGGGCGCATTCCTGGTGGCGTGATGACCGCGAAGCAATGGTGCGTGTTTGACGACCTCGCGACGCAATACGACAACAACACGCTTCGCATCACCACGCGCCAGAGTATTCAGTTCCACGGCGTCGTCATGGCGGGCTTGCGTCCGCTCGTGAAGAAGATCAACGAGTCGTTGCTCTCCACGCTCGCCGCATGTGGCGACGTGAATCGCAACGTCATGGCCTCGCCAACGCCCGCCTACACAAAAGCGCGCGAGCAGGTTTTTGCCGACTCGCATAAAGTTGCGATGGCGCTCGCGCCGCAGACCAAGGCTTATCACTCCATCTGGATTGACGGCGTGCAACTCGAGAACGAAGCCGCCGAGAACAAAAACTTTGTTGATCCGCTCTACGGCAAAACTTATCTGCCGCGCAAATTCAAGATCGCCT
>JANPGI010000467.1:0-4961 GCA_031423875.1 Verrucomicrobiota bacterium | reverse complement strand
GGCAAGAGCAGGGGATAGTACGGCGCGATGAGCCGCGCGGCGGTGACCATTCCTGACTTGGCGCAATACGCCAGCAACGCGATCCACGGCGCGATCAGCGCGAGCTTGATGATGAGCGGCGGGATGAGCGTGCGGTTGCAGATGGCTTGTCGCTTTCCGAAATAATTTGGCAGAGCGAGTGTCGCCGAGATCAGCATCAGCACTGTCACGCCCGGTCCAATGCCCGACCAGTCTTCCATCGGCAACTCCCACACAGTTTGGAATCCGGACTCAAAATTATTCATCATCGGCTCGCGCAGGAAATTAGGCAGCAACTCCAATGAGTGCTGATTCCACCAACTTGCCATCGGGAAGAACGGAGGACACAAATTATGGAGAAGCATCAGCGGCGGATTCCCCAGGATGCCGACGAGCGGGTTTTTCATGTCCATGCCTACGCGCTCAAGGTTCAGGCCGGACCAGCTTCCGCAGTTGGCGATGTTCAACAACGCCGTCGGGATGAACGAAACCAGAATGGAGATCACCACCACCACGCTCGTGCCGATGGGGTTGCCCTTGAGGATCGGCCACAACCGCGTCACCAACACAAGCCACATCAAACCGAGCGGCATGTTGCTCGCCTTCGCTCCGGTCAACAACGCCAGCGCGAGCATCGAATACCAGACATCGTCTGCGCGCCGCGACTTCCAAGCGCGACAGGCGAAGTCCACCGACGCCAGCGCATAGACGACGGGGAACGCGTCGTTGCCCCAGCTTCCGGCCTGCAACAGGAACACAAAGCCGGTCGGCAACAGCCACATCCAAGACCATGCCACGCGTCCGCGCACTCCGAGTCGCGTCAACATGCTGAAGGTCAGTCCGGGCATGAAGACGTAGGGGATGAAGTTCAGTAGGAACAACAGGCGGTCTGATTTCAAGAACGCGAAGAATGGCGCAGACATCCATTCGATACCGCAGGCGCGGGTGTTCATGCGGAAGTTTGGCGCGTAGATCCAATGCCACTGATTTGCATCCAGCCAATGCAGCACGCGCGGAATACGGTAACTCAGCCCGGTGTGATTTGTCGGTGGGTACATCACGCCGCCAATGAAAACGAGCACGGTCACCACCAGCAACAGGATCGGCAGCGGGCGACCGAAGCGTTTACGGATTTTTGCCCAACTCCAGTCGTTACGATCAAACGTCACGAATCCGCGACCGCGCACCTGAAAAAAGCAGATTAACCCGACAACACCCAGCACGACATAGCCAATCGCATTCAGCACTCCGAAGAAGGACAGCACCCAGCCCGCGACGGTGGCAAAGACGGAAACCCACAACCAAAGTTTGAAAGCTGAGACAAATGACATGCGCGTGAAAATGTTAGCGCGGCGAAGTTAGAAGTCGTCCGCGATGGGGTCAATGGATTCTTGCGACACATCTCTACGCTCGACAATTCTCACGCGCCTTTTCACATTGCGGTCATGCTCAAAAGAATTCCTGTCTTATGCCTACTCTTGTTCGTCGCACTGAAACTTTCGGCGCAGACCAACCCATCCACTGCGTCTCTCTCTGAACTTCAAACGCGCCTTGCCACTTTGATGAACGAGCCGCGCTTCGCCGCCGCGACTTGGGGCGTGAAGATCGTTTCGCTCGAATCCAAGAAAACTCTTTTCGAGCATGATGCCGGGAAACTTTTCAGCCCCGCTTCCAACTGCAAACTCTACACGATGGCTCTCGCGCTGGATCAACTCGGCGGCGATTACCGCATCAAGACGTCGCTCTACTCGACTGCTAAACCCGACAAGCGCGGCACGCTCAAGGGCGACTTGATCGTGTACGGTCGCGGTGATCCGACGATCAATGCTCGTCTCAACGGCGGTGACATCTATCGCGCATTGCAACCGCTCGTGGCGGCACTGACCAATGCCGGAGTCCGTCGCATCTCAGGCGATCTTGTGGGCGACGAAAGTTTCATAGCCGGTTCGCCGTACGGATCCGGCTGGGCGTGGGATGATGTGAATTATTATTACGGCGCAGAAATCTCCGCGCTCACCATCAACGACAACACCCTGCGCGCGACAGTCCAACCTGGCAGCAAGATCGGAGAGCCGTGCCTGCTGTCCATCGCACCCCTCACCAGCTACGTCGTATTAAGCAATCGCACGCAAACGATCGCGGCAGGTGGCAAGCGCGCGATCAACTTCTTCCGGCCTGGCGAGCAGAATGTGATTTACGTGACCGGAAAAATGCCGTTGGGCGAAACAAATTATTCCGATGACGTGACGATGCACGACCCTGCGAAGTTATTCGTGACGTTCTTCAAGGAAGCGTTGCAGCGCAATGGAATCAAGGTGGACGGGAAAGTTCGCACAGTGAACTGGCTGAGTCCGCAAGTGATGACGATTGGTTTGTCGAAGTGGGTAGAGCTGGGTGCAGTGGAGTCGCTACCCATGCGCGACATCAATCGCGAGGTGCAAAAGCCATCGCAGAATCTTTACACCGACCTCGTGCTGGCTCACGTCGGTGCGCTTGCAGGACAAACCAGTTCAAACCGCGCCAACGTCAGCGATACCACGAACCAGACCGAGACCGTCATCGGGCGCGTTTCTTCTGAAGACCTCGGCGTGCGCGAGTTGGAAACGTTTCTGAAAAAGATCGGAGTGAAGCGCGGCGATGTGGAGTTCGAGGAAGGCTCCGGGCTTTCGCGCAACAATCTCGTCACGCCGAACGCGACGATCACGCTGCTGGAATATATGAGCCGTCATGCTGAGGCGGAAAGTTATCGGCAAGCATTGCCATTGGCCGGAGTGGATGGCTCGTTGCGGAATCGGATGAAGAAAACCCGCGCCGAAAAAAACGTCCACGCCAAGACTGGGACGCTACGTTGGGCGAATGCGCTGTCCGGCTACGTCACGACGGCGGCTGGCGAGCGGCTGGCGTTTTGTCTGATGTTGAATCGCTACCAAGCACCGGATGCTGAACACGCTGCGCGAAACGAATTGGACAAGATCGCGGTGATGTTGGCGGAGTTCAACGTGCGGACGGATCAACAGCCTTGATTGCAGTCAAAGGGCGAAAACTTTCCGCTTTGCTCATCGCTTCGCGCGCCTATCCTTTTCTCGTGCTCGACAATCTGATCCAACAACTCGGCGCGTTGCAGTCGCTCTCTACCGCGCAGATCGCCGCTGCCGTGAACGCTCTCACGACCGAATCCGTTTCTGTCGAGAGCAAGGCCGCGTTCCTGTCAGCACTTGCGAAGAAGGGCGAGGCAGCAGACGAAATCGCTGCTTTTGCAAACGAACTTCTTATACGCTCCATCCAGCCACCGTTGGATACCGAAACGCGTTCGCGCGAAATCCTCGATGTCTGCGGCACTGGCGGAGATCACCTCGGCACGTTCAACATTTCCACCACGGTCGCCATCGTCTGCGCGGCGGCGGGCGTGGTAGTGGCCAAGCACGGCAATCGCGCCATCACCTCCAAGTCTGGCAGCGCGGATGTGCTCGAAGCGCTCGGCATCAAGATTGACCTCTCGCCAGCGGATGCGGCGGCGGCGTTGCGCGAACGCGGTTTCGCGTTTTTCTTCGCGCCTAATTATCATCCCGCATTCAAGCATATCGGCCCGGCGCGCAAGCTCTGCGCCGAACGCGGGCAACGCACCATCTTCAACTTCCTTGGTCCGTTGCTGAATCCTGCGCGTCCCACGGCACAACTGCTCGGCGTGGCGAAATCTGAATTGTGCGAACCGCTCGCGCAGGTTCTCCAATCACTCGGCGTGCGGCGCGGGATGGTGGTCTCGGGAAAAGTTGGCCAGTTACAGCTCGATGAACTTTCCACGCTCGGCACGAACACGGTCGCAGAGTTTTATCAAGAGCGTGGGTTCTCCACCTCAACGTTTGATCCTAACGAGCTTCCGCTGCAATCCGCCACGCTCAACGATTTGCTCGGTGGCGACCGCGAAGTGAACGCCGAGATCATCCGGAGGATTTTGCGCGGCGAAGATCGCGGCCCGAAGCTGGACGCGGTGTTGCTCAATGCGGGCGCGGCGTTGTTTGTGGCGGGACGAGTTCGCAGCATCGGTGAAGGTTGGGAGTTGGCGGCGGAGACAATTCAGAACGGCGCGGCGTGGAATAAACTTCAGGCCTTGCGCTCGGTGTAACGCGCTGATGGCAATGTTGCTAAAGAAAAAGCCCTGACTCACGTCAGGGCTTTTGTATTGATGCCGACAGGAATTATTTCATCCGGTCGAAATTCTTCTGGAGAATCTGCCAGTCCTTCATGCCTTTGACTTTTTCCATCATGGACTTGTTGATCTCAGCTTCCTTCGTGTTCTTCGTGGGCTTGTTGGCTTTGTAGAAGATGCCGAAGTTTCCGGGGAACGGTTCGTCCGCGAGTTTGTAAGCTGCCATTTCGTTCGTCACGTCGTGATCAGCAGGGACGAGGTTGAACTGTCCGCCTTTGCGCGGGTTGCTGGAATCGAACGCGCCTTCGTAGAATTCCACGCATTCGCTCAAGCATTCGATGAAGCTGAAGCCGTCGTGATCCATCGCGGCTTCCATCATCTGGAGCACGTGATTCGGATTCGTGTGCGTCGTGCGCGCGACGAACGTAGCACCAGCGGCAATCGCCTGTTTCATCGGGTTGATCGGATAATCTACCGCGCCCCACTGGTCGGTCTTGCTCTTGAAACCAAGCGGCGATGTGGGCGAAGTCTGCTTCTTCGTCAAGCCATAGACCCAGTTGTCCATGACGCAATAGGTCATCTTGATGTTCTTGCGCGCGGTGTGATTAAAATGGTTGCCGCCGATGGAGAAAGCGTCGCCGTCACCGCCGAATACGAACACATGCAGGTCAGGACGCGAAAGCGAAATGCCGCTCGCGAAGGGCAGTGCGCGCCCATGGATGTAGTGCGCGCCGTTTGCTTGAACGAAATAGGGGAAGCGACTGGAGCAACCGATGCCCGCAACCGTGGTGATCTT
>JANPGI010000466.1:0-3465 GCA_031423875.1 Verrucomicrobiota bacterium | reverse complement strand
GGTTTGTGAGCGCAAGAGTTGCAGGGCCAGAGCGGTTGTTCAAGTCTGAGCTTGTCGAATGGAGTGGGAAATGAAAAAGGCGAACGGTTTCCCGTTCGCCTTCTACAACTTGTGGCTGTGTTCGTGAGAACACGGCAAGCTTTTCTCAATCACCGCTTCGTCGCGATCAGTAACAACTCATCGCCTGCGTCTTGCTTGAACCAGCGCAGCACGCGCTCGCGCAATTGGAAGATCACGCCATAAATCAGACTCGCGGGTCTGCCTAGTTCGGACATTTCCGCGCGACCCGTTTTCTGGATCAAGCGGCTCAACGTCCCATATACCCACGCCGAGCGGATCGTGGAATCCAATCGTTGCACCACAAAGCCCTGCTTCTCCGCCGCCGCGCGCAGATTTTCCAGATTGAACAACATGAGATGACGCGGCGGATCAAGATTCAACCAAGCCTCGCCATAATGTCTGTGGCCAAAGCTCGCGGTGTTGGGCGTGAGGATGACGAGTTTGCCGCCGGGTTTGAGGATGCGGAAACATTCCTTCAGCAATGCCACCGGATCATAGACGTGCTCGATGACGTGCGCGGAGTGAACCGCGTCGAAATGGTTATCAGGAAATTTTGCATCAATGAGTTGACCTTGTTGCACGCGAACTCCACGCGCGCGCGCCGCAGCCACGCCGCCGGGATCCACTTCCACGCCGTCCACATCCCAGCCGAGCGATAACATCCGCGCTAGAACAACACCGCTGCCGCAACCCACGTCCAAAACTTTCGCGCCCGGCGTCGGAGCGCGCAGATACATCGCGGCGGAATCCAATTCATCCACGCCACCCGGATGTAACAACGCCAACGGCGCAAAGATCGCGCGCCATGCAGGGCCGACACCTTTCGAGTAACCAAGCCACACGCCCAAATAACTCCGCCACACGCCATACACCGCATCGCGAACAAAACTCGGCGCGGGCGCGGGTTGATTGTGCGTGTAGTAAGTCTGATATGCCTTGCCGATGTCTTCTTCGATGGGTTGCGGATCAAGCCAGATCAAGCCGCAGCCGGGTTTGCTACAACGTCGCTCGCTCCACTCGCCGGGCGCGGAATAATTTCGGTCGCGCATCTTCGAGTAGAGAACTTCCCCTGCGCTTCCGCAGAGAAAACAGTTCGGCACGGGGCGCGTCTTGATCTCGGTGGCGTTCATCCAAAAACATTCTGCGGCTGACGACGGCGACGCATGATTCCGTACACCACCAGTTCGCGCGCATGAACAACGCATTGCGCGGCGAACCACAGCGGCAACCCGGAAATCTTTCGCCCTGCCGCCACGATCTCGCGCGAATACTTCATGTTGCCAAGCTGCCGGATGCGCCGTGCTTTGATGCCGGAGCGCACACCGAAAAGTCCCCTGAGTTTGCAGCTCCGCACGAAACTGCTTCCGCCACGCATCTCCTCGATGAGTTGCATCGTCTTCCATTCATCCAGCACGAGTTGTTGGATGCCGGGCATCAACTCGCAGCTTTGATTCGTGCCGTGCCAGCGATACTTCGTCAGCGTGTCGTTGACCTTGATGATGCGCTCGCAGTCCTTGCCGAATTGCGCATAGAACACCACGTCGGCAAGGATCGGCATGTCCATGCGGAACTGACAGGGCAACTTCTTGAAATTTGATTTGTAGATCGTGCCGCCGAGCGCTTGATTCGCGATCTCGCCTTTCTGCGCAAGATACGTTGTGGCAGGAATCATATCCGCCGTGCCGGTGATCTGACCGGACATGCTCAGATATTCGTCGTTCTCGTCAATGCGCTCATCCAGACAGAACGCGATACCGTAGCCCTTGCAACTTTCCAGCGTGGGCACAAGCGTCTCGAAAAACTTCGGCGTGATGAGATCGTCTGCGCACAGGATGTGGAGATAACGCGTCTGCTCCGCGAACTCCAGCGCGCGATTCATGTTGCCGAACAATCCGAGGTTCTTTTCGTTGCGGATCAATTCGCATTTCATCCCCTGAAACTCGCGCACGATCTTCTCTGTTCCGTCGGTGGAACAGTTATCCAGAATCACGAGTCGGTCAGGCCGCACGGTCTGCGCGGCGACGGATTGCAAGGTGCGTAACAGGAAACGCTCGCCGTTATACACGGGGATGACGGTGATGATGTTGGACTGCACGGGGCGGGACGTTAAGGGAAACCACATCGCGCGACAAGCCGGGGAACCGATCTCGAATTGTAGGGGCGCATCTTGACACTGCTCCCGGAACGCCGCCTTCAGCAACGGCAGCAACGTGACAAACCGTGCCGCTGCCGCCTAAAGGCGGCGTTCCGATTACTTCACAGGCGCGACTTCGGGGGCAGTGTCATGATGCGCCCAATTGTAGGCGACGAGGTAACGAGTCGTTCCAACTCAGCACTCCTCACGTCGCCCCTACAATCAACATGACCGATTTGAAGTGTTGGCAATCGCGCCAGCTTCACTACCCTGCCCCGACCATGATGAAAAACTTTTTCCTGATCTGCATCGCGCTGCTCATCGGCATAAGTTCACCCGCTACTGAATCCGGGTTGCCTGCGCCGAAACCACTCTTCCGCGATCCGGTTCACGACGGCGCTGCGGATCCGGTCGTCATCTGGAATCCGAGCGTGAGACGTTGGTGGATGTTCTACACGAACCGCCGCGCCACCGCGACGAACGAACCCGGCGTCGCCTGGGTTCACGGCACAAAGATCGGCATCGCAGAATCCACAAACAACGGTGCGAACTGGAATTACATCGGCACAGCAGACATCGAACTACCCGCCAAGCTCGGCGGCACAAACGTCTCCCACTGGGCGCCGGAGATTTTCACCGCGCCCGACGGCTCGCATCACATGTTCCTCACCGTCGTGCCCGGTGTCTTTCAAGACTGGAATCATCCCCGCAGCATCGTTCATCTCACAAGCGACGATCTGCGCCATTGGAAAAATGCGCAGCCGCTCGTGCTTTCGTCGGACCGCGTCATTGACGCGTGCGTGATCCAACTCACGAACAATCTCTGGCGGATGTGGTACAACAACGAACGCGACAAGAAATCCATTTACTACGCAGACTCGACCAATCTCATCGCGTGGACTGACAAAGGTAAAGCCGTGGGCGATCAAGGCGGTGAAGGCCCGAAAGTTTTCCGCTGGAAGAATTCACTCTGGATGATCACTGATGTCTGGCGCGGGCTGGCAGTGTATCGCTCAGACGACGCGACAAACTGGAAACGCCAGCCCAACGGCAATCTTCTCGAAACGCCTGGCACAGGCGCGGACGATCAAGTGATCGGTGGCCATCCGGATGTCGTCGTCAGCGGCGACCGCGCATTTCTGTTTTACTTCACGCATCCCGGACGGCGACCCGGCGCGAACAAGGATGGATTTGAACAACGCCGCAGTTCGCTTCTTGTGACGGAATTGTTTTACAACGACGGCAAACTTTCCTGTGATCGCGACAAGACA
>JANPGI010000465.1:0-1865 GCA_031423875.1 Verrucomicrobiota bacterium | reverse complement strand
GTCGTGCAAATCAGCCCGAACGAAATGCCGCGACAAATCACGAACGCAAGCGAGGTGAAAGTGGAAAGCTCTCCGTGTGTCAGGGAACTTTTAGAATCGGAGCGATACTTCGCTTGAATGGCTCAGAACTCGCCAGTGAATGTTTTGGCAACAAGGTCAAGTCCTTCGTCTGGGCCGGGGAGATTTAATTCCCTGTGAACCTCATCTGGAACTTCCGCGAGCAGCCAGACTGTTTCGAGCAGGCTTCGATACGTTGGATGCGTTCGGAGAAATGCAGCTACGAGCAACTCGAATGCATCTCCCTTTTCCTTTCCTTCCCCGGGAAGGAGATTCATCGCCGCTGTGAATTCCGGCCACGAGTTTATGCCATCGAACGATTTTGCATTGGCCATAAAGAAAGTATGAAAGATTCCGAATGGAAGTGGAGACGAAACTCGATGTATCGCTCAAATTCGCCAGCTCACCCAACCCCTCCCGCAGTAAGAATCATTTCGACAATTTGCGAAGGTCAATCCGCCGCTTCGGAGTTTGGGTAAATGTCAACACGACTTCGTGCGCCAGTTTTTCACCAACTCAGGAAACGAGCAGCCGTGCAGGTGGCGTTGGAGTGATCACAGAAGTCGCGGACGATCTGGAGCAAGCCTTGTTGTGCGGCAGCGGTGTTCAGGCCGGAGCATCCTTGAAAGAGTCGAATAAGGCCAGAGGAGAGGGCGAAGTTAATTGAGTGTTTTGTGGCTGGGACGGCGGCGGCAGAGAAAAACGCCTTCCTCTTCTGACTTGGTGATCCACTGATCGCAGACGAGCAAGTCATGTTTCGCCAGTTCAGCACGGACCAACTCCGGCGTGTAGCGATACGAGAAGAACAGCCGCACAGCTTCCCCGGCTACAAAACTGACCTTGCGACCCTCTACCACCAACCTACGCGTCTTGAGTAAACGGAGGCGCGCCACAATCCGCCGCAGCGCGCCGAAACCACGCTCCGCTTTGAAATTCAATTCGCCGTCGCTGCGTTCGACACCCAGATCGAGCAGAAACGCGAGCAGCCAATCGCGCGTCAGTTCGTTGTCGTATTGGGGCAGAACTTTTTTCACTCCGGCGGCGTAATCGCGACCCGGCGCGAGATTCGCGCTGAACAGCAGCGAGTCGCCGCGTCGCAGGAGCGCCGCAAGTTTGGGCAGGATGTCGTCTGGCTCAAAATTCGGGATCATGCCGAAGAAGGTGATGAGGCGGGTGGCGGGCGATGGGTGATGGGTGGCGAGAACCTTGGGCAAGTCGTCCGCTGTCGCCAGATCACACACGAGCGGAAAGCATTTGTCTGCCGAGACAACGGTGCGTGCCGTCTGTTGAGCCACGAGCGTCATCGCCACGCTCACGTCGGACGGCGTGTAGCTGGTGGTTTTTCCAGCAGTCTTGAGCAGCTTGAGCAGCCGTGTGTCTTTCTGCCCGCCACCGCAGCCGAGTCCGACGAGGTGAACAACCCGGCTCGTGATCGCTTTTGCGGCGGAGGCGAAGGCGCGATCGTAAGTCGCAGCGCAGTCGCGCTCGTTTCGGGACGGTGAAAACACCTGATGCAACGCGAGCCATTTGTTCGTCTGCTTGATGGAATCGTAGTGGAACTTGTGGTTCACGCGCCGCGTGCGGAGAGATTCAAGCAGATCGCGCCGCACGTTTTCCGGCGATTGGCTTGAGTGGATGGCGACGTTGACGATGGACGACATGCGTTGGTTGTCGCTGATTCAGATTGAGGAAACAAGCTTCGAGCGGCTGCCTGTTGTGATTCACGGAACACAGTTCAATCGCAGACAAACTGCCTCCCGATCATTCCTTACCAGCAAAAGATCGCCTGACAGCGCGATGGGATTCCA
>JANPGI010000464.1:0-6811 GCA_031423875.1 Verrucomicrobiota bacterium | reverse complement strand
TTAAACGGAGTGGGAATTCCACTACTTGCAGCCCATCTTTTTCAACCACCAAAACAAGGGGGCTTGTTGAAGATGCACGACCATCCACAAGAACCACGCCTTTTGTTCCTGTGACGATCCCATTTAAGACATCTGACGGTATCGCAAGCCCTGTGTTGGTGACTTTACTTTTGTATGGATGAGAGCTGGAAGTTACAACAGTGTTAGCGGCTGTAATCTCAGTCAAATAGTTCAACGCTTGTCCTTGTAAAGGGGTCACTCCTTACTTTTGACACAAGTTTAGTTCGGTTTGTTTTGTGGGTTCGGTTTGTTTTCCGCCGGAGAGCCGGTTTGCCACATGCGTCCACGTTCCCATGTGCAACTCGGTGGCAATCCATTTCAATGTCGCCGCCGTTTCAGCTCTCAATCGCCGCGCCAGCCTCACTTTTCGCACGTCACCTTTGGCTCGTTGCGCCAACTCTGCGCCCGTCCAGCCCAGCTTGTCCAGTTCTTCGTTCAAGATGTTATGTACCCGGGCGCATCTCAGTTTTTGAAAGGCTTCGGTGAAGCCGCTTTCCAAGCATCGCGGCGCGATGCCAGAAATTAGCCGGGGGTTGAGCGACCAATGGGCCAGTCGCGCCGAAGTCCGACGTAGGCGGAAGCGATACCCCCGGAGGTCGCGGAATGAATCTCGCATCCTGAAGGGATGCCAGACCTCTGCGACCCTTTCACGTGAGGAGTGCTTTCTGCAACGACTCCTCACCAACCTGCGCGATGCTGCGACTCCTCACCTATCCACGACTCCTCACGTCGTCGCCTACAAAACGGACACGTAAAGCCGGTCGCAGACCGGCGCTCCGGTAGCGCGGCATCAGCATTTATCAGCGCAGATCAGCGGTTAAAGCTGTGTCGTCCCAACTAGTGGAGATGATCGGTCGAATCAACGGAAACCCCTCACCCCGTCCCTCTCCCCTTCCGAAGGGGAGAGGGTGGCCGAAGGTCGGGTGAGGGGGTTGGTAAACGTTCTACCTATGTTCATTCGTATTTAGCATCATTTACCTTCGACCATCAGTGTGTGTCCATCTTTTCACACCGACCAATCTTCGCACGAGTGTGAGAAGCTTCCGCGAAACTTCAACTGTCCATAGATCGTCTCTGAGTGTTCTAAGATCGTCAGCGAGATGCGTCGGATGAAGTGCGTGTGATCAAAGATCAACAGTGAGTAGCGTCCGCAGAGGTTGAGATGTTCTAAGATTGGCTCTGAGTGTCATCAGATTGGAACGCAGCATGGCCGGATGAACTCGGAGTGTACGTCTATCGTCATTGAGCGTTCTCGGATTGGAATTGAGGGGCGTGAACAGGCGTGCAGTGGTTCGTTGATTGTCCTCAACCCAGGAACGACGGGACATGGCCCAGAATAAACTTAGTCAGCGACATCAATTCACGCCGCGCGGCCAGCCGGTTTCATCTGCATTTGTGCCCGGCATATCCGCAGGTAGCCGAACGGATAACGCCCGCCAAGCTTCTCGAACAGCGGCGTCAATGATGCCTGCCGGTATCCAGTCAACGCAGCCACGATCTCCTTCCGCGCCTTCTCATCCATGATGCGCTCCACGTCCACATCTTCGCCCGCAAGGATCGCCTCCTCGAAATGACTGAGGATCGTGCCGTCCTTCAATCCGCGAACCTGCGAAATCTGCGCCACAGTCTTACCCGCACGGAAGAAATGCAACGTCTCGCGCACCGTGTCCGTCATACGGGAACGTCGCGCCAGCGGCGCGCCTTGATCAAACGAATCCTCTGCGAACATCTGCCGCGCGTTCGTCTCCAGATGCTTCGTGATCTCGCGCAAGAATGTTTGCCCGAACTCGCGAAGCTTCTTCTCACCCACCCCGCTGATGCGAGAGAACTCGCGGTCGTTCGCCGGATAATTCCGCGCCATCTGCCGCAGGGCCACGTCTGAGAAAATGATGTAAGGGGGCACGCTGCGTTCGTCGGCAAGGTGTTTGCGCAACACGCGCAACGTCTCGAACAACACCTCGTCGCAAGCGATCTCGCCCGCGCGATGCGTCGCGACTTCAGTGGGCGCGACGGGTTTTGTGAGCGTGATCTTGCGTCGCGATTTGAGAGCGGCCAAACCTTCCTCAGTGATCTCCAGGACGCCGAACTTCTCCGTATTCTGAAACAAGAATCCCAGACGCACCAACTCACGCCCGATCGCGCCCCACTCGGCCCGTGTATGTTCCCCGCCGATGTTGTAGGTGGAGAGGGATTGATGACCAAACTTCCGGATCTTCTCCGTGTCCGCACCGGTCAACACTTCGATGACGTGATTCATCCCGACGCCAAAGCTGCCCTTCTCGCGGATGCGATAGACGCACGACAAAAACTTTTGCGATGCGAGCGTTCCGTCCCACGTCTGACGCGGTGCGAGGCAGTTGTCGCAACCTTCGCAATTTGGAACGCCGACTTCAGGCGGCAGATCAGAATTACCAGACTCATCTGGATCGCTGCCGCCTGAAGGCGGCGTTCCTAAAAACTTCTCACCGAAGTAGCCCAGCAAAAACTCCCGCCGGCAACTCGCCACCTCCGCGTAGTGGATCATCGTCTCCAGTTGCGCCTGCGCGATCTCTCTCTCCTTCGCATCGGTCTTATCCTCGATGAACCGCATCTGTTTCACGCGATCTCCCGGACTGAACATCATCAGACATTCGCCCGGCAAACCATCGCGACCCGCGCGACCCGTCTCCTGATAATAACCCTCGATGTTCTTCGGCAGGTCGTAGTGGATCACGAAGCGCACGTTCGGTTTGTTGATGCCCATGCCGAACGCGATCGTCGCGCACACCACGCTCGATTCATCGCGCAAAAATGATTCCTGATTCTTCCCGCGCGCGGTCGCATCCATCCCGGCGTGATACGGCAACGCTTTGATCCCATCCTCGGAAAGTTTCCGCGCCATGTCCTCCGTCGTCTTGCGCGCGAGACAATAGATGATCCCCGCCTCACCACGACGCGACCGGATGTAACTCAACACCTGCTCATACGCGCCCGCCTTGGCCGCGACGCGATACGTCAGGTTCGGACGATTGAAGCTCGCCACGTAGCAGCGCGGTTCGCGCAGGTGAAGTTGCTTGACGATGTCCGCACGCACGCGAACTGTGGCCGTAGCCGTCAACGCCATGAAAGGCACGTCAGGGAAAATCTCCCGCAACGACGAAATCTTCCGGTACTCGGGACGGAAATCGTGTCCCCACTCGCTGATGCAATGCGCCTCATCAATGGCGAACGCGGTGACGTTCCACGTTTTCAAGTCGTCGAGAAATCCTGCCATCAATAATCTCTCGGGCGAGACGTAGAGCAGTTTGAATTCGCCGTTGTGCAACCCGCGCAAACGCCCGCGCGACTCACCGGCACCGAGAGATGAATTGAGGAATGTCGCCGCCACACCTGCCGCAGTCATCGCATCCACCTGATCCTTCATCAATGCGATCAACGGCGAGACAACGACGGTCAATCCCGCTCGCACCAAGGCGGGAAGCTGGAAGCACAGTGACTTGCCGCCGCCCGTGGGCAACACCGCGAACACATCGCGCCCCGCCAAAGCATCACAGATGATCTCCTCCTGCAACGGACGAAACGACCCGAAGCCAAAATATTGCTTCAGGGGTGCGAGGAGTTGATCGGAGTTCGCGGTCACGAACAGAGTTTGACCAAACCGCGCACGCTCCCGCAAGCGTTCGCAGACGTAGCGGCGGGCTTGACTGGAACTGGCTATTCCGACGGAGCGCAGCGTTCCGGCGGCAGTGTCAAGATGCGCCCAATCACACCCACTACCCACAATCCCACAATCCCAGTTGCGCGGCGCGCCTCGGATGATTTAACCTCCGCGCCTTGATTGATTACGTAAAACGCAGTTTGTCCCGAATGAAAAAGCCCGACGAAAATATCCCGACCGCCACAGAAGCCACAACCGATGCAGCCGCAACCGCTGAGGAATCAACCAGCGCAGGTGCGCCGGAAACGCTTACAGCCGAAGCCATCGAGGAACTCAAGGGTCGCGCAGCCAAGGCCGACGAGAATTGGGAACGCCTGCTCCGCACCACGGCGGACTTCGACAATTTCAAGAAACGCGCCGCCCGCGAGAAACAAGATGCGCTCCGATACGCCACCGAAGGTTTGATCTCCAAGATCATCCCTGTTCTCGACAACTTCGAGATGGCTCTCGCCGCCGCGCAGAACAGTTCCGCCGAAGGTCTCAAGTCGCTCCAAGACGGCGTGACCATGATTCAATCGCAGCTCAAGAGCGCGTTAACCGATTCCGGCCTCGAAGAAGTGGACGCCACCGGCAAGCCGTTCGATCCGAACATCCACGAAGCTGTCTCCCAACAGGAATCCGACGACGTGCCTGAAGGTCACGTCCTGCAACAGCTCCGCAAAGGCTACAAAATCCGAGAACGCCTCCTCCGCCCTGCCACTGTTGTCGTTGCAAAGAAAGTTGAGCCGAAAGATTGAACCGCAAACGCGCGTTCGCCAAACAATCTCAAATCGTAAATCAAACATCGTAAATTTCTCAGATGGCCAAACGCGATTACTACGAAGTCCTCGGTGTGAACCGGGAAGCGGATCAGGACGAGATCAAGAAAGCCTACCGCAAACTCGCCGTGAAATATCATCCGGACAAAAATCCGGGCGATAAAACCGCCGAGGAAAAGTTCAAGGAACTTGGTGAAGCTTACGAAGCCGTCAGCGATCCGCAAAAGCGCGCCGCCTACGATCAATACGGTCACAACGCCTTCGATCCTCGCGCCCGCGCGGGACGCGGCGGCGGTAGTGGCGGTGGATTCCATGATCCATTCGACATCTTCCGCGATGTGTTCGGCGGTGGCGGAAACATCTTCGACGAATTCTTCGGCGGTGGCGGGCAACGCAACGACCCCACGCAAGCGCAACGCGGCAACGATCTGCGATTTGATCTGGAAATCTCGTTCGAGGAAGCTGCGCTCGGTTGTGAAAAAGAAATCTCCGTCACCAAACCCGACCGCTGTGACGCCTGCTCCGGCAACGGTAGCGAACCCGGCTCAAAGACGCGCACTTGCGGAACGTGCAACGGACGCGGACAAGTCATCACATCACGCGGCATTTTCAGCATCGCGCAAACGTGCCCGCACTGTCAGGGCGCAGGAAAAGTCATTGAGAAACCTTGCCGCAGTTGTCAGGGTTCAGGCCGCAAAGACAAGACCACGAAGATCACACTCCGCATCCCGGCAGGCGTGGATTCAGGCTCGCGATTACGTTCCTCCGGCAACGGCGAGAGCGGATTGCGCGGCGGACCATCGGGCGATCTCTACGTGGTGTTGCATCTCAAGTCGCACGAAATTTTTCAACGCGACGGTGACGATCTGCTTTGCGAAGTGCCCGTGAGTTTTATCCAAGCTGCGTTAGGTGCAGAAGTTCAAGTGCCCACGCTCACCGACAAAGCCACGATCAAAATCCCTGCTGGTACACAACCCAACACGATGTTCCGCTTGCGCGGCAAAGGCGTGAAAAATCTTCAAGGCTACGGTCACGGCGATCTGCACGTCCGCATCAACGTGGAAGTGCCCGCGCACCTGACGCACACGCAAAAAGCAAAGCTGCAAGAGTTCGCAGAATCGTGTGACGAGAACGTGAATCCGATCAGCAAGAGTTTCTTCGAGAAGGCAAAGAATCTGTTCCGGTGAACGGGAAGTAACGCAAAGACGCCAAGAAGCAAAGGCGCAAAGTTCGAGACGGGTCAGACACGACCTTTCGCAAATTATTAACGGTTTCTCATCCGTGCTAATCCGTGAAATCCGTGTCTAGTCGGTTCACGCCTTCGGCTCGAAGCGGAACACCTGTGCGCCATGAGCGGCTACGTCGAGGTAAAGCCCCTGTTGCGCCAGATCGCTTCCCGCGCGTTCGTAACTCTCCTTGCTTAAAAGATCGCGCATCGTCCAATCCCGCTCGGCCAGTCCTGCGACATTCAGCGACACGTAACACTGGCTCGGATGCCACGCCAGATTCACCACCACCAGATCAAAGCCTGCGTCTTTCCTCTGCCACAACACGATGATGAAGTTCTGCGCCGTGGGGTTTCCGTCCCATGCTGCGCGCGGTGCCAGAATCTGCCCGCGTCCAACTCCGACTTCGGATTTTTTTAGAACTGCGAGCAACGATTCGTACGCAATTTTGATTTCACCTTGCGCCGCTTCAACAGGTCGCCGACCTAGCTGCACTGGCATTTTGATCCGCGCGCCAGTCAGTTGACCTTCGTGCAAAAACCTCATGCCCGGCAAACCAAGAATGGCGAGCGCCGCCGCACGATTTTCCGCAGGAGAAAGTTTCGCCGCCACACGCGGCTCATCGTGGTTCTCAAGAAAGTGGATGCTGCGCGTCACGTAATCCTCCGGAGCGGACAGAAGTTTCCGCTGCGCCTCTGCGTGATGTCGTTCGACGAGGTCGTCGTAAAGCGCCTTGTCGTAAGTGAAGTCAAAGCCGAGCGATTGCAGGCGTCCTTCGAGTCCCCAATAAACTTCCGCCATGAATATGAAGCCAGGCTGCGCGCGCTTCACTTCCTTGATCGCATCCGGCCAGAACTCTTGGGCGAGATTTGGACCGCTCGTCGGCAGATGCGCCCACGTTTTCGCTAACACTTCATTGAGCAACAGCATCGCCATGTCGCAACGCACGCCATCGCACTTCGCGGCGATGGAAAGCAACAACTTCCGCATCGCGCTACGCGTTTCGCTGCGGCGATAATCCAGTTGCGCCACATCCGTCCACGGCGCGAAGTAAGGGTCTTTGCCATTTG
>JANPGI010000463.1:0-18827 GCA_031423875.1 Verrucomicrobiota bacterium | reverse complement strand
CCAAAGCCGAGAAACCACTGGATGACTTTCAATCCAGTCGTGACGTGACACCTGTCTGCGGGTGCTTTTGTTTCGTCCAGCGCTGATTCCACCAGCTATTTCGTCCCTTGGGCCTGCTTCAACAGACCTTCGATTTCTATCTTCTCGCTTAGGAACGCCGGTTGTGCGGCAAGCGCAGCTTCAAATGCTGTCACCGCCTCGGCATTTCGATTGAGCGCGCGTAACGCACGCCCGCGCAGCGCAGCGTTTTGGTAAAAGCCGGAGTTGTTCGCCTCGGCTTTGTCGGCGGCGGCAAGCGCAGCTTGCGCATCATTGCTTTTCAAAGCGCGTGCGCCTTCTTGCAATGCCTTGTGCGCCAATTTCGCTTTTTCAAATTCGCCGGAAGCGAGCATCCCGTCGGCAGCCATAGTCAGTGCGGGGAGTTCGCGATCAAAATCATTCACGTCGAACGCCACGAATTTTCCGAGCTGATTTGGCGGCAGCGCGGCCCAGAAGATTCCATCGGTCAAATCCATCACCGTGGCGTGAGTGGCGATGAGAGCGTTCAACGTATTACGATGTCCGTTGCCTGCGAATTTTCCGCCGGGAAGGTTGCGGTCGCGCAATATCTCGGCGGCGCGAGCGGCGTTGATCGAACCGCGATTCGTTTGGATCAGTTCGCTCAAACGCGTGAAGCGTGGGACTGAGGTCGCCTCCTCGATGTAACGCACATTGCGCGAGTCGTCTTTGAGCTTATCAGTCTGAAAATGATTCGCTGACACGATGGAATCGCCTTCTGCTTCGCGGACGTTCGTGGCTTCAGGAGTTTTTTCTACGACTACGAATTTGCCATCCGCCTTGCTGCCGATAAGCCAGAGCGTGGACACGAAGACGCGCGTGTTGCGGATGATGTCGAGAGCGTTGGTGAGGTTATGCGCCTTCTGCAACACATCGCGTGCAACCATCGCCACGGGCGTTGCGGTTTCACCGGGCAAACTGGATGGCGCGCCATTGATCGTGACAGAAACCCCGGAGCGATTCATGCCGGAAACCACGCCAGCCATGCAAGCCCACGAAACCGAGATGAACGGAATGCCGCCGTCCGGCTCGCACAGAATCACCATGCGATCTCGACTGAAAACATCCGCCGCTTCCCAATCGAAATTGCGACCCGAAATGAGATGCCCGCCTTCTGTCGCGCCGCCCCATGCGCCGAACGATGTGCAACCCGCTTTCGACACGAGCGGATTATCAATCATCATGTAGGAGACGTCGTGCGCGGCGTGGTAGTTCAACATGCGGTTGTAATAGTCGCCCATCTCAGGGTGCGGATCTTTGCAGCCAAGCACGATGCCGTGAATCTGCTGGCGGTCATCAATCGAAACATATTCGCTCAGGCGACGATTGCGGAACATCACGTAGTTCTTGAGGACTTTGAGTTTCCACTCTTGTGGCACGTATCCGTGGATCATGTCGAGAAACTCATTTTCCAGCGTGACCATTTTATCCTGGAGCAACACGCCGGACGCATAGCCCATGTCAAACGACGAACCTTTGAGCCGGATGATCGTCAGCCCTTCGCGTTGCGAAACCCATGATTGACCGAGCCACGTCTTGCCGTCGCGTGTCTCCGGCTTGGCCTGCATTATTGAAACGTCTGCGGGCAGCGGCGGCGGCTTGGCCGTCCACGCACGCATCAGGTACGAACTCAAAAGCCAGAAGAGCAGCGCGACAATCGTCACGCCGATCAGAATTTTCTTTAGTCGCTTCATGATTTCCGGGTCACTTGCAAAATAGTTTCGCCCGCCGCTTGTCCAGTCACGGAGAAGTTGGCACGCACCTGAATCATGTCGGCTTTCTCCGACAATTTCAATTCCACGCGCACGGTTTCGTCCGGGATGATCGGGCGGAGGAATTTGGCCTTCGTGATCTCACGAACCTCCAGTGATCGGCTCAATACTAGTTCGGCAGCGACGCGAGTGATCTCTAACTGAAAAACTCCGGGCAATAGCGGGCGCAGCGGGAAGTGTCCGGCGAAAGTCGGGTCGCTCGCAGGAAAACGGAACTCAAAGATGTGCGAGCCGTCGGTGAGCGAGTGTGGCCCGCTGATCCGCGCAGTGGAGACGGAATCAAGCATGTTCATGGCTTCGCGAAGGGCGTGGTTTGGAACTTTTGAGGAGCGCGGCTGTGTCGTCCTCGACCAGCCGCAGCAGGTGCATACTTCCAGACGCGTTCAGAGTATTCAACAGCGCTAACTATTCGGACGTGCTGCGGCTGGTCTCCGCGACACAGCAGCGCTCCGTTGGACTTTGGTAGAGTCGTCATGGTTTCTCGGCTTTTGTGGTGTCAAACATTTCGGGTGGCTGCACGCCGGGTTTGGTTTCCACGATGTGCAGATCGAGTTTGTACCAGCGGCGTTCGATGAGGAAGTGATTCGGGGCAATCATCTGTCCGGGACAATCTGCTTGCTGTGAATGGCCGAAGAGACACTGCATATCAGCGGCGATGAAGTGTTTGATCCATTTTGGTTTGAATGCGCGACTGGAACGCATCACGTAAGTTTCCCCATCTGGTTTCACGAGCACATCGGCGAGGACGCTGCCGAAATTCTCGGTCACGATGAGTCGTTGGCCGTTTGTCGAGCTGCTGGCGAGATAGCCGTTCAAGGTGAACTGCCGCCCCAACACTGTGAGAACGCCGCGTTGAGTGATGAGCGCGTCAGCAGGAAAAGAATCTGGCGCGCGTTGAATCTGAGTGCGTGGAGTCGTGGCGCAACCAGTCAGTAACAAGAGCGCGATGAGTGAAACACGCTTCGTGAGAAAGCTCCAACATCCAAGCTCCAACATCCAGAGAACCTCCAAATTCCAAGCACCAAAAAACTGCGCGCGGTCGGATGCTTGTTTGAAGTTTGGTGATTGGTTTTTCTCTGGATGTTGGATGTTGGAGTTTGGAGCTTTCGATTCTGGCCTCATCGTAAGTTGGTAGCAAAGCATCGAGCTAAGGCGCATTCCCCACCACCGTCTTTATCGCCGCGATGTCCTGCGGCTTGGTTTGATCAAACGTCTTCTCAGGAAATTTCACGCCGCGCTTCTCGCGATTGAAGATGATGCGCGTCAGGTCGCCGCCGGGTTCGCGCATGATGACCTCGCGCGTGGCGTCCAAGTCGGGTTGCAGATGGATTTCTAACGCCGCCAGCATGGAGCGAACGTTTTCATCTTTCGGTACCATCGTGACCACCGTGACCGCGCCGGTGGACACGGAGAGGGTGAAGTCGCTGGTGAGCGCGTCGAGTTTCCCCTGATGCATCAACGTCATCTGATCCATCACGCGCTTGAGCATCTGCGGAAAACCGAGCTTGAGCTTTTTCCATTTGCCGTCTGCGAACTCGAATTGCGCCACCGACTTTTGGTTGCCAAGCAGGATGGATTGAAATGGCGCAGTGGTTTCCCAGCGGATCATGCCGGGCTGATCAATCATCATCACGCCTTCGCTCTTGAGTGGTTCGGCGAAGAGTTTCAACTGCCGTTCCTGCGTGAATTCCAGATACACGGAAGTCAGCGACGACATCTTTTGCTGAAGCTCGGAGAGAATGGGTTTGGGATCGGCGACAGGTGTGAGCGCTGGTGCGCCGGCGGCTTGCAACTGAATCGTGAGAAAGAGTGCGGCTGCTACAAGAACCACCACGAATCCCCTCATCCTAACCTTCTCCCCCGGGGAGAAGGAACAGGGTTTGGCGATCACGGGTTGATCGGATGCGGCGTTCGTGAATCCGCGTTCGTGAAAGTTCGCGTGACGGCAACAACTACTCCCTCTCCCCGGGGGAGAGGGTAGGGGTGAGGGGAAGCGTGGCATGGAATCACACCGCTCAATCACCCGTGTCGCTCGATCTGTTGTTTTCATCCTATTAATCTATCCAGACGCACGACTTCGTAGCCGTGTTCACGCAGTTTAGTGAGGAGCAGCTTCACCGTCAGCACCAAACGCTCGGTTGGAATATTACCATCGTGCAGCAAAATGATCGCGCCGGGTTTCAAACCGCGTTCGATGCGGGCGACAATTTTCTCCGGCTCGCTGATCTTTGTATCCAGACTGCGGATGCTCCAGCCGACGACTCGCAACCCCAGTGTCTTAGCAGCGCGAAACACATTTGGATTCGATAAGCCGACGGGCGGGCGAAACAGTTTTGGTGTGTGGGCGGTCGCGGTTTGGATTGCTGCTTGGGCCTGCGAAAGATCCGCGAGGAGTTGCGGGACGGTGAAAAAGTTCGTCGTGTTGCTGTGCGCGAAGGAATGGTTCTCCAGCATGTGGCCTTCGGCAAGGATGCGTTGAGCGAGCGCAGGTTCAGCCACGACTCGTTTGCCGATGCAAAAGAACGCCGCTTCAACTTTTGATTCTCGCAACAAGTCGAGCAGAACCGGAGTGGAGCGTGCATCTGGGCCATCATCGAATGTGAGCGCGACTTGTTTCTTGGAGGCGTCGCCTTCGCAGATGAACGGGCCGAAGAATTTCATCTGCGGCAACGCGACGCCAAGACCGATCACGAGGAACATGGTTACGACCACGGCGGTCAGCCAAAGCCAGTTGCCAGATGCCACCGCCAGCGCGGCAAGGTTCGCCGCGAGAAACAGTGTGATGTGAAAGCGTGTCATTGTTGAAACGATGGCTACAACTTTGGAACGCCGCGTTCACGCGGCAGCGGACTGGTCTGTGTTACTGCTGCCGCCTGAAGGCGGCGTTCCAGAGTTAGAGTCACGGCTCGATGCAGCATAGTGCTTTGCCGCCGTGCAAGGAAAGCGTGTAGAGCAGCACGGCGCATCGCTTCTGACGCGCGAGTTCCACGGCCACGGAGAATCCCACGGCTGAAGCTGAATAAAATTCCCCGCAGTCCTGTTTGTAAGTCTGATGGGGCAGCGCGCGTCCTGAGCGACGGGATAATTCTTCAACCACAGCGTTGTAGTGCTCGTCCAATTCCGACCAACCCTTCGCGCCACTCACCATCACGTTGACCTTGGACAAATCCACTGCCTTCGCGATCCAGTCCGCCTCGCGCTTCGCATCGAACGGACGACGATAGCGACCCAGTCGCACTGCCGTCACGCGCGCGAGCGGAGGTTTGTTCGCGGATGCACCCGCGAGATTGGCGAACACGGCGGCTTCGCCGGGAATTGTTTGCTCATTCCAGAAGCCCCAGCGTTTGCCGATGGCGAGAGCATACTTGTTCAACTCATCAACTCCGCCAGCCAGCGCTTCATCCGCCTCGCCGATGGCTATCTGATTCATCGCCTGCCAGAGCGCGCTCTCAAAAGAAATCTCGCCCATCGTCGGCGCGGAATTCAGACCGCGTGCACTGAGATCAATCGCCACCTGACCCGCTGGCGCATTGTGAACCGAACCGGGAAAACGCGTCGGCATCGGCTCGGCTTCATCCTTGGCGATGAGATTTTCGATGAAGACTGCGCCTTCATCAATGCAACCAAACCCCGTGCCCAGCACTATTGCCAGACGTTTCGTGGCGTCGGACGCGTGGCTTTGGCGCGCGGCGAGAATCGCCATCTGCGTGATGCGACTGAGACGGCGGCGTTGGTTGGGCGTAAGTGTGGCGGCATCGAACGGGGCGCACGCGCGAACTTTGATTGAATCCGGCGGCAACGGCGGTTGGATAGCTCGCTCGCTCACGGAATTTTTCTCCGGTGCGATGATGCCGAGGCCGGTGACGATGGCAGGAATATTTGGTGTCGGGCGCGTTTGCGGAACTGTCTCTGCCGTCGAAAAAATCAGTGCGGCGTTGTTGCCGCCGAAGCCGAACGAGTTGCTCATCACATGCGTCAACTTCTCTGGACGCATCTTCGTGACGGGCGATAAGCCGATGCCCGGATCAATCTCACTGAAGCCGGGATTCGCCGGGAGTTGCTGGCGACGCAACGCCTCGATGCAGACGATGGCTTCAATCGCACCGCTCGCGGCAAGCGTGTGGCCGAAAAATCTTTTCGAGCTGGAGAACGGCGGGACGTTCGTGCCGAACAAAGATTTCAACGCCTTGCCTTCCGCCACGTCGTTGTCTCGCGTGCCGGTGCCGTGTGCGTTGACATAACCGATGTCCGCGGGCGCGAGTTGTGCGCGGCGCAAGGCGGATTGCATCGCGGCGAGCGCGCCTGCACCTTCGGGATGCGGCGCGGTAACGTGATGCGCGTCACAACTCGCGCCCCAACCAGTGAGCCGCGCGAGGATTTTAGCACCGCGTTTCAGTGCGTGTTCTTCCGCTTCGATGATCAATACCGCCGCGCCTTCGCCAAAACTCATTCCGCCGCGCGCGACATCGAATGGGCGACAGCCGCCCTGCATATCCACGAGCAGCAACGAATGAAACCCCGCCCAGGTCGTGTGTGAAAGTGAATCTGTGCCGCCTGCGAGCATCACGTCAGCTTGACCGGATTGGATTAACTCCGCCGCCGTGGCGATGGCGAGTGCGCCGGAGGAGCAGGCCGTGGAAATGGCAAAGCTTGGGCCGAGCAGCCCGAAAGATTCCGCCACCAGATCCACCGGCGATGAACATTCATGAAAGCGTGTGGGGCGTGCGAGAATTTTGCCGTGTTTGATCAGCGCGGTGAGAAAGCGTTCGGTATCGTGCGTGCCGCCCACGGAACTGCCGAGCAAAACTCCGGTGCGATCTGCGACGGATTGCGTGTCGAGATTGGCGGAGCGGATCGCATCGCGTGCGGCGAGCCAGGCGAGCTTGTCGCTGCGCGAACCGTGAAGTGGAGCGCCGAGTTCGGCGAGATCGCGCATGATTTCGCCGACGGGAATCTGGCCGTAACGCGGGGATTGAAACAGCGTGAGAGGTTTGAGACCACTATGACCCGCGACGATGGCGGGCCAGATTTCATCAACGCCAGAGCCAAGAGCGGAGATGACGCCCAAGCCGGTGATGACTGGAGAGCGATCTGCCACTAGGTGGAGCGGCGTGCGTCAATGAAGTCAGCCAGCGTGCGCACGGATTTGAACGCAGGGCGGCCTTCCTCGATGTCTTTGATGACGATGCCGTAATTCTTTTCCAGCATCACGACGAGTTCCAACGCATCAATGGAATCCAAGCCCAGACCCGCGCCGAAAAGCGGGGCGTCATCTTCGATCTGTTCCGGGGCAATATCCTGCAAGTTCAGGGATTCGATGATCTTGGTTTTGAGTTCCGTTGTCGCGATGGGCATGAATTTACTTCGTAAAATTAAGTGCCGAAGGTTAGCAAAGAGTGTTTCCATGTCACGGCGGATTTTGCTGATGCGCACAAGTTTTCTTGCCAGAGGCCGGCTGTTTTCAGCACACTTCTTGCACCATGAATCACACACGATTGTTCATCAGTGCCGTTCTCGCTCTCGGCGTTTCGTCCGCCGTGGCTGAGGTTGACCTCTCCAAACTTCCCGCTGCCTCCACGCAGAAGGACATCACTTACGCCAAGGACATCAAGCCGATCTTTGAAGCGTCCTGCTTCCGTTGCCACGGCGAGAAGCAGAAAAAAGGCGGCATCCGCCTTGATTCGCTTGATGCCGTTCTCAAGGGCGGTAAGGAGGGGAAAATCGTCGAAGTCGGCAATGCTGTGAAAAGTCCCTTGTTGATCTCTGTTTCCTGCCTTGATCCTGAAACGGCCATGCCTCCGAAGCCCAAGGCTCGCAAGGCAGGCAGCGGTGGAGATAAAAAGCCTGAAGGCGGTGCGAATGCCCCTGCTGGCGGACCCGGTAAACCTCCCGGAGGAAACGAACCTCCCGCCAAGCCGTTGACGCCGGAACAAGTCAGCCTCGTGCGTGCTTGGATTGATCAGGGCGCGAAGTAATTCTGATTTGCAACTCTTCAAACGCCGTCAGCCAACGCTGGCGGCGTTCATTTTTTTGTATCGAACAAGCTGGGCGCGGCGCGTTGCGCGAGGGCGACGCTGCGGGCGAGGATTTCTGTGGCGGACTCTGACTCCAGAGCGAACGCCGCCAATTCCTGTGTGTCAGAAAGTTTCAATCGGCGGATGAGAAATTTGATCTGCGCCAGCAGCGGCGGGGCAGCGCTGAGTTCGTCCACGCCGAGACCGATCAATAGCGGTACGAGTGTGGTGTCACCGGCCATCTCGCCGCAGACACTGACCCAGACCTTGTGCTGGCGCGCGGCGTCAACAGTGCGTTTGATGAGCCGGACGATGGCTGGATGCGTCGGTTCGTAGAGGTGCGCGATCTTTTCATTCAACCGATCCACGGCGAGCGTGTATTGGATGAGGTCATTCGTGCCGAGGCTGAAAAACTGCACGCGCTTAGCGAGCGCATCCGTGATGAGCGCAGCGGAGGGCGTCTCGATCATCGCGCCGACTTCGATCTTTTCATCGAACGGGATACCTTCCTTGCGAAGCTCGGTTTTGTATTGAGCCACGAAGGCGTTGGCCTGCGTCAACTCGTCCAGCCCGGAGATCATCGGATACATGATCTTGATGTTGCCGACGACGCTGGCGCGGAGGATGGCGCGGAGTTGGGCGCGGAAAATCTCCTCGTGTTGCAGACAATAACGGATCGCACGCCAGCCGAGGAAAGGATTCATCTCGTGCGGAATGGCGAGTGAGGACAGTAGTTTATCTCCGCCGAGATCAAGTGTGCGGATGACGAGCGGATCAGGTTTAATCGTTTCAGCCGCCTGACGATACGCCTGATACTGCTCCTCCTCGTTGGGGGGCAGTTCGCGATTGATGAAAAGATATTCCGTGCGGAAAAGCCCGACGCCTTCCGCGCCGTTGTTCTTCACGCGATCCGCATCAGCAGCTTGCTCGATGTTCGCCGAGATGAAGACGCGATGGTTGTCGAGCGTGATGGCGGGCTGATGGAGCGCGTCGCGAAGTTTTTCTTCGAGCGAATCCTGTTTGCGCACCAGCACGCCATATTCGAAAAGCGTCTGGTCGGTGGGGTTGACGATGACGACGCCGTTGAAACCGTCGAGTAGTGCGTAGTCACCATTCTGCAGGACTTCGCTCGCGTTCTTCAACCCGACCACTGCCGGGATGCGAAGCGAGCGTGCCATGATCGCCGTGTGCGACGTCCGGCTGCCGATGTCCGTCGCGAATCCAAGAACATTCTTGCGATCCATCTGCGCCGTTTTCGACGGGGTGAGATCGTGCGAGATGATGATGCACGGCTCGGTGAGTTGCCGCAGGTCCACGGGATCGGCATGACCGAGCAGGTGACCCAACACCCGCGCGCTGACATCGCGCATGTCCGTGGCGCGTTCGCGCAGGTATTCGTCCTCAACCTTGGAGAGCGCGGCGCTGTAACGGTCGGTGACGGTGTGGAACGCGTGTTCTGCGTTGACCTTCTTCTGCTCGATGACGCGCACGACTTCGTCGATCAACGACGGATCTTCCAGCACGAGCAGATGTGCATCAAAGATACTGGCCTGGCCGGGGCCAAGGCTTTGTGTGAGTTGGCGTTGAACTTCCTGAAGTTGTTCGCGCGTCTGAACGAGCGCGTGTTGGAAACGGCTTATCTCAACGGTGACTTCTGTCTCCGAGATGGATCGTTGCTCGATGGTGTGATGCGCCTTGCCGAGAACGAGGATTTTACCTTTGCACACGCCAGCGGACACCGGAATGCCCCGGAGGATCGTCTCACCAGTGTGTAACCGCTCGGCCATGCCACAGGATTAACGACCAAGCTGCGCTTTGAAAAGCAATACTTGCGTGAATACTCTAAAAAGTGCGAGATATCCGGCCTGAGATGTCTCTTTCAAAACTGCATTGAGTTGTTTGCCCTCGACATTTCGAGGGCAAGGGCAAGAACGAGGAGGAAGCCGTGCCACAGTTTGCGCATCCCACGCAACTGAGCATGAAGCGGGTTACGGTGCGAACAATTCGCCGAGCGTATCGAGAACAGCATCCGCCGTATCCGAATCCAGCTTGCCAAGCCGTTTGACGAGGCGTGATTTGTCCACGGCACGAATCTGATCAAGCGCAATCTCACCAGACTTTCCTTGGAATGAAACCTCCACCCTCGTCGGTCAGCCGCGCTGCACCGTGGTCATTGGCGCAATGATGACAGTGGCAATCGCGCGATTTAATTCATCGGGAGAAACAACGACGCATGGCCGGGTCTTGGAAGTTTCTGCGCCAGCGGTGGGATCAAGCCGCACCAAGAAGATGCTGAACCGCTCGATTACCATTTCCATTCCTTCGCATCAAAATCATTGGTCAACTGACGCGTGGCAGCGAGATCATCCTTGGTGAAGCGCGGGCGGCGGAAAGTTTTGCTCCAGTTCGCGCGGGCTTTCCGGCGCGGGCGCAGCAGCAGTCCGTTGGCAGAAGCTTGCAATTCAAGTCCGTATCCGTTTCAGTCGGGTGGAAGTAACTCAACACGTAACGTCGGTCGTAACTACATTCTTGAATCGTCCACGAATTTGGCCAACTGGAGTGCGACTGGCCCATCGTTCAATGCAATTAGCGAGACCTACACGAACGAATTCGTCATTCAGCAGACCGGACAGTTCTTCCGCTTGCGTGAAGTGCCTTGAGGCAACTCAATCAAACATGTTCCCCGGATTCAAAATCCTGTTTGAATCAAACGCGCGGTGGAGTTTGAATTCAATGCTCAGTTGATTTAGGCAGTGGCAGTTTGCGCAACCGGACTCCGCGTTCCGTAATCGAAATGGCGACTCCAGATTCCAGCAAGGGTTCGCGAATGGTCAACTCACGTTGCAAGAGACCTGTCATCGCTTCGTGATTCAATCCTTCGATGCGAACGCGAACGACTGAGGGTTGTTGTGCGTTGGTGTTGGCGAGGAGTTGATGAAAGTCAGCGTCCAAAGTCACCACAACTCGGCCTTCTGTTTTGGCTCGGAGCAAAATCACCTCGTCGCTGGCAGCAGCCAAGCCGATTTCGTGGGTGTGAACCACGTCCCATCCGGCAGAGCGCAATCGTGCCGCCGTGCGTAGGGGCGTTCCTTGATCAAGCAGGAGTTTCAAGCGGCCAGTTCCTGAAACTCACCATCCAGACAGGCGGCGGCATAAGCCAGTGCCTGTTTGATGTCCTCATCTTCAAGGTCAGGATAATCTTTGAGCAACTCCTGACGGTCCGGGCAGACCGACAACGCTTCCAACACGCGGCGTACGGTGATGCGTAACCCGCGCACGCACGGTTGCCCGTTCATCTTCTTCGGGTCACAAGTGATTCGGTCAAACGCGGTTTTCATATAGCGACACTAGGTTGGAGGCTGTTTTCAGTCAAACATCTTTCCCGGATTCAGAATCCCGTTTGGATCAAGTGCGCGGCGGAGTTCACGCATCACACGCATTTGGGCGTCGCCTGCGAACTTGGGTAGGAAACTTTTCTTCGCCATGCCGATACCGTGTTCGCCGGTGATTGTTCCGCCGAGCCGAATGGCTTCGTCGAAGATTTCTTTGAAGGCTTCTTCCACGCGGTGCATCTCCTCCTTGTTCCGCTCGTCGGTAAGGAAAGTGGGATGCAGATTGCCGTCGCCCATGTGGCCGAATGTGCCCACACGCAGGTTGTATTTCTTTGCGACCTCGGCCACGAAGCGGATCATCTTCGCCAGTTCGCTGCGCGGCACGGTGGCGTCTTCGAGAATCGTTGTGGGCGCGAGGCGCGCGAGCGCGGAGAACGCACTGCGACGCGCGGTGGCGAGTTTGTTGGCTTCGGCGTCATCCTTCGCCACGCGCACGGACATCGCGCCGTTCTTGCGGGCGAGTTCTTCCATCTTCGCGGCTTCCTCCGCGACGGCAGCGGGATGTCCGTCCGTTTCCATCAGCAACAGAGCCTCGCAATCCAACGGCAGGCCGACTTTCGCAAAATCTTCGACGCAATGGATCGTCGTGCGATCCAGAAACTCCAGCGTGCAGGGGATGATCTGCGCGGCGATGATGTCGGAGACGGTTTGCGCGGCAGCATCCATTTGCGCGAACGTAGCGACCATCGTTTTCTTCGCCTGTGGTTTCGGGATGAGACGAAGCAACACTTTCGTGACCACGCCGAGCGTTCCTTCCGAGCCGACGAACAGATCACGCAATGAATACCCGGCCACATCTTTCACGCACTTGTTGCCTGTCCAAAGGATTTCGCCATCCGGCAAAACGACTTCGAGGCCCATGACGTAGTTACGCGTGATGCCGTATTTCAAACCGCGCAAGCCGCCGGAATTTTCCGCCACGTTGCCGCCGATGGTGGATATCTTCATCGAGCCTGGATCAGGCGGATAGAATAAACCCGCTGCGCTCGCGGCATCCGCGATCTGCAATGTCGTCGCACCGGGTTCGGTGAGCAGGGTGAGATTTGCGCGATCCAGTTCGAGGATGTGATTCATCTTCACGGTGCAAAGCACGATGCAGTCAGGGCAAGGGAGACTGCCGCCGCTCAAGCCCGTTCCCGAACCGCGCGTGACGATGGGCGTCTTGTTGGCGTTCGCGAGTTTGAGGATTTGCGCGATGTGATCTGTGGTCAGCGCAAAGACGACGCAGCCGGGCATAGATTGCATCGCAGCCGTTCCGTCGAAGGAATAGGCGATGAGGTCTTCCTTGGAAGTGAGGACATTGGAAGCGCCGACAATTTCCCGGAGGCTGGCGAGTGTGTCGTTGGGTAGAGCCATAAAAAGAAAGTGGCGGAGAGAGTGAGATTTGAACTCACGGTAGTGTTACCTACGCACGCTTTCCAGGCGTGTGCCTTAAACCACTCAGCCATCTCTCCACCAAGTGTGCGTAGTCTGACTTTGCGGCGCGGCGCGGGCAATCTTTTTCGGCGAGGCTGTCGCGTAGTTTTCAAAGCAGGAATGTTTTGTAGTTTTCAAAACAGGACAAATTATTTGGGACGATTGGAGAAGAGGAGAGCGGGCTTTTGCTTGGGATCGGGTGCGGCGGCGAGCACGGAGTAATGGCCTGAAGGGTGGAGGCAGAGGATCACCTTGGTTTGGGGAGGTTTTTCGATTCTCAGGCGTTGTGTGCCGATGGGCACTCGGCCATCGCTGGCGACTTTGATGACTGTTCGGACGCTCCAGACATAATCCCACCAGGGGCAGCGGGGTGCTGGACGCAGGGCGGAGCGTTTTTCTTTGAGGGATTGATCCCATGCCCGTTGCGGGGTCTGGCGCAGTTCACGATGGACTTCTTTGGTGTTGCGATGGGATCTCAGGGCGGCGATCTGCGGATTGGCGATTTCGATTTCGGTGATCTGTTCGCTGGCGAAGTAAGCGGGGAGTCGGCCCTGCCAGTATTGGTGGGCGCGTTCGATTTTGCCTTTGGCCTGGGGCGTGGGGGCGTAGCGGAAGCTGATGTCATAGAACTTGAGCGCCCAGCCCAACTGGGTGAGTGCGTCAGGATCGTTCGTGAAGAAGAGGCTGTGGTAATCGACGTAGATTTCGAGCGGGCGACCGTGGGCGAGGAAGGCGGCGGGCAGGAAGTCGAAGTAGGAGAGGAGGAGTTCGCGTTCATAAATCTTCGATCCGGTGAAGAGGCGGCTGCAATCATCCAGCATGTTGAGCATGGGGAAGGAGTGTTTGGAGTGGGGAAACCAGCGGTGAGGCGAGGCGTCGAGTTGCCAGAGTTCACCGATTTGAGCGCGTTGCCAGCGGCGGACGGCGGCCAGAACTTTTTTTGGCGGGACGGCATGGGCGAGATTGTTGTCCATGGCCCATCGGCGGACTTGGGCGCGGTCGAGCTTGAAGGCGTGAAGGCGGAGAGCTTCGGAAGCGACGAAGCTGTAGGGACAGGGCGGTGAGCAGGCCAGACGTTTTTTGAGGAGATCGACGACCGGTTGCGGCCATGGTGCTGCGTGATCGCCACCGGATGCTCCCGGCGTCCAAAGAGGTTGATGCTTGCGGGCGCGGGCGGTGTTGTAAGCGGAAGCCAGAGCGTAGAGGCGACTTCGAGAGATGCCGAGTTGTGCGGAAGCCTGCACCGCGCTCAGGGTGTGTTGGCGAAAGCCTTCGAATACATGGCGAATGAAAGAGGGCGCGTGCCGATGGATGATCTGTTGGTGTTTTTCAAAGACGCGCAGGATACGCGCAGGGTTGGTTTCACCGCCCGTCTTTTCGTCGGGCATCGCTACGCTCGCCCTCCTCAAAGACGGGCGGTGAAACCAAAAATATTCCTGTTTTGCTAACTACACAACTTGTCCTGTTTTGCTCGCACCGCGACATCTTTTTCGGCGAGGCGACACTTGCGTTGAACATTTTTTCCGGTGTGCCTGTCAATTCAACTGAGCGGCTCGAAACCGAACAAGAAAGAAGGTGTTGAATACTGCGGGTCGCTAAGGGGTCTTGGTTATGAACATGAAACAATCATCAATTTGGGTCGCGCGGCGAGGAGGTTTGTTACTGGGTGGGGTGGGTTTGTCCTGTCTCGCCGCGCTGACCCTGTGTGCAAAGGATGCACCAAAACTTTCCATATCGGATCGTCCGGTGGATCGCCTGGTGCGCGGGGCAAGCTACTCGTCCGTGATCAAACGCGTGCAGCCCAGCGTGGTGACGATCTATTCGACGCGCACCACGCGCGGGCAGCAGTCACATCCATTTCTGGACGATCCGATGTTCCGCCGATTTTTTGAGGAAGAAGGTATTTCAGGAGGGCGACCACGGAAGCGCACCGAGCAAAGCCTTGGCTCTGGCGTCATCGTTTCTGAGGACGGTTACATTCTGACGAATAATCACGTCGTGGACGGCGCTGATGCGGATGGGGTGAAGATCGCCTTGAGCGATGGCAAAACGAAGCTGGACGCGCGCGTCATCGGTAAAGACCCAAGCACCGATCTCGCCGTGCTAAAAGTTGATGGCGCGAAGTTGACCGCAATCACGCTGGCAGACAGTGACAAGGTCGAAGTCGGCGATGTGGTTTTCGCGATGGGGAATCCATTTGGGGTGGGACAAAGTGTTTCGATGGGCATCGTGAGTGCGATGGGCCGGGGAGAAATGCCGTTCGGTTACATGGCCAAGTATGAAGATTTCATCCAGACAGATGCCGCGATCAACCAGGGCAATTCCGGCGGCGCATTGGTGGACGCGGAAGGCAGGCTCATCGGCATCAACCAATCCATCGTGAGTCGTAGCGGCGGCAATGCGGGAGTGGGATTTGCGATCCCTGTGAATCTGGCGCGGTCCGTCCTCGAAGGCTTGAGCGCGAACGGAAAGATGGCGCGCGGATTTCTGGGCGTGGAGATGCAGCCGGAGATCACACCGGAACTGGCGAAGGCGTTTCGATTGCCAGACACGAGTGGTGTGTTGGTCACGGATGTTGTGGCGGACTCGCCTGCGTCGCGCGCGGGCGTGGAGCGGGATGATGTGATCATAGAGTTTAACGGCAAGAAAGTTTTTGATCGTCGCAATCTACGATTGATGGTTTCACAGGTTGCACCCGAGTCGAAGGCGACGTTGAAAGTCATCCGCGATGGGAAGGAAAAGAGTTTGAACGTGACGGTTGGTTCGCAGCCACAGGAAGTGGCGGGTGGTGCGCCGGAAGAACCCACATTGCAACCGGCTGACAAGCCCGGCGCATTTCTTGACGGCGTCGAGATCGTGAATCTCAGACGCACGGCGCGGCAGCAATACGCATTTCCAGCGGAACTTCGCGGCGTGTTGGTGACCAAAGTGGACGAGGACTCCAAGGCCGCTGACGCAGAGTTGCACGAGGGCGATGTGATCGTGGAGATTAACCGCCGTCCGGTGCGTACTGTGGAAGAAGCGATGGAAGCGGTGAGCGCGTCTAGGGAAGGAAGAGTTTTGATGCGTGTTTACAGCCGTGCGGGAGGCAATGGCAGCACGCGCTATCTCTCGGTTGAGACTGGCAAAAAATAATCTGCAATAGTAGTCCCCTCAAACCCGGTCGAAGAACCAAAGGCTCGACCGGGTTTCCCCTTTCGTAGGCTTGATAAGGTTGACACTAGGAGGCGAAGAAAGAGGTGCAGTGCCTATATTTTAATTTTAATCAAATTTGCCTACAACGAGGATGCAAATTGCAACCAACGCAATTTTTTTTAAGAAAACTATTGCACAGTGAATCTCCCTTGCTACTCTCTGCGTCCCTTTCGCCTGAAAACGAGAGGGCCAGTAAAGATCGCAAGCCGATAACTGACTCCGAAATACTTTGGGGCGGGAATGATGGTTTGTAACAACTCGAAGAGTTGCTCCTAGCTGGAATCATTAAATTTTTTATGCCAGTCAAAACATTTAGACCGCTAACGCCGTCCCTGCGCTACGTCTCGTTCGCTGATTTCAGCGACATCACGAAGTTCAAGCCGGAGAAGAGCTTGGTCGAGATTCGCAAGAAAACAGGCGGTCGTAACCATTTTGGTCGTGCCACGGCACGCGGCATCGGCGGCGGTCATAAGCAAAAAATCCGCTCCGTTGATTTTAAGCGTAACAAGCATGGCGTTGAGGCGACGGTGTTGGGGATTGAGTATGACCCGATCCGCACGGCTCGTCTGGCGTTGCTTGAGTATAAAGATGGTGAGAAGCGTTACATCATTGCGCCAGTCGGCGTGACGGTCGGTGCGAAGTTGATGAGTGGGCCGACTGCTCCTCCCGTGGTTGGGAATTGCCTTCCACTCCGCGCGATTCCCCTCGCTTCTTCCATTCACAACATCGAAATGACTCCCGGTCGTGGCGGCCAGATGGTGCGCTCGGCTGGTGGTGCAGCGGTCTTGATGTCTCGTGATGATGAATTCGCGCAGATCAAATTGCCTTCCGGCGAAATCCGTCGTGCAAATCTGGACTGCTACGCAACGCTCGGTCAGGTCGGCAACACAGAGCATGAAAATGTGGTTCTCGGTAAAGCGGGTCGTTCACGTCACCGCGGCATCCGCCCGATCAGCCGTGGTGTCGCGCGCAATCCAGTTGACCATCCAAACGGTGGTGGGCAGGGCAAGAGCAAGGGCGGCGGCGGCTGGCAGCAATTGACTTCTCCGTGGGGTCTTCAAGCCAAGGGTTATCGCACTCGCGACAAGCAGAAAATTTCCAATCGCTTCATCGTGGTTCGCCGCGATGGTGTTCCGATGAAACTCAAGTAAAAGATTATGGGACGTTCGATTAAAAAAGGTCCGTTCGTAGAAGGTCACCTCCTGGAAAAAGTCCAGAAGGCAAAAGCTACAAATTCCAAGACGCCGATCAAGACATGGTCGCGCCGTTCGATGATCACTCCTGAGTTCGTGGGTATCACGTTCGCCGTTCACAACGGAAAAGTATTTAACCCCGTCTTCGTGACGGACAACATGGTGGGCCACCGGCTCGGTGAATTCTCACTGACACGCACGTTCAAGAAGCACGGCGCGCACACGGCCAAGGCGGAAGCGAAATAGTATGCAAACTTTTGCGATCATGAAAAACGTCCCGATGTCTCCGCAGAAAATGCGGGAGGTCGTGCGGCAGATTCAGGGCTTGCCCGCTTTGCAGGCGCAGGCTGTGTTAAAGTTTGTGTCGCGCAAATCCGCGCGCTTCGTCGCCAAGACGCTGGATTCGGCCATTGCGAATGCCGAACACAACAACAAGGTGAAACCAGAAAATCTTTTGGTGAAAGAGGCCGTGACGGGTGCGGCTACTTCCCTGAGGCGGTTCACGCCCAAGGCACGCGGTTCTGCCGGGCCGATCATCAAGCGCCGTTGCCACATTAAAATCACGGTCTCCGACGAGAAAAATTAGTATGGGACAAAAAACCAATCCAATCGGCCTTCGCCTCGCAGTCAATAAAGACTGGCGTTCCAAGTGGTATTCACCGAAGAAGGAATTCGGCAATCTGTTGGCTGAAGACCGCAAGATTCGCGAGATTCTCAAGAAGAAACTCGAAACGGCTTCCGTGCCGAAAATTTTGATCGAACGCGCTGCGAGTCGTTGCCGCATCACAATCCTTACAGCTCGTCCGGGTGTTGTCATCGGTCGCAAAGGTTCTGAAATTGATAAGATCAAGGAAGACCTGAGCAAGATGACGGGCAAGGAAATCTATGTGGACATCCAGGAAGTGAAGTCCCCGGAGATTGACGCGCAGCTCGTTGCGGAAAATGTCGCGCTCCAATTGGAACGTCGTGTTTCGTTCCGCCGCGCGATGAAGAAGGTTTTGCAGACCGCGAAAGATTTCGGTGCCGATGGCATCAAGATTCGTTGTGCGGGTCGTCTCGGTGGTGCTGAAATCGCCCGCGTTGAGAAGTATCACTGGGGGCGGGTTCCGTTGCACACGTTGCGCGCGAACATTGATTATGGCTTCGCGGAAGCCAACACAGTTTACGGCAAGCTCGGCATCAAATGCTGGATTTGCAAAGGTGAAAACAAACCGCAGAAGGCGAACAAGCCTGAAGCAGCGGCAGTCGTCGCCAGCTAATTTTTAGAAAAGGGAATTTGATATGGCAATGCAACCGGCAAGAGTAAAGTTTCGCAAGATGCAGCGCGGCAATCGCGCGGGCATCGCGTATCGCGGCAGCAAAGTGTCCTTCGGTGAATACGGCTTGATGGCCCTCGAACGTTGCTGGATGGACAGCAAGCAGATCGAGTCTGCTCGCGTCGCCATCTCTCGCGAGATGAAGCGCCACGGCAAGTTGTGGATCCGAATTTTTCCGCAGCAATCTTTCACCAAGAAGCCGCTTGAAACCCGTATGGGTAAGGGCAAAGCACCTCTCGAAGGTTGGGTGGCAGTTGTGCGTCCTGCAAACATTTTGTTTGAAGTGGATGGAGTGACCGAAGCAGTGGCTCGTAACTGTATGCGGTTGGCCGCGTCCAAGCTGCCGATCAAGACCAAGTTTATCGCACGTCATCAACACGTCGCGTAAGGAAAAAGTTTATGAAGTTTTCGGAAATCAAAGACATGACGCAGGTGGAACTCGCGGCCAAGGGCCGGGACTTGCGCACGGAAA
>JANPGI010000462.1:0-7996 GCA_031423875.1 Verrucomicrobiota bacterium | reverse complement strand
TGCGGCTGGCGTAAAACTTCTTCCGCAAACGCGCGCGGAATCTGTCGCAAGACCAGTTCGCTTTCCGCGTGTTTGGAAAATTTTAAATTCATTCGGGACGCCGCCGGATTTTACGCGCCGACCTTGTCCTCACTCGCCAGCATCGCTTCAAACTCGCGCAGGCTCGGCTTGATTTCGCGCGTCTTGCCGACGTGGCCCACGACCGCATCAAGCGTCTTCAGGCCGTTGCCGGTGATGCAGAGGACGGCGGAATCATTCGCCGGAATTTTGCCCGAGGCAATGAGTTTCTTGGCCACACCCACGGTCACACCGCCGGCGGTTTCCGCAAAGATGCCTTCGCACTCGGCGAGCAAGCGGATGCCTTCGCGGATTTCGTCGTCGGTCACATCGTCGGCTGCGCCGCCGGTTTCCTTCATCACGCGCAACGCGTAGAAGCCGTCCGCCGGCGTGCCGATGGCGAGGGATTTCGCAATCGTGTTCGGTTTGACGGGCTTGAAGAAATCCAGTCCCGCCTTTTGCGCGACGGAGATCGGCGAACAACCGGTCGCTTGCGCGCCGTGAATGGAGTAAGCGGATTCAGGCACAAGCCCGAGCTTGGTGAATTCCTGATACGACTTTTGGATCTTGGTCAGTAACGAGCCGGATGCCATCGGCACAACGGTGTGTTGCGGGATGTTCCAGTCGAGTTGCTCCATGATTTCGTAGCCCATGCTCTTCGAGCCTTCGGCGTAGTAGGGGCGCATGTTCACGTTCACGAACGCCCAGCCGAACTTGCCCGCGATCTCGGCGCAGAGCCGGTTCACTTCGTCGTAATGACCTTTGATGGTGATCACGTTCGCGCCATAGACGAGCGAGTTGACAATTTTTCCCTGCTCCAGATCGGACGGGATAAAGACGTAGGATTTCAAGCCAGCGCTCGCGGCATTGGCGGCGACGGAGTTGGCGAGATTGCCGGTGGACGCGCACGCGACGGTGTCGAAGCCCAGTTCTACCGAGCGGCTCAATGCCACGCTCACGACGCGATCTTTGAACGAGAGCGTGGGATAATTCACGGTGTCGTTCTTGATCCAGAGTTCACGGATGCCGAGTTTCTTGGCGAGCCGGTCGGCTTTGACGAGCGGCGTGAAGCCGACTTGCAAGCCGACGGTCGGATCGTTCGCCACAGGCAGCAACTCGCGGTAGCGCCACATGGATTTGATGCGCGACTGGATGGCGGTCTTGGTGAGCGCCTTCTTGATGCGATCGTAATCGTAGGCGACTTCGAGCGGGCCGAAATCGAACTCGCAAACATGGGTCGCTTGGAGCGGATATTCCCGGCCGCACTCGCGGCACTTGAGCGCCTTCATGAATCCTTCGTGTTTTTCACTCATAAAAACTAGTTGCTGTAGCGGCTGTCTGTGACTGCCGCCTTATTCCGTTCGTTCGGCGGTCATAGACCGCCGCTACAATTCAACCGGGGCAAACAAAAAGCCCCGACTCATGGTTTGAGAAGGGGCGACAAAGTTTTTGTGCGTCTTCTCATTTTTCCCGAAAGGATCGTCGGTCACAGACCGGCGCTACAATCGAGCTGGAATTGGCACCTGCATTGAAATCGAAACTTCAACCGGTTGCCGTGGCGTCGCTGGGCCAGTGCCCTCAGCCACTCTGCATGAGACCGTTAGTATCAACGGATGCGGATACATTGATTTATCGGTGCAAGGCTGTCAAAACTTTATTTTGCCTCGGCCAGTTCCCGCCACAGCAACGCACTCAACTTTTGTCCGTGAGCGAAGATGTCCAAGTCAAACTTCTCGTTCGGCGAATGTGCGTTGTCATCGGGCAGTGCAAGGCCGAGCAGCAATGTGTCTGCGCCGAGGATTTTCTTGAACTGATTCACGATGGGGATCGAGCCGCCTTCGCGCAACAACACGGGTTCGTGTCCGAACGCTTTCTTCAACGCGCGCAACGCCGCCTGCGCGTCGTCGCTCGTGGGCGAAACCATGTAGGCTTCCGCGCCGTGACCCGATTTGATCTCCATCGCGACGGTGTCAGGACAATTCTTTTTCAGAAACGCGCGGACATGTTTGATGACTTTGGCGGGCTGTTGGCCGGGCACGAGGCGGGCGGTGATCTTGGCTCGCGCCCAAGAAGGGACAATGGTTTTGCTGCCGTCGCCTTGGTAACCGCTGGTGAGGCCGTTGATCTCGAACGTAGGACGTGCGGTGCGTTGTTCGTCGGGTGTGAAGCCGTGTTCGCCGTGAAGTTCGGGCACGCCGAGGAATTTGCGGTAGGCGTTTCGGTTGAACGGAACACGCGCCATCTGTTTGCGTTCGTATTTCGTCAGCGGCACAACACCGTCGTAAAAGTGCGGGATGACGATGCGACCTTTGGCGTCGTGAACCTTGGCGAGCAATCGCGACAACGCCATCGCAGGATTTTCCACCGAACCGCCGAAGATGCCGGAATGTAGATCACGCGACGGGCCGCGCAGGATGATTTCAAACGCAGCGATGCCTCGCAAAGCATAGGTCAGCGCGGGATGTTTCGCGCTGGGAATGCCGGTGTCGGAGATCACAACGGCGTCGCACGCGAGTTCAGCGCGATGTTTCTGAAGAAAGCCCGCGAGACTTTTGCTGCCGACTTCCTCCTCGCCCTCGATGACGAAGGTGAGATCGCACGGGAGTTCCGTTCCAGTTTTGAGATAGGCTTCAACGGCTTTCAAGTGCGCGAGGTTCTGGCCTTTGTTGTCGCTGGCGCCGCGCGCGAACAAGGAGCGTCCGCGAATCGTCGGTTGGAACGGCGGCGTCTTCCACAGATCGAACGGCTCAGGCGGTTGCACGTCGTAATGGCCGTACACCATGAAGTGCCGGCGCTTGGCGGAAGATTTCTTCCGTGGAGTTTTCGCGATGACGATGGGATTGCCTTCGGTCGGACACGCGCGGGCGTCGAGGCCGATGTCGCGGCAATGTTTCACGAGCCAGTCCGCGCAAGATTGCATGTCCGCGCGATGCTGCGGCTGGGCAGAGACGCTGCGGAAGCGGACGTAAGTGCAAAGTTCGTCCACGAAGCGTGACTGGTTACGAGAGAGATAATTCAGAACTGGATCCATGCGCGGGAGTATTCGGAAAGCGTGGCGAAAGCCAAGCCGGATTGAACATGAACTACACGCAGGGGGACAAATACCGTCCGACCCCGGAAAATAAAAAACTTTGTTCTTTTGCCACGCGCCGCGCTTGCGATTAAAAACATCGCCGTGCAAACGCGATTTCTGCTCGGCCCCGCTGGCAGCGGCAAGACCTTCCGCTGCCTCGCGGAAATCCGCCGTGAATTGATCGCCGCACCGGACGGCCCGCCGCTCTTGTTGCTCGCGCCCAAGCAGGCCACCGCGCAACTCGAACGCCAGTTGCTCGCCGATCCGCAGCTTCAGGGTTACACCCGATTGCAAATCCTCTCCTTCGAGCGGCTCGCGGAGTTCGTCTTGGAAAAACTCCAGCTTCACGCGCCGGAGTCGCTCGCTGAGGAAGGCCGCGTCATGGTGTTGCGCGCGCTGATTCTCCGGCATGAGAAGGAGCTGAAATTATTTCGTCGCAGCGCGCGGCGCCCCGGCTTTGCCTCGCAATTGAGTCAGTTGCTGCGCGAGTTGCAGCAACATCGTTTCACACCGGACAAACTCCGCACGTTCGCCGCCAAGTCCGATCTTCCCGCCGATCTGCAAACCAAACTCCACGACCTCGCGTTGCTTGCCCAAGCCCACGCAGATTGGCTGGAGTCAAACAATCTGCACGACGACAACCGCCTGCTCGACACCGCCACCGCCGCGCTCTGTTCCAGCCCTCGACAGCTTTTCGCCGGTCTCTGGCTCGATGGTTTCGCGGAGATGACGCCGCAGGAAATGGATTTGCTCGCTGCCGTGCTGCCGGGTTGCGGTCACGCCACGCTCGCGTTCTGTCTCGATGCGTCATCCGTTGAAGCGGACAATACGCCGTCATCGTGGCTCTCCATCTGGGGTGCGGTGGGGAAAACGTATCGTCAATGCCGCGAACGCGTCGCAGCGTTGCCCGGCTGCGAAGTCGTCGTTGAACCCATCGAGCGTGATCCAACTCAAAGTCGTTTCGCGAACGCACCTGAACTCGCGCATCTCGAATCAAGCTGGGCGCAACCCTCGACTTATCGAAGCCCCCTCACCCCGTCCCTCTCCCCATCCGATGGGGCGAGGGTGGCCGAAGGCCGGGTGAGGGGTTCGCGGACGTTCCACGAATCTTCATCTGTTTTTGGTATCAGCCTACATGCTTGTGCGAATCCCGAAGCCGAAGCCACACTCGCCGCGCGCGAGATTCTCCGCTTCGTCCGCGATGGCGCGCGCTTCCGCGACATCGCAGTGCTGGTTCGCCGACTCGATGATTATCACAAACCGATTGAGCGCACGTTTCGCCGCTACGGGATCCCCGTCTTTCTGGATCGCCGCGAAAGCGTGTCGCATCATCCGCTCGCCGAACTCACGCGCAGTGCGCTTCGCACGGTAGCCTACGATTGGCAGCATGATGATTGGTTCGGTGCGTTGAAGTGCGGATTCGCGCCCGTGAGCGAGGACGTGATTGATCGGCTGGAGAACGAAGCGCTCGCTCGCGGTTGGCGCGGTGCGTCGTGGCGTGAACCCTTGCCCGTCGGTGACAAACCCAACGAACAGATGTTGGAGCAACTCCGCGTTCAACTCACCGCGCCCTTCACGCAACTTGCCACTACGCTCGCCGCGCAAAACCAAACGCCCACCGGCTCGCAACTCGCCGCCGCCCTTCGCGAACTTTGGCTCGCGCTTGATGTCGAAACCAGACTTGAAGCGTGGGGCAACCATCCCGATCAATCGGCAATCGGCAATCGGCAATCGGCAATTCACAACGCCGTCCTGCAACAGATGGACTCATTGCTTGAAAACCTTGCGCTCGCATTTCCCAACGCGTCGCTCCCGTTGCGGGATTGGCTTCCAATCCTCGAAGCGGGCTTGAGCAATCTGAGCGTCGGCGTGATTCCGCCCGCGCTTGATCAGGTGCTCGTCGGCGCGATTGATCGCTCACGCAATCCCGATCTCAAACTCACGCTGCTGCTCGGTTTCAACGAAGGCGTCTTTCCCGTCGCACCGTCCACGCGCACGTTGCTCACCGAATCCGACCGCATCGAACTCGCCAGCAACGGCGCGAATCTCGGCTTGAATCTTCGTGAGCAGCTCGCACGCGAACGTTACTACGGTTACATCGCCTGCACCCGCGCCAGCGAGCGGCTCATCGTCAGCTATTCCACGCAGGATGAAAAAGGCCGCGTCAAAAATCCTTCGCCGTTCGTCGCGCATCTCAAACGCCTTTTCCCTGCGCTCAAGGAGGAATTGTTTTCAACTGACCTAGCACCGGAAGCGGCTGAACATATCTCCGAACTTGTCCCCGCGTTGCTTCGCAAGGAACTCGCCGCCGATGGATTGCCGCAGACCGTTAAGCCCATCCTCGACAAGTGGGCGCGCTGGGAGTCGCTGCCCGGCCCGGAAACGCTCGCGATCTCTTCCGCTGCCGCCGCCGCGTTGTTCGGAAAAGAAATCCCCACGTCCGTCAGCGCGCTGGAATCCTTCGCCGCGTGTCCGTTTCAATTCTTCGCTGGATACGGACTCGGCGCAGACGAACGTCAACTCTTCGAGACGGACTCGCGCCAGACCGGAAGCTTCCAACACGAGATTCTCGCTGAGTTTCATCGCGAGTTGAGACGCGAGGGAAAACTCTGGCGCGACATCACGCCGTTGCAAGCCCGCGAACGCGTCGCGTTGATCGGTGGAAAACTTTCGCTGGAGTTCGGCGGTGGATTGTTCGCTGCCGATGGCAAGGCGCGTTTTCTCGCGGACACGCTCGTCGCGCGATTGCAGGATGTGCTCGGTGTACTGGTGGATTGGATGCGGCAATACGAGTTTGATCCCGCCGACGTGGAACTCGCGTTCGGCCTGCCGGAGAGTCCGCTGCCCGCGTGGAAGATCGAACTCAAGGACGGACGCATGCTCGCGTTGCGCGGGAAGATTGATCGCGTGGATCTGTTCAAACATGCGGATGGCAGCGCGCAGGCCGTGGTGTTGGATTACAAATCCAGCGGCAAGCAACTTGATGCGACGTTGCTGCATCATGGCTTGCAGCTTCAGTTGCTCTCCTATCTCGGCGTGCTGCGGCGCGTGGCGGACTTGGAGAAACATTTCGGCGTGAAAGAAATTTCTCCGGCGGGCGTGTTCTTCATTCCGTTGCGCGGCAAACCTTCGTCTGGATCGCGCACGGATGTTCTCGAAACGACCACTGCCGACAGCGCGGCGTTCCAACATTCAGGACGCTTCGATGTCGCGGCGTTGCCACAACTCGATACGCGCGGCGAGAAGAAAGGCACGCAGTTCAAATACAAATTCAACAAGGATAATTCGCTCGCCAAGACCAGCAACGACGCTTTGCCATCGAAAGATTTCACCGCGCTGCTCGACAAGATCGAGAGCGACTTGCGGCGTCACGGCGAAAGCATCTTCGCCGGAGAAGCCGCCGCACGTCCGTTCCGCAAGGGCAAGCTCATCGCCTGCACGTATTGTGAATTCAAGACCGTGTGCCGTTTTGATTCATGGGTGAATCCGTTCAACGTGCTGACAAAACCAGAAGCCACCCAATGAGCACGCTGACTTCATCTCAACAAGCCGCGCTTAATGCGAAGGGTAACGTCCTCGTGATGGCGGGCGCGGGGACGGGCAAGACCAAGACGCTCGTCGAACGCTGCTGCACTTTGCTCGAAGGCGGTTGTGCGCTGGACGAAATTCTGATGGTCACGTTCACCGAAGCCGCCGCTGCGGAGATGCGACATCGCATCCACATCCGTCTCGCCAGCCGCCGAGATGAGTTGATCGCAAACGATCTGAAGACCGCCCAGCATCTCGACGAGCAACTCGCGCTGCTCGACACGGCGGACATCTCCACGATCCACGGCTTTTGCCTCAAGCTGATCCGCGAACATTTCCATCACGAGCGGTTACAGCTTGATCCCGAGTTCTCGGTTTTCTCTGACGCGCAGATTCATCAGATCAAACACGAGACGCTCGATGCGTTGCTCGAATCGCGATACGAGGCTGACACGGATGACGCCAAAGACTTCCGCGATTTTGTCACCGTTCGCGCTCGCGGCGACGAGGATCGAGTGCGCGAACTCATCTGGCGACTGCATCGCTACTCTCAATCGCTCGCCGCCCCGGACGGCTGGGTGGAAGCGCAGCTTGCGAGTTTTGGCGAAACTGAACCTACGTCGTGGCGCGCGTGGTTTGCGGAATCGTTTACCGAGTGTCGCGTCCGTTGGGTAGAGCGGTTCACGCCGTTTGCTTTCTCGAAGAATGTCGAACTCTGTCTTGTGGCACTCGGAAAGTTGTCCGCCAAACCTTCGCCGGAACAGATCGCCGAAGCACTTGTGGCCATCGCAGAAGCGTTCAAGGCAAAATGGCCGCACGGTCACGCAGGCAAAGTGCGCGATGTCCTCAATGATTGTTTTTCCGAAGCTGAATTTCTCCACTCGCTCACACCCACACCCGACGGCGTTGATCCACTCGCGCAGGATTGGGAATGGACGCGGCATCAGATGTTGACGCTGCTGCGATTGACGCGCGACTTCAGTGCGGCCTTCGCACAGGCCAAGCGCGAGTCGGCTGGCGTGGATTTTTCCGATCTCGAACAATTCGCTTTGCGGCTGCTTTGGGACGCGAAAGCCGGGTCGCCAACGGCAATCGCGCTGCGTTGGCGCGAGCGGCTCGCGCACGTTTTCGTGGACGAGTATCAGGACATCAACGCTGCGCAGGACACGATTCTCCGCGCCATCAGCCGCGAAGGTCTGGATGCGAACCGCTTCCTCGTCGGCGATGTGAAGCAAAGCATCTATCGCTTCCGCCTCGCTGATCCGACGATCTTTCAAAGCTACAAACGCGCGTGGTCAATGGCGGAGGAGGGTAGGGCGCGTCACTCCGTGCGCGCCG
>JANPGI010000461.1:0-2694 GCA_031423875.1 Verrucomicrobiota bacterium | reverse complement strand
TCGATGCTCAAGAATCCTGATGACCTCATCAAAGGCGGCGATACCGTTCCCTTCTCCGCGATCAACGACGCGACGGCTGAAGGCAAACAATTGCTCGCCTCCGCTAAACAGATTTGCACCAACCTCGGCAAGAAAGACGCCACCGGCATCTCCGTGTCCGACGCTTCGGACGCGAACAAGATTTTCGTCAACACCGTGTTGAACGGCGACGGCGTCATCATCGCCGAGTCCGCCACGGACGACGCCACCAAAGCCGTCATCAACGACATCGCTGCCTGCATGGGCACGTTGCTGGATCGCTCTGGCAAAGGTGGCATTGACCAGGCCAAGACCGATGCGTTCTTCGCCGAATGCGCCGCGTTCGATGCTTGGAACAAAAAAGCCGATGATGACAAGGCGAACATCCTGCCCGCTGGCGACGCGACCGCTGCTGCCGCTGCTGCTGTGAAAGCGATCAAGGCCAAGGTGGACGATTATTTCGGACGTTGCCGCCTCGCTGCGTTTGATCCGCGCGCCGTGGCTTTGCTCAACCGCAAGGAGGAGGAATATCTCGCCATCGCCGCCAAGGACATGAGCATTTCCGTCGCGGAAATCGCGGGCTTCCCGCTCGCACAGGTCGGCGCAGGAAAAGCATTGTCGCTCAAGGGCGCGATCAATCCCGCTCACGCTGCTGCCATCGCTGCGCTGCAAGCCAACGCCGTCAAGCCGCTGCTCGGAGACAAGAGCGAATTGAGCGAAGCGGATTGGGCCGCATTGCAAGCCAAGCTCGGCGCGTTTGAATGTTGGAGCGCAGGCAAGGCCGGTGCTGCCGTTGAAAAACTTGGCATCAAACGCGTCCGCGAAATCCTCGGCAGCAAGGCGAAGGAAAACATCGCCGCACTGATCGCCAAGGACAAAGCGCTCGAACCCGAAGCCACATCCATCGCGAACGTCGAGAAGCTCGCGCGTTTCGTACGTGACCTGCATACGCTCTGCATCAACTTCGTCAACTTCCGCGACTTCTATGATGGCGGTGAACCTTCGATCTTTCAGACTGGCACGCTGTTCTTGGATCAACGTTCCTGCACGCTCACGTTGCCTGTGGAAGACGCCGGCAAGCACGCTTCGATGGCGGCGATGGCAGGATCGTATCTGGCCTACTGCGATTGCGTGCGCAAAGGCACAGGTGAAAAACGGCAGATCGTTGCCGCGTTCACGAATGGCGACTCCGACAACTTGATGGTGGGGCGTAACGGTTTGTTCTACGACCGCAAAGGGCTCGATTGGGACGCCACGATCACCAAGATCATTGATAACCCGATCAGCATCCGTCAGGCGTTCTGGTCGCCCTACAAAAAACTCGTCCGCATAATCGAGGAGATGGCCGCCAAGCGCGCTGCCGCCGCCGATGCTGAAGCGAACGCAAAGCTCGCCAATGCCGCTGCGGCTGCGGTGAATGCGGACAAAGCCAAGCCTGAGCCGAAGAAGATTGATGTCGGCGCAGTCGCTGCGATGGGCGTGGCCTTCGGTGCTATCGGGGCGTTGATCACGACCCTGATCGCTCAAGCATCTGGCTTGTTCACGCTTCCGTTCTGGTTGCTCTGTCTTGCTATCGCGGGATTGCTCCTAGTGATTTCTGGGCCATCAATGATTCTCGCGTGGATGAAACTCCGCAAACGCAACCTTGCTCCGATCCTGGACGCAAATGGTTGGGCGGTGAACGCCAAGGCGAAGTTGAACGTGCCGTTCGGCGCGTCACTCACCGGGGTCGCGGCATTGCCTCCGGGCGCGGTGATTGGCGGAGACGACAAGTTTGGCGAGAAACCGAGCGCGTGGCCTGGAGTCATCAAGTTTGTCGTCATCGTGGCGTTCATCTTCAGCTTGTTGAATCACTTCTACGTGCTGGACATGATCGCGCACAAAGCGACAGGCGAGCATTATCCGTTCTTCAAACAAGCGCCTGCGATACCGAACAATACAAACACCGGAAATACCACACAGGCATCCACTGGCGGCACAAATGCGCCACCGGTTGTTTCTCTGACAAACGCGCCCGCAGCGAAGTAATCAAGAGTATCTCTTCGACACGCAAAGCCCGGACGCAAGTCCGGGCTTTTGTGTCTGAAACAATTAAGAAAGTAACCGCTTCAAATCTGGATCCAATCGTTCCAAAGCCCAATTCAAGCTTGCCAATTCGTGCCGCGCCCGGCATCGTTTTGCCCCGTTAGTGCGTGGTTAGCTCAGTGGTAGAGCATTACCTTGACACGGTAGGGGTCACAGGTTCGAACCCTGTACCGCGCACCATTTTGAGTCTTGGCTGAGTCTTGGCGCATAACTTGTCCAATATGCCGGAAAAGACCGGAAAAGACCGGCAAACACGGGAAATCAAGGGGTTATGACGCTTTTTTAGACCTGAATTCCGGTCATAACTTGTCCACTTTTTCCGAGCCTGGTCAATTTCACGCCGCAACTCTTCCAACGAAAAATCCGCATGAAACCCCTATGAATAAAGGGTTGGAAGAGTTGTCCTGAGAAAGTGGACAAGTTATCAGTGAAGCTCCGAGGGGTGTGAGGTGTGAGGGTGTTTTTGACGCGTTTCGGCGGGTGGGCAGAATTCGACACTGCTGTTTTTGGCCCCGATCCGCTTGGCGCAATCGGCTTTTAACCGGTCGTTAATGCCACGTTCAAGATACCCGAAAGTAGCTTGCAGGACGG
>JANPGI010000460.1:0-10903 GCA_031423875.1 Verrucomicrobiota bacterium | reverse complement strand
CGCGACAGCAGCGGGCTTGCGTTTCAAGACAAGCACAGCACCACCGAACAGCACGGCAAGGATCACCAGCGCGACGAGCGACCAGCGAATGGCTTTGCCGATGATACGGTCATCGGTGTGGACCAACTCTTCGCCGTCTTCGGGTGTGGGAGGATTGTTTTTCATAAATCAGTCTGAAACTTTTTTCGTGTCGCCTAGACCCGGAGCACCAGCTCGTTGCAACGGATAAATCACTGTGGCTTGGGCGGCGTGGTCAGCAGCGGGATTGGCGCGGCGGGCGATGCTCACCGCATGATCCTGCGCGTTGTAGTCGGGTAGATATTTCGCGTGCTCCTGCCGATGCTGGGTGGCTTTAACTTCGTCGCCAAGCTGGGAATAGATTAGCGCGAGTGTGTAGTGTGCGGTGAGATTTTCCGAATCCAACGCCAGCGTTTTTTGAAACGCTTCGACGCCGAGGTTCAGGAATTCCTTTTGCCGCGCAGGATCCGCGCGTTCCATCTTGGCGCGCTCGAAGTAAGCCTGGCCGAGTTCGTTGATGACCTCGTAATCCTTGCTGAAATCAAAACCGCGCTTGTCGAGTTCGGGATAGCGATCTTCCAAGATGCTGCGGAATTCGGCGATGGCTTTGTCGAGGAAACCATTCTGCTTGTTCACCAATCCGTTGAACCACGCCACAGTCCAACGCGGCGCAGGCGGATCGCATTTCGCGGCCCGTTGCAACGCGGCTACGGTGTCTTCGAGGCGGCCTTCCTTGAAATACACACGCGCCAGATTCACCGGGCCGTCGGCTCGCCCGAGTTTTTCAACCTGTTCGAACGCTTCCGTGGCCTGGATCAACTGGCCTTTCTCCGCGCCTGTGTTGCCTTCGAGGAACAGTCCGATACCGTAATCGTTCCAGCGTTGCCAGACAGGAATGTTGGAAGTCTGAGCCGAAATGGTGGCAAGTTGCGCGGCTTCCACATTCACTGTTTCGATCGGGAACGTGATCTTGTCCGCTGCGATTGTCGTGATGGGCAAGTCGTTCGTCACGGTGAACGGCGCGCCTTTGATGTAGTTCGTGCCGAAGATATAATTCATGTAGATCGTGTCGAACTTGCGATATTGCAGCTTCACTTCGACCGTCAGTGGCTCGCTTTGGTTTTCTGGCACGACGAGTTCGTAGTGGACGACTTGTCCCGCACCGGGGGGAATCTGGTGGTTGTAGAGCGGCGTGAAGATGTCCTGCGGATTGCGTCGGTCAATGCGGTTGCCGTAACGGTCGAGCATGTAGACGTTCAAGAAATGCGCCCACGGATCAACCTCACGAAAGGCGCCGAGTCCGCCGTTGTGTCCGATGCGCTCGTCACCGCTTGAAACCTTCGCCTCCACCCACGCTTCGTTTGAATCCACTGTTCCCTGCGTGAACGGATGACCCATCTTCATCGTGCGAAGGACGACTTCGATGAGATAGCGTTGACCGCGTTTGAGCGTCGGGACTTTCGGGCGTAACGGCGCGATCAGCTTGTCATCAATCGCCCCGCCTTCCTTGATGCCGAAAATATCCAGACGCAACGAGCCTTTGAGGAATTCCTCATGCGCCTTGACCGTGTTGGTGTCGCCCCGGATGTGAGCGATACCGGTGTTGGCGGCGGGGAACAGATGGCTGTGGATGAATCGCGCCGAGCTGTTTGTGGGATTGAAGAAGTTTGCGCCGAAATCTTGCGACTCCTTGAGCGGCATGTGGCAACCAGCGCAATTCGGCTGCGCCTTCTCCGGGTAATAAAAACTCCGCGCGCCGTGACCTGACACGCCACTGAGCAGATAGGTATCGTAATGATTCTGACCGCGTAGGAATTCCTTATACTTGTTCAACTCCTGCGGGAGGCTGACTTTGTGACAGGTGGAACAAAACTCCGCCGTCTTCATGAACGGCTTGAGAAATGTCTTCTTGTGGAACTCCGGCTTGCCCTTCACCAACTGCTGGTTCACGTATTGTAGAAAACTGTTCGAACTGTAGGCGAACGGATAATGGATCGGCTCATCGATCGTGAAGTCTGCGTTACCCTTGGTGCTGTTGACGTGCGTGATGGCGTGACACGCAGTGCAGGTGATGCCCGCCTGTGCGGTCGGATGATTCACGTCGTCGAAATTGGGATCGTCAAACGCGCCACTGAAGAACGGCACGACATCGTGGCAGCCCGCACACCAACGCGCGGCTTTGACGTTGCCATCGCGCTTGAGCGCCACCTGCCGTGTCTCGCGCACGCTGAACAGATACGGTTTGTTGTTGAACGAGCTGAAATGGTGCGCGCTGTGAAACCAGCCCTTGTAGGAGTCTTCATGGCACTTCAAGCAATAGTCATCCATCATCAGCGTTTTCGCCGGGATGAAGTTTCCTGACGCAGTGCGAGCGAGCGACGGTTCAAAATATTTTTTTCCTTCAGCCGAACCGACCTGGTTTTTCGTGGGATGAGCCGAGTGCAACAACACCATTCCCACGGTGACGATCCCCACTGCTGCGCCCCAGCGGAGTCCTGCACGCCACTTGATGCGCGGCCCGGCGAGCCGGTGCAGGATGTAAAGCCAGATGCCAAGAATAGGTGTGATGACATGCGCCCAGTAAGCCACAGACCGCGCGTTGGGATCTTTCAATCCGACGTTCTTGAACTGGAAAATATCAATGCGCGTGAGCAGCAACCCCGTGATCAGCACGATGAGGCTTGTGGCGAAAAGCAGGTAACCCACTTTGACGGCGCGGCGATTGGTGCGGTCGTAAGAGTTCCGCATGTGGACGAAACCGAAGATGACCACTGGCAGAACGAGCAGAAGACCAAGACCCAGATGCGTGCCGAACATGACCATGTAAAACCAGCTTTGATACGTCGTGTTCGGGTCGGACTTGAGCCATTCGAGAAACGTGATCGCACCGAGATAGACCGAGTTCGCGGCGAGAATAGCGACCAGTGCGAAAATGAAATACAACAGGATGCGCAATCGCGGGCCGATGGCGCGGACGTATTTTTTGCGCGGAGCGTTGGAGTTGTCTGGGCCAGTCATATTGTGGATCGTCGCTGGCGTGGATGATTATGTATGACAGAAACCACGGCAAACTTTTTGAGCCAGAACCCGGTCTGAAAAAGCGGAGCGCGGAATGATATCCGCGCTCCGCATGAAGTTTCGCCTAGTCTGACCTTATTTCGCCGAAGTGTTTATTGCGGCTGTCTTGACCGATGTTGTCGCCGGGATCTCTTCGCGCTGGAAATTCACTACGCGTTGAAAACTTTTGTCCGGCTTGCCGTCCACTTCCACCCAGCCACGGATGACGAGGTCGGGACGGACAGTGGATTGGGGTTCAAGGTTGAAGTCCCGGCCCTCAGCCCACTCAGCACGATTCGCATCCAAGCCGCCGAACCAGTTGTCGGCCTTGTCACCAGCGGCGTCTCCTGACGAGATGTCGAGCGGCACCCAGCCGAGACCAGGCGCGTAGAAATTCGGCCAGCAGCGATAGCCGGGATCGTGATCTTTACCGTTGTTCTCGGGCTTCAATCGGCTTCCAAACATCAGGCGGCAAGGAATCCCACGGGCGCGGCAGAGCGAAATGAACAGCGCGTGTTGATCCGTGCAACAATCGCCCGTCCCCCCCATGCACTCCATCGCGTCTCCGAGACATTTACCTTTCGGTGATGGGCCGGACTTTGAGTAGTGCTCGCTCTTCTCGATGACATAGTCGAAGAACAGTTTCGCCTGAATCACGGGATTTTTTTCGTCGCCGGCGATCAGATCGGCAGTCTTCTGTATCGCGGGGACTACTTCCATGTGGAGTTCGTCCTTCCGCGACTCCTTGGCAAATGTGCGACGATGTACATCAGTGACCGGGCTGGCTTTCGAAGCGTCTGCGAGGCCGGAAACGGAGCGACGAAGAACCTTAAACTCCGTGACGACGCGCATCGGTTTCGCCGGATTTGCCGGAGCTTCGGCATAGACCCACGAGCGGCCATAAGCGGAATCTCTCGTGATGCGAAATGATTCCGGTGCTTCTACCACCTTGAATTCAATCACGCGCTGCTCAGGCCGATCCTCCGGCATCCAGAACCAGCCGCGTACTTGCTTCGCGCCTTCGGTGATGTTGGTCACGGTGTAGCTCTGACGAACTGTGTAGAGCGTATCCGCTTGTGCCAATGTGCCGCACAGCAACAGTGGCAGCGCAAGTAGTGAAGCCATCTTGGTGACGGTGCGATTGCGCGGTGACAGAGCGTTTGAGCGTTTCATAACTTTGTAAATCATAGGTTGAATTTTAGCTGTGTTGCGAGGGTTGATTCAGAGTCAGAACTTCCAGTTCAAATCCAGACGGAAGCGGTTGCCATCCTGCACAGTGGTGATGGCTTCTACGAAATAAGCACGCGCCATCAGATTGATGTTCTTCGAGACCGCGTAGGCCAGTCTGATCTCGTGACCCTTGATGTCGCTAAGTGCTGATTGCGTAGCGTTGCCGAAACGCGCCCAGTCGTCCTGCGCGTAGGAAGCGTTGACGGCAAAAGTCTCGATGTGCGCGTAGTAATAACCGACCAGCCAATCGTGGCGTTTCTTCAACTGACCCAACTGCGCGGAGAGGACATAGCCGAACGTCTCGTCCGTGTCGGCAGCAGGGAATGGCGCGACATCCACCGCCTCGTAATCCTTGAAGTTGTTGAACACATCAACGCCAAGTGCGAACGGAACGCCCTTCACAGGAACACTCCACTGCGCGCTGGCCACGCCGATGAGATAATCACGCTCGCCGTTACGATTGAGAAGATTTCGTGCACCTTCCTCGCCATTCATGAAATGCAATCCACCTGCGACCGTGAACTGCGATGCCTTGATCGGCAGACTGTATTTGATCTGGCCGGAAACCATCTGACCGTTCACATCGTAACCGCCGTCCGGCAGATAAAACGCACCACCGATCAACGACATCTTGCCGTCGCCGACCTTCATGTCATAGGACGCCGCAAGCCCGGTGGGCGTCACGTCTTCATCCCAGAACATTTCATTCTGCTGCCAGAACGGCGTGGTGTTGCGTCCAGCCCAACCCGTGAAGCCACCGTCCTTGAACTGGACGAAATAGCGGTCGGCGACGAATTCAGTCGTGTCACGAACGTGATCATCCGCGCTGAAGGTCAGATGTGGCGACTGTTGGCTGTGAGCATTGCCCGTGCGCACGCGCGTGCCGAGAGACCACGCTCCGTCGAATTGATAATTCAGCCCCGCCCGAACGCGGATACGTCCGCGATCCCGGTCAACACGCTCTGCGCCAGCCGTGGTATGAGAATCCCAATCTGATTCATACCGCAGACGCAGGTCGCCGTAGAAGGTGAGATTGGTGTTGTTATCGATCCACGGAATATCCGTGGCCGCGTGAGTGCGGGTGACGAGTGTTAAAATAGTTCCGCCGATGACGGCAAAGTTAAACAATTGTTGTTTCATGAATTATCTGGGTGACGACGCACTTTGGTATAATGGCCTCTGAACTCCAATAGAACGGGGGCGGGCGGCTGTGTTTCTGGGATGAAAGGCGGGACGGCAGATGATTTACCCGACACCCAATTGCTGCAACTTGTCGCGATACCGCCGGCTTAAGGTGAGCTTCGTTCCGCTTTGGAGCGTGATCTCGCAGCCGCCGTAAAATAACCGTTTGAGTTCCTTGATGCGCTTTGCGTTGACGATGATCGAACGACTGATGCGGACGAATTGTTCCGGGTCAAGCCGCGCTTCGAGCGCACTCAACGTCTCGCGCAGCAGATGCGATTTCGCGCCGACGTGCAGTTCGGCGTAGTTGTCTGCTGACCCGATCCAATCCACATCGGCAAGGTTCACCCACAGGATGCTTCCGCCCGATTTGACTGCGATGCGCTCAGGAGCTTTCGCCGCTGGCTTCAACCCGGCGAGCAGCACCGTCTGGCGCTTGATGAGCGTGCTGCTGTCGCGCTGTTTGACTTGCTCAAGCGCGCGGCCTAATGCCTTCTGAAATCGATCTCGATCAAATGGCTTTAGCAGGTAATCCACGGCGTGAACCTCAAAGGCGCGCAATGCAAATTTGTCGTGCGCTGTCACGAACACAATCACCGGCATCGGTTTACCTTCCAACTCGGCCAGCACGCTGAAGCCGTCCAGCTCGGGCATCTGCACGTCGAGAAAAACCAAGTCCGGCTTCGCGCTCTGAATCATCGCCACGGCTTCGCGCCCATCGGAACATTCGCCCACGAGTTCAACCTCCGGCTCTTTCGCCAACAACTGTCGTAGTCGGTCACGCGCCAGCGATTCGTCATCCACAATGAGCGTTCTGATGTTCATCACAGTTTGTTTGCCAGCCGAAATGGAATCGTCATCCGCACCAGCAATCCACCGCCCGGCGCGTTAAGAAACGCCAGACTGTGCACGCCAGCATGAAGCGCCTCCAGCCGCGCCCGCGTGTTGGACAGGCCGACGTTTTCGATCATAGACTCGTTGGTCGGCATTCCCGCGCCGTTGTCGCACACTTCCAACGTGAGCACATCGTCTTCGCGTTTCGACCGCAACTCAATGCGCCCCGGCTTGGCGTGCGGCTCGATGCCATGGCGGATGGCGTTCTCCACAAGCGGTTGCAGAATGAGATTCGGCACTTGGGCGACGAGCGTGTCCGGTGCGATGTCCATCTGTACCGTGAGGCGTTTGCCGAAACGGATTTGTTCGATTTCCAAATAGCGTGTGAGGAATTCCAGTTCCTTGCCCAGCGTCACTTCCTGCGTATCGGAATTATCCAATGCAGCCCGCAACAGATCGCTCAGGCGCACGATCATCCGGTCGGCGGCTTCTACGTCCTGATGCATGAGTGACGAGATCGAGTGGAGGCTGTTGAACAGGAAATGCGGATTCAATTGCATCTGGAGGGCTTGGAGCTTGGCCTGCGCGAGACTTTTTTCCAGTTCAGCCGCGCGGAGTTCGCGCTCTCGGAATTTGCCATAATAGTCAAAAGCGAAACTGACGGCGACGATGACCCAGTAGATCAGCAGGTTGAAGTGCCATGTCTTCACCAGCAACGGCTGGAAGGCTTCAGCAAAACTCGCCTCGCTCTGCCACGTCCCGATCCAAGCCCTCAGCACCATGTAAGCCAGCGAAAAAATCAGACTGCACGGAACGTGAACCACCAGACTCTTCGCCCGTTTGCCTGACTCGAATTGAAATCGCCCCGCCAGCCAGACGACCGGAATGGATAGCAGCGCGAACACATACCAGTCCCCGAGCGCGTAGCTCACCGCCTGTCTCCAACTGACATCCAACCCAGCCTTCGCGCTGGAGACATAAAACTGGAACGCAAACGAAAGTCCGATCAACGTCCAAAAGGCGAACCCCAGCGGCCATTTGAGCCAGTGTTTCGCGTAGCGTCGGGCATCCTTGCCTGACGTAGAGGGCGGCATCTTGCCGCCCGGAACGGCGTCGCCTAACACGATGACCTCCCGAGCCTTTCATGAGCTTCCGCAATCGCGCGCGTATCCGCCGGGCTGGGAAGCCCGGCTCTACGGCAGGCAAGGATGCCTGCCGCCACCGGCACTGAGATTGTCGTGTTGCCATGATTCATGGATTGCTGCTTAATACCAAAAGATTTCACGATACCAAACAATTCCTTCATCGCCATGAATACAAACCAGACCGATGCAGATGTAACGGGTGGGAGAAATGCAGAGACGCAGAGAAGGCGGAGGAACGCGAAGTGTGATAAGTGTTTTTCAGATCACCTTCCAGCGTTCTCTCAAAGCCATGTTCTCTGCGCTTCTCTGTGTTCCCTGCGTCTCTGCGTTTATCCGGTGGTGATCTTTTTGTTGATCGTCACTGCGGGTCGTTGCGCTGCCGCCGATGAGATACCCGTTGCAAAATTCACAGACATCACACGCGAGGCTGGCATCACCTTCACACACGTCACCGGTGCTTACGGCGAAAAACTTCTCCCGGAGACGATGGGCGGTGGTGTGGCGTTCCTTGATTACGACAAAGACGGCGCTCAGGATTTGTTGTTGGTGAATTCGGGTCACTGGCCCGGCCACGTTCCCGAAGGCAATCAAACCTCTGCTCTCACCCTCTATCGCAACGACGGGCGCGGGCATTTCACTGATGTCACCAAAACTTCTGGTCTGAACGTGAGTTGTTACGGCATGGGTGTGGCGATCGGTGATTATGACAACGATGGCGCGGCGGATGTGTTCATCACGGCGGTCGGTGGCAACCATCTTTTCCGCAACGAAGGCAGCGGTAAGTTTCGCGAAGTCACGAGCGAAGCCGGAGTCGGTGGTTCGACGAACGACTGGAGCACGGGCGCGTCATTCGTCGATTACAACAACGATGGCAAACTCGATCTCTTCGTCTGCAACTATGTGCAGTGGTCGCCTGAGATGGATCGCGCCGCCAGTTTTGTGCTGCCGAAGATCGGACGCTCCTACGGACCGCCGAGAAATTTTACCGGCACATTCCCGCGCCTGTATCACAACGACGGCCACGGGCGCTTCACCGATGTCTCTGCGAAATCCGGCATCCGTCTCACCAATGCCGCCACCGGTTTGCCCACTGCGAAATCGCTGGCCGTAAAACCCGTGGACGTGGACAGCGATGGTTGGATGGATTTGATCGTGGCGAACGACACCGTGCAAAACTTTCTATTCCATAACGAGCGCAACGGTACGTTCAAGGAGATCGGCGCGCGTTCCGGCATCGCCTACGATGCTTACGGTCTGACGCGCGGTGCGATGGGCATAGACGCCGCGCGCTTCCGTAACGACGACACGCTTGGCATCGCCATCGGCAATTTCGCCAATGAGATGAATGCGCTCTATGTTGCGCAACGCGACACGCTGATCTTCGCTGACGAGGCGACCAAGGAAGGTTTGGGCAAGCCGAGCGAAAAGCTGTTGAAGTTCGGCCTGTTCTTTTTTGATTACGACCTCGATGGACGCCTCGACGTGCTCACCGCCAATGGACATCTTGAACCGGAGATCAACCGCGTCCAGGCCGACCAGCAATATCGCCAGCCTGCGCAACTTTTCTGGAACAGCGGCGGCAGCAAGGGTGCAAGCTTCATGACCGTGCCTGCCGAGAAGTGCGGCAACGATCTGCTGAAACCTATCGTCGGACGTGGCTCGGCCTTTGCCGACATTGACGGCGACGGTGATCTGGATGTTGTTCTCACGCAGATCGGCGGATCACCACTGCTTCTGCGGAACGATCAAAAGTTGAACCACCATTGGATACGTCTGAAACTCACCGGCACGAAAAGCAACCGCGACGGCATCGGCGCGTGGATCAAAGTCCGCGTTGGTGGCCGCACTCTCTCACGCCAAGTCATGCCGACGCGGAGCTATCTGTCGCAGTCCGAATTGCCTGTCAGTATTGGCCTAGGTAAGGCCAGCAAAGTTGACAGTCTTGAGATTACTTGGCCGAGCGGCGTGACGCAGATGCTGATCGGACCTGGCGTGGATCGCCTGACGACAATCGTTGAACCGCAACGCTGACATTTTTATTCTATGCACAATTACATCGAACGTGTGGTTGACCTGCTCGACCCTTCCCTGAATCAAATCCACAACATGACGCAGGAGGAGGCGCGACAACGCGTGCTCTCAGGCAAGGCCGAAGCCGTGCGCGAGATTGATGGTTCATTCGCTCTGCTCGCGCGCGACGGCAAGACCGTTTGTCTCGCACGCTCGATGGATCGTCCGATGCGCTACTTTCTGGCGAAGCGCGCCGCTGGCCCGGCGTTGATCGTGGCGGATCGCATTGATGCGATCTTCAATCAACTCAAGGCCGAAGGGCTGGCTGGACAATTTCATCCGAGCTACACGCGCATGGTGCCAGCGCATTACATCGTGGAGTTGCAACTCATCGGTTGTCCTGATCCCGACCCGACTTACACGCGCTACTTTACGCCGCAACGCAACTCGCTTTCCACCGATCTCGACGACATCGGTCGCCGCTACATCAGCGCGCTGGCGGAAGAAATCGAGAAGTGGTTGAAACGGATTCCTTCGAGTGAACCCATCGGCGTCGCGTTTTCCGGCGGCGTTGATAGCGGCGCGGTTTTTCTTGTGACGTATCACGTCATGCGGCAGTTGGGCATGAGTCCGAGCCGTCTCAAGGCATTCACGCTGGATCTCGGCAATGGTGCAGACATCCAACAGGCACGGACATTTCTGGAGCAACTCGGCCTCGCGCTATTTCTCGAACCCATGGAAGCCGACTTGTCGTCACTGGACATCGCAGAGACATTGCGCGTCGTGGAAGATTACAAACCGCTGGACATCGAATGCGCCTCGATGGGCATGGCGCTCTGTCGCGGCATCCGTGCGCGCTATCCCGACTGGAAGCATCTCGTGGATGGCGACGGCGGTGACGAGAACCTCAAGGATTATCCCATCGAAGAAAATCCCGAGCTGACCATCCGCAGCGTCGTGAACAATCTGATGCTCTATCAGGAAGGCTGGGGCGTTGGTCGTATCAAACATTCGCTGACTTACAGCGGCGGATTGAGCCGTAGCTATCTCCGCACCTACGCACCTGCGCGGCATTTCGGTTTCGCAGGGTTCAGCCCATTCACGCGGCCCAATGTGATTGATGTGGCTGAGAGCATTCCATTCGAGACGCTCACCGACATGTCTGTTGAAAAACTTTACGCGCTCAAGGGCGAGATTGTTTCTCGTGGTGTGAGGGCGGTGACAGGTCTGGAAATGCCGGTGTTCGCAAAGCGGCGTTTTCAACACGGTGCGGTCTCCATCGAGCGTCTCCGCCAGCGTACCTCCGGCGAGGAATCAGAATACCGGAAACAATTTCTGGCGCTCTACAACTAAGCCCGGACTGTGGCGACTATTGTTCCTGCCGAATGGGATCGCGAACGGATCATGGCCCAACGTCCGCCGCGCAC
>JANPGI010000459.1:0-12785 GCA_031423875.1 Verrucomicrobiota bacterium | reverse complement strand
CGGCTTTTGCTTGAGCGCGTCAGCCAGTTCCCGCACGACGATGGGCGGTTTGATGACGATGACTTGCGCGTCGGCGGGCAACGAGAATCTGGGCGCGGCTGGCTTCGCAGGTTCAGCCGGGCGACTCGGCGCGCCGGGTCCGCGATACGCCTGAGCACCGGGGCGCTGGCCACCGGGTCCGCCTTGACCTGGGCCGCGACGGAACTGCTGCGTGTCACCGCGTCGCAAGAAACTCGTCTGCTGACCCGGCGCGGCGGGACGACCTGTCTGAGGCGCGACGGGTTTTGCTCCACGCGCTTCGGGAGGTTTCGGCTGCGGACGGGGAGCGAGCTGGATGAAACCAACTTTTTCACCCACTTGTGGCTTGGCCGGAACGATGGGTTTCGGCAGAGCGACAGGCGCGGGTGGTTCAGCGGGCGCGAGTTCAACGACTGTCTCCGTTGATGCAGATTCAACCGCAGGCTCAAAAATCGGTTCGGCAGCAATGGCCACCACGGGTTCGGGTTCAGGCGCGACGATGACCGGAGGCGGTTCGGGCGCTTTGATGATCTCGATCTTTTGCTCGACGTGAACCGGCTTGGGTTCAGGTGCGTGTGCGGCGGGCTTGAGTTTGGCGGCGAGATCGGGGTGCGACTTGAGGATTTCCTCTTCGAGATATTCGGCGGTGATCTTGTCGAGCGAGCTGGACGGGACTTTAGCGGCGGCAATGCCCAGAGCTTTGGCTGCGGTCAGGACTTCTTTGTTTTCCAGACCCAGCTTCTTCGAGATTTCGTAAATGCGTACGGGCATAATCGTTCAACACCGACATCCACACCGACCGCCAAATTGGACGTTTTGTCCTCATAGGCTTGAGACGAACCAACAGATGTTTCCTGCGAAACTCATCGTAAATACAAGCGTTCACCAGCGATAGGCTGATGGACACAAGCTGTTGGAGATTGATCGCACATTGCGCTTCAAATTGGTTTTCAGCGGAAACAAAAAAGCCGGAGGAGTAACTCGTCCGACTTCTCGACTGGTTGAACCAGCATGGTTTCCGTTGAGTTGTATCATAGGGAAACCACGATTTGACCGTCAAGGTGCAAATCAGTCGCGGGGCATGGCGGGTGTGATAACAACCGGGTGAGGTGAAATGGACTGTGGAGTTACAGGAACGCCGTCTTCAGGCCGCAGCGCGTGACTGGTCGCTCACTCTGCCGCCTGAAGGCGGCGTTCCTTAGCCTCACCCGACCTTAATCAAACCTGGGCATGGCGACGAAATGCTTTCCGCCCTTCCTCCATTCAGAATTAAACCGGCCTGCCCTTGGGGATTCGTCCGAGATGAAAAATCAAGAAGCCATGCAAGAAGCGCCGCAACTCCGTCACCTGCGCCTGGCTCAACTTGAGCCGCGCGATTATCGGCCATTCCTGTGTCGTCAACGCTCCGACGATTTGCCGAGTGCCAGGAGTGAGTTTGATTTCGTCGAGATCAGGCGCAAGGCCGAGTTCGTGCAGAAACTTGAGTTCAAAGGCAAAGATCGTCTGCGGTTGCGCCGGATGTTGAGGAATCACTTCCAATACGCCGTACAACAGATGATAAATCGCAGGCAGCGGCGTGTCTGTTTCAGTCGCCTGTTCGATGAGTCGGGTGCAATAAGCCGCGTGTTGCAACCAACTCATGTCATCACGCAATGTTGCGTTCAAAGACTTTAACTTCACCTCGCGCAACGCGTGCAACTCCGAACGCTGGCTGCGCGTGAAACTGAAGTCCGCGAGATAAAACAAATCCAACTTCCCCGCGAATGGCGACTTGGGACGCCGCGCGCCCTTGGCCACCGTGCTGATGCGCCCGCAATCCGGCGTGAGCCAGTTCACGATCACACTCGTCTCCGTGAGCGGACGCGTGCGTAAGATGATGCCAGTCGCGGATTGAATCATTTCTTGGTGACGCTCGCCAACTTCCGCACCAACCGATTCTCCTCACGCTTCATTTTCAACCTGTCTGCCGCGCGATGATCATCGTGGCCAAGCAGGTGCAAAACGCCATGCACGATGTATCGGGTCAACTCAGCTTGCCACGTCGTGCGAAAACGCTTCGCCTGCCGCACGGCTTCATCCACACAGATGAAGAGTTCGCCATGAAGCGAGTTGTGTTCTACCCCCACAGACTTGCGACGCGAATCTTGAGTTGGCGTGTGATCGAACGTGATGACATCCGTTGAACCTTTGTGCTGAAGAAAGGTTTCATTCACAAGAGTCATCTCTTTATCGGTGACGAATGTGACACCAAGTTCCGCCTCCGCGACCTGCAATTCACCCAGCAATGCCAGCGTGATCTTGCGTAGTCGCTGCGAGTCCAACTTCCGCGTGCGTTGGCGGTTGAGCAATGTGACGTGCAATCCGTTTCGCGCAGCACTCATTCGTTACTCCGGCTTCGGCTTACCACGATGTTCCTCGTACGCCGCGATGATGCGCTGGACGAGTTGATGTCTTACCACATCGCGTTTGTCAAACTCCACCACGGCGATGCCCTCCACGTTATGCAAAACTCGATGCGCCTCCAGCAACCCGGAATGTTTGTGTGGTGGCAGATCAACTTGTGTTTCATCGCCCGTGATCACGGCCTTCGAGCCGTGCCCCAGCCGCGTGAGAAACATCAGCATCTGCTCCGTCGTGGAGTTTTGTGCTTCGTCCAAGATGATGAACGCGTTGTTCAACGTCCGACCGCGCATGTAGGCCAGTGGCGCGATCTCAATCGTGTTCTTCTCCGTGTGTTTCTGAATTTCTTCTGCTGGCAACATGTCCTGCAACGCATCATGCAACGGCCTCAGATACGGCATGATCTTTTCGTAAAGATCGCCCGGTAAAAATCCGAGCGCCTCGCCCGCCTCCACCGCTGGTCGCGTCAAAATGATCCGGGAAACTTTCCCCTCGCGCAGTGCTGAGATCGCCATCGCCACGGCGAGATAAGTCTTGCCTGTGCCCGCTGGCCCGATGCCGAACGTGATGTCATGCTTACGGATCGCTTCGACGTATTTTTTCTGTCCAACAGTCTTCGCAGTCACGCCGGGCTTCCGCTCGTGAGTCTGCACGCGGTCATTCATCAAGTCCTTGAGCGTCGTAACACCCTCGTGTTTGACGACATTCAGCGCGTGAGTGAACTCGCGATTTTTGATGTGCGATCCAGCCTTGAGCGACGCTTCAAGCGACACGAACAATTGCTTCGCGCGATCAAGCCCGTCCGCTGGACCGTCCAGCTTGATCCAGCCATCGCGCACGGTGGCTTTGACGCCGAGCTGTTTTTCCAGAGCTTCCAGATTGTGCGGGTCGCTGTTGAATAACTGCTGCGCGATGCGGGCGTTATCGAAATGAAGTGTTTCAGTGGGCATGAGAAATTATTTTGCCGGAGTTCTAAGACAAGAGACGGTCGTATTCCGAATGGTGTCCGATCCAAAACCAATTCAAACCTTCCGCACGTTCCTTGGCAACTGCCCGATAATGAATGCCGACACGCACCGTCCAGAAGTTGCCCGCCTTTTTCAAACGCAGCGAAGGATGCCGGGGATTTTGCTTAAGCAACTCGAAGTCTTTTTTTGCCAGCCGCTGAATATCTTCAGGCAAGTGGTTGAAGTGTTCCCAGAATTCCGGCGTGGTGAAATGGGTCATAGCGGGCGACACTTGCCCTGATCAAACGCTCGATCAGCGACCTCGCCCAATTTGTCCAGCTTGCCAGACGCGACATCGTTTGTGAAACGGCTCTCCCATTTCTCCGCCAGAAAATCCTCAAACCATCCAGACAACTGCCCCAGCGAGCGATCATCCAGCCGCTGAATCGCTGATTCAATATCTTGCACGGTACTCATGTCACGAAACTAAACGATGACCACTGGCTTGGCAAAGGCGAAAACACTCATCAATTCACCATTGCCGCACGAAGTTTTGCCGCCAATTCCGTCAACGCCTGCGGCACGACGCTCGTGTCCGCGATGACGGCCATGAAATTTACGTCGCCGCTCCAGCGCGGGACGATGTGGATGTGGACATGTTCGATGATACCTGCGCCCGCAACCTTACCGAGGTTGATCCCAACGTTGAATCCTTCCGGCTTCATCTCGCGTTTGAGAACTGTGATGCACCGCCGCACGAGCTTCCACAAGTCCGACACCTCTTCATCCGTGAGACCGTCGAGGTCTGGCGATTGTTTGTAAGGCACGACCATCAGATGTCCGCCCGTGTAGGGATAACGATTCAGCAATGCGTAGCACGTCCGGTCGCGCGCGATGACGAAGTTGCCCACATCATCGCTGGATTGCGCAATGCTCTGGAACAAGCTCTCTGAAAGCTGAGGCTTGGGCGCGAGAATGTATTCGATGCGCCACGGCGCGTGGAGTGAGTCCATGCGCGCAGGTTAAAAGTCGAACACTCGAATGTCAAAAGCGCTTCTGGCCCGACAAGGTCACTATTTAAGCTCCTTCAACCGCTCGTCCTTGAAACCAAACCCCCAACCTGCACCGTCGTTGGGATAGGCGAAACCGTCTTTCATGCGAATCGGATGCGTGATGAGATCGTCCACCCAATCGAACGATTCCGAGCCGTGGGCGTTGGGAATCGTCATGAGCAACGGCACGTCGTATTCCTTGTAGTAGTGCGGCAGGACGGGGATGCGATGCGCCTCTGCCAATGCCGCAGACGCGCGCCAGGCTTCCACGCTGCCGAGGCGCAAGATGTCCGGTTGCCAGAGATCGAGGGCGTCGCGTGCGATCAATTCACGCAGGGCAACGAGATCAAATTCGCGTTCACCCATCGCGAGGGAAATTCCGGCGACGCGACGCAACTGCGCGTAGCCAGCGAAATCCGTGTTCGGCAACGGCTCTTCAAACCAGGTGATCTCCAATCCACGCACGGCGGATGAGAGTTGCGATGCCGTGGCGAGGTTCATGCCTTGGTTGGCATCCATCATGATCTGGATGTGTGGGCCGACGGCTTCGCGGACGCGGGTGAGTCGCTCGATGTCGTTCTGTAAATCCGGTGAACCGACTTTGATCTTCACGGCGCGAAAGCCGCGTTTTACGTAGCGCGTGACCTCATCGAGCAGTTCAGGAATGGAATACGAGAGCCAGCCGCCGCTGCCGTAGAGAGGCACGCGCGTGTAATGCGTGTCGAACATTTTCCAGACGGGCACGCCAAGGGATTTTGCACGCGCATCCCACATGGCGATGTTGATCGAGCCGAGCGCCCAGCGGTGAATACCTTTGTTGCCGAAATACTCCGACTCCTTTTCGTAATGCTGAATGAACGCCTCGGTTTGATTCACGTCCCAACCCATCGCCATCGGCGCGATGTCGTGGAGCGCGCCTGCGATGGCTTGTTGCGAATAATGGAACGCCAGCAAGTAAGCCTCGCCCGTCACGCCGGAATCCAGCGTGATGCGCGTGACGATGAAAGCGATCTCAGGAATGGAGTGCGTGCTGTCAGCGATGGGACGCGAGAGCGGCGAGACAGCGCGGAAGAATTGGATGTGTCGGATTTTCATTTGAGTGCGGAGCGATTGTTTTCCAGAAATAAAATATTTTAGTGATGACGCTCGCCCTCACCCCAACGGCAACAGTTCCGCAGCAGCAGTCGCCTTCTGACTTTCGTTGAACTCACGAAGACACGTCGCGAGCTGTTCGCGGGAATATTTATTCTTCAACTCAAAGATCGCGGCAGTGGCGAGTTCATCGCAACGTTCGTTGCCTGCATCGCCTGCGTGGCCTTTCACCCAATGCCATTTTATCTCATGGCGCGTCACCGCAGCATCCAGTCGTCGCCACAGGTCTTCGTTCTTCACAGGAGTTTTGGTTTTGGTGCGCCAACCATTCCGCTTCCAGCCGTGCAACCATTTCGTGATGCCGTCGCGCAGATAGTTTGAATCCGTGTGGAACTCCACCTTGCAAGGTTGGTTAAGCGCGGAAAAGGATTCGATGGCAGCCATGAGTTCCATGCGGTTGTTCGTGGTGGCGGGAACGCCGCCACTGATCTCGCGGCGTTGCGACCCGCAAACAAGCACGGCAGCCCAGCCTCCAGGGCCTGGATTCCCATGACACGCGCCGTCAGAATGGATGACAACTTCTCGCACGCACAGACTTTGAACAACGGGCAGACAGATGCCAAGCGAACAAGTGGATTCGGATGTGGCTGGAGTGTAATTATAACCGGGTGAGGGTAAAGAATCGTCATCGTCGTCGTTCTCGGTTTTGTGGTTTAATTTCGAGGACAAGGACGAGGATGATTACTTCTTTAAGCACAGCCTCCCTGACTATAATCACACCTCAATCGCGTCCACTGCCTATTCCAGGATTGATTCGCACGCATCGCCTCCCTAGTTTCCCTCCAACCCAAGCAGCGATTATGGAAATCAAAATTCAGTGCGATTGCGGTCAGAAATTCAAATTCGATGTCGAACCGATCAATGGGCAAATACCCTTTGCCGTGAAGTGCCCCGTGTGTGGGTTCGACGGCACGCCTCGCGCCAACGTCCTCCTACAACAACTTCTCGCGTCCGCACCCGTTGCAAACGCGCCTGCGCCACTGTCCATTGTAGCATCCGCACCTGCACCGGCATACATACCACCCCCTGCGCCGATGCGTCCGGCGGGATTGAGCATCAATCGCCCGCCTTCACCCCAAGCCGTGCCTGCCTCTGAAGACGAAGAAGACATCCAGGGTAAGGAAACCGAAGACGACAACAGCGAGGGCGGCGTGCGTGAAGTCAAACTCGGTTGGAAAATGTGGGGGGTGATCATCCTTCTCATCGGTCTGGCCATCGGTGGCTCGTATATCAAATCCGCGCGCAAGTCGCTCGTGGGCGACGTGCTAGATTGGGGATGGAATAAGATCACCGGAGCAGGCAGTCAAACGACCACCCACGGCGATGCCGTTGACTATAAAGAGTTAGACAAAATCGCCGAAGAAGAGATCAAGGGCGACGATGCAACTGAAGCCCGCGCGTGGCTGAAAGTTCCCGCCAACGCCATTTTTGAGGGTGACAGAGAGGAAATCGTCGCGCTGATGGAAAGCTTTTACAAAGCCGGATGCCCCAAGGTCTATATCACAGGCATCGAAAAGTTGGGCGGCGCAAACGTCAGCGCTTCGATGGTCGTCGTGTTACCGATCGAGCCGAGCCAACGACAAAGCGCGTTCAAGGTCGAAAAGGAATTTTCAGAGAAGCACGGCGAGAGTGGCGATCAAGACAAGGGTCAGAAATATATTTCGCTGAGCTTCGATTGAGAATGCGGGATTGGTCGAGAGAGGCGCTACGATTCGAGTTTGATCGCGCCATCACATTGACGCTCACTAAACAAATTAAAAAGCCCCGCACTTGCGGGGCTAGAATTGGTTGCGGGGCTAGGATTTGAACCTAGGACCTTCAGGTTATGAGCCTGACGAGCTACCGGGCTGCTCCACCCCGCGATCCAGAGGAGCGATATAATGCCGGATGAAACCTTCAACGCAAGAATGTAATTCCACAATGTCGTCTGTTTTTCTAAACATCGTTCCTATCACAGGCGTTTCGATAGCGCATACCGCTCGGAACAAATTGCTTTGATGCATCATTCATCGAGTTTAATTTTGCACATGGATCATTCACCCGGATTTCTCGCCTTGGTCAACGACGCCAAGAAACGCGTCACAGAAGTCAGCGTTGCGGAAGCCCGCGCCCGGCTAGACATCAATCCCAAGGTTATTCTCTTGGACGTGCGCGAGGATCACGAGTGGAACGCAGGTCACGCAGCACAAGCCGTACATCTCGGTAAGGGAATCATTGAGCGCGATCTGGAGAAACTTTATCCCGACAAGAACGCGGAGATCATCATGTATTGCGGCGGTGGATTCCGCTCTGCTCTCTCGTGTGATGCCGCGCAGAAGATGGGTTACACCAACGTCGCATCGCTGATCGGCGGCTACAAGGCGTTGGTTGCGGCGGAGTGGCTGACGAAAAAAATCGAGTGAACAATCACTCCTGTGTGGCGGGTTGCAGCGAAGTCGGCTTGAAACAAATCCTGTTCAACGCGCCGGTCAACGCCACCACTTTTTCCCGCGCGATCTCGCCCATGAGACAGATCTGTATCCAGTTTTTTCCGCGTAGATACTCGCTGTTGTAACTGAGCAGGAAGCCGGATTCTTTGAGCAAGTTGCCAACGGTGATTGAGTTCAATGCCTCCGGCAGCGCAAGGGTGATGACGGCGGGCGAAGTGCGAGCGTTGCCGCCAACCAGCTCAAACCCGGATTCGATCAACTTCGCGCGAAGCCATGCTGAGGTTTCCGAAAGTTCGGCGAATCGCTTCTCCCAATTCACGCCCTGCACCGCAGCGTGAAGCGCGTGCAGAAGATTCGATGAAAACGTGAACGGGATGCCTTCCTGTTGCGCGTAGTAGCCAAGATCGAAGTAGCGCGGGAGTTGATCATCGGCTGGCAGAACCTGATGATTATAGAACACCATCGAGACGCCGGGATACGAACGCAGTCCCTTGCCGCTGGCACATGACGCAAGATAAACTCCAGCAAGATCCACCGGCGTCGTGCCCACACTGCTGATGCTGTCGAGGCAAAGTTTCACTCCGTGTCCGGCACACAGTTGTTTCAACGCTTCGATGTCATTCATCACACCGGTGGAAGTTTCGCACTGCGCGCACCAAATCCACGCTGGCGCATCCGCAACGGAAAGCTTCTCGCGCAGAAGATTCATGTCCAACGTCGCGCCCCAATCAGCGCGCACATGCTCGAAGTCCAACTTGAACCGTCGCGCCTGATCCGCGAGGCGTTCACCAAATTCACCGTTGCTCAACACAAGTCCCCTGCCCCGCAATAACGAGAGTTGCGCGCCCACGACATCGTTGGCGAGCGTGCCGGAACCGAAGAGCAACTCGACACTCGCAGCGTGCACGAGCTTGCAGAGAAGTTCCTTCGTCTGCTGGAAGTCTGTCTTGAAGCTATCTGCGCGGTGCGATTCGGGTGCTTGTTCAAAGGCACGGCGCACTTCGCGGCGAACCGTGACGGGGCCGGGGAGAAAGTTGACCGCGCTGGGCTGAAAAGACTTCGCGGGAGCGGAACGGAGAAACTCGCGCGCTGTCACCTCGAAGGTCTCCAGCGTCACATACATGGGTTGGAATTGCGCGTCACCCGTGCCGACGACCGGACCGAACGGCACGAAGCCGAGATGTTGATAGAGGCGCAACTGCCGCATCGTGCCGGAGATGATCGCGAGGTCGTAGCCGCGTTCCACGCCGTGCTGCCAGAGCAACGCGAGCAGGCCGGAGAGGATCTGACCGCCACGCGACCCTCGGAAGGATTTATCAATCGCAAGCAGACGGATTTCGCAAACGGTGCGCCCCTTGGGCAGGTGCGTGTCGAGGTCGGGAACTTTTTGATCGAGCGAGAACGGACGATTGCCGCGCGCTGCCAACATGCCGACTAGTTTCTGGCCGTTGAGACAGATGAGGTAAGTGTTCTCCGCGTGGAATTTGTCCACCAACCGATGCGTGGGCGAGGCTTTGTGCTGCGGGATCTCCTCCACAAACGTGCGGTAGTTCAGGCGATGGATCAGTTCAAACTCCCAGTCTTCGGAAGCGAACTTGAACACGAGTGGCGAACGAGGCTTGCTCATGGTTTCGTATGATTTGGCTTGTCTGACATCCCGCGACGGATCGCGAGCGAGGAAAATTGTTCGATGAAATTTTGCCGATGCGCGAACAGGATCAGCACCGTGAGGATCGTCACGACCACCGTTTCAACAGGCGTATGATGCAGCACGTGACTTGTGAACGGCACAGCCAGATACGCCACCAACCCCGGCATCGTCGTCCGGCGCGTGATCGCAAAACCAACCGCGACAACTGCGCCGTACACCAATGCGATCCGATAATCAAAAACCAGCATCGCGCCGCCGGAAGTCACCACCCCCTTGCCACCGCGCCAGTTCAACGTCACCGGCCAGATATGTCCGATCACCACAAACAACACGGCTAGCGCAGCGAGCAGGCTGCTGCCGGTGAAATACTTCGTCGCACCGACTGCGAGCGCGCCTTTCGCAGCATCGCCGAGGGTGGTGAGGATGAATCCGCTTCTGCCGAGAACGCGCCCCACATTGCGTGCGCCGATGTTTCTGCTCTCGATCTCCCGGATGTCGCGTCCCGTGCGGATGCGGACGAGATAATAACCCGTGGCAAAACAGCCGAGCGCATACGAACCCGCCGCGCACGCCAGCGCAGGCAGCGCGTCCACCGACTGAATTTGTTCCGTCCACATCATGACTGAGTGTTAATCCTGAAACGGCAACAGCGTGAATCGAAAAACTTGTCTGATGTTTGATTGATTCGATGTCGCACCGAGTCGTTTGGTCTATGACCAGTTAAACGGATGAAACAAGAGCGGGCGAGAAGTTTTTCGGGAAGTTGAGCCAGCAAATCACCGCGTATTGGCGCAGTACCAATCCATCGCCAGATTCAAACCTTCGCCGACACGCAACGCAGGTTCGTAGCCGAGCAACCGCCTTGCCTTGCTGATGTCAGCATGGGAATGGCGGACATCCCCTGCCCGCTCCGGGCCGTAGTGGGGCTTCTGCTGCGGCAATGATGGTTTCAGTTTACGAAGTCCGTCCTGAAGTATCTGGAACAGTTCGTTCAGCGTGGTGCGCTCACCGACAGCGATGTTGTATGCCTGATTCGTCGCGCCGGTGTTCTGCGTGGTCGCGGCCAGAAGATTCGCCTGAACGATGTTGTCCACAAAGCAAAAGTCGCGGCTCGTCTCGCCGTCGCCGTTGATCTGGATGCGCTCGTTGCGAAGCATGGCATCCAGCCATTTGGGGATCACGGCCGCGTAAGCACCGTTCGGGTCTTGGCGCGGGCCGAACACGTTGAAGTAACGTAGGCCGATGCTTTGAAAGCCGTACGCGAGCGCGAACGAATCCGCATAGACTTCATTGATGCGTTTGCTTGCGGCGTAGGGCGAGAGCGGCAGACCGATCTCGGCTTCCACTTTCGGCAAACCGGGATGATCGCCATAGACAGCGCTGCTGGAGGCATAGACGAAACGCTTCACCTTCGCGAGACGCGCAGCATCAAGCATGTTGATGAACCCGGTGACGTTCGCCGCATGGCAAAGCAACGGAGCTTCCATGGAACGCGGCACTGAACCCAGCGCAGCTTGGTGCAACACCAGATCAATCCCCTCACAAGCACGCTGACACGTCCCTGCGTCTTCGATGCTGCCTTCGATGAAACGGAATCGCGTCCACTGCTCCGCACTGACTAGCGCCTGGACTTGTTTGAAGTTATCACTGCGGCCCGTGGCGTAGTTATCCAATCCCACGACGCGCTGATCCAGCTTGAGCAATTTCTCCAGCAAGTTCGACCCGATGAATCCCGCCACGCCTGTGATGAGCCAGGTGCGCGGGGTGGCCTGAAGGTCAGAACAGAGTTCGTTGTAGGCAGACATTTGAATATACGATTTAACTTCTACTGGAGGCAGGGCGCGTCACCTATTGGTTTGCAAAGCACGGCTCGCACGGAGTGACAAGCCCTACCCTGAATCATGCCTTCCAATACTTGCTGGGATCAACCTTGCTCCCGGCCATCGCGTTGCGTGTGTCCACGATGCCTTGCGACCAATCGGCAAGTTCCTGATAGTTCACAGCCTTGTGCGCCGTGGAGATCAGCACCATGTCGAAGCCGGAGATCGTCTCCTTATTCCACGGAACGGAACGCGTGCCTGCCCAGTGCGGATGTTCGCGTGTGGGACGGATGACCGGGACATGCGGATCGTAATAAGCCGCGTGCGCGCCTTGACGCTTGAGCATGTCGAGCAACGTGTAACTCGGTGATTCGCGGTCGTCATCCACGTTGGCTTTGTAAGCGAGGCCGAGGATGAGAACGCGGCTGCCTTTCAAAGATTTTTGACGCGCGTTCAACGCATCGGCCACGCGATGGATCACGAACTGCGGCATGGAGGTGTTCACTTCACCAGCCAGTTCGATGAAGCGGGTGTTCTGGCCGTACTCGCGCGCTTTCCACGTCAGATAAAACGGATCAATCGGAATGCAATGCCCGCCGAGACCGGGGCCGGGATAGAACGCCATGAAACCGAACGGCTTAGTCTTGGCAGCATTGATGACTTCCCAAACATCTATGTCCATCGCGCCATAGACCATCTTGAGTTCGTTGACCAACGCGATGTTAACGCTGCGGAAAATGTTTTCGAGCAGCTTGGTGGCTTCCGCCGCGCGACAGGAGGAAACCGGCACAAGCGTCTGGATGGCTTTCGAGTAAAGCGCCCTGGTTTTCTCGAGGCAAGCCGGGGTGAAACCGCCGATGACTTTGGGAATCTTTGCCACCTTGCTGTCGGGATTGCCGGGGTCTTCGCGTTCAGGAGAAAACGCGAGATGAAAATCTGTTCCCGCCTTGAGCTTTGATCCCGCTTCGAGAACCTCGCGCAGATCGGTGTCGGTCGTGCCGGGATAGGTCGTGGATTCCAAAACGACGAGCGCGCCCTTTTGCAGATGGCGCGCGATGGCTTCGCCTGTCTTGATGATGTAGGAGATGTCCGGCTCGCGATTTTTGTTCAACGGCGTCGGCACACAGATGATGATGGCTTCGACTTCCTTGACATGCCCAAAATCCGCAGATGCGGTCAAACGTCCTGATTGCACCGCCTCACGGATCGAACCGCTGTCAATGTGTTCGATGTAACTTTTCCCTCCGTTAATGGAGGAGACTTTGAACCCATCGATATCCAAGCCGATAACTTCCACATTGTTGCGGGCGAATTGA
>JANPGI010000458.1:0-5146 GCA_031423875.1 Verrucomicrobiota bacterium | reverse complement strand
TTCAATCGGAACGATCTGCCCTCGCGCGGCAGGGTGGCCAGTTGTGAGCCAACGCTATTGATGTGTTCGGACGACGCAGAGAAACCATCCGTAGAATCAAACAGGTTGTGGATACTGGCTGATATTTCCAGATTGTGTCCGATGGGACGACTGGTCAGCGTGGCGTTGACGTTGAAGATATCGTCACCCCGTGCTAACGACACCGTATCCACCGCCCCGTAATATTGAAGATCAACTCCCGCGAACAGCTTGTCTTCCCAGAGCGGTGCGATCACATTCAACTTCGCCATCTCGCGGGGAGAGTTGCTGAGATCAGTCTGCGTCAACTCATCCTCCGTCCTCTGGACAGCGCAGCTCAACCGCACCATCAGCCCGGATTCGTAGCGACCCTCCAATGAGAACTCCACGCCACGCGCATTTGCTTTTTCCGTGTTCGCGAACACCAGCAATCCGTCGCCGGGATCCACATTCTGTGATGTAAGATTTTTGATCTCGTAGTAATAACCCGCCAGACTAAAGCGCAGATTTGCTGGCAAACCCTGCTCCCAGACTAATTCGTAAGTTTTGATCTCTTCGGGCTTCAAGCCGGGGTTAGCTTTGGACTGGCCGGGGTAACTGTAATAAAGCTCGTAAGCGTTCGGCGCGCGATACGCACTCCCGAAAAGCGCCTTGATCGCCGTCGCCGCAAACGGCGTGTAGATCAATCCTACACGCGGATTCACAGTCTCCCCAAACGTGCTGTAATGATCGAAACGTCCGCCCACGTTCAACACCAGATTCGTCAACAGACTCAACTCCGCCTGTGCAAACACGCCCATTTCTCGTCCGCTCCGTTCGTCGTTGAGATATTCTGCGAACGGATCTGTATCGTAATTTTCCTGATGCATGGTGATATTTTCGCGATAATCACCCCCTACAATAATCGTGTGCTGATCCGCCAGATGCCAGTTGACCTGCCAGTCTGCGCTCGCCCATTCACCAAAGGCCTTATCTTTATTCAATACGCGCCCCAACCCGGCGCCGTAAGGATAATCGCCTTCATACCACGAATAATCATAAGCAACGTGTCCGACGAACGTCACGGTGTCCGTGACTTCACGGTCATATTTCAAATCAAGATACGCGCGGCTGTCTATCGTCTTCTCGCCACCGTCATTGAATTCCGTCTCGAACGAAGCCGTTGGGATCGTCTTATCACGCCAATTCACCCCGCCGCTCAGTGTGAATCCCGAATAGGCGGCTGACCCGAAGAAATTATACGCACTGTCATCATCTGACTTCCAAGCCACGCCATTGTTTTCTGCGGGCGAATCAAACTCAGGGAAGTAAATGCTCCGCTCACCACCTGACGTATAAGCGGAACCGGAGAGCAACACTTCCAAGCCGCTCGCGAATTGTTTGCCATACGACAGCGAACCTTTGAAAGTGTCATTCCCGCCGACCACACCGGTGATCTCCGCACCATTCATATCCCTGCCCTGGCGCGTGATCACATTGACCACTCCGAAGAACGCATTGTTGCCATAGATGGATGAACTCGGCCCGCGAACCACCTCGACGCGCTCAATCACGTCCACATCCAGAAACCCCTCCGTACCCACCAGAGCCTGGCCATAGACGTTGTCGTTGATACGATGACCATTCACCAACATCAACACACGGGAGTTATAATCTCCCGGGCGATTAAACCCACGTATTCCGATGTAGGAATAATTGCGATCATCAGAGACGTACACACCATTCACCCCACGCAACACATCTGCCAATGTGCGATACCCCTGTTTCTCTATCTCATCGCGCGTGACCAAACTCACTGACGAGGGTGCTTGAGAAACTTTTTGCTCATACTTTGACGCGCCATAAACTTTGTCCACGTTCACGTTCAAAAGCTGTTCCAAACTCATATCCATGACATTGGTCGGCGAGCCAGACTGGACGGATTCGACCGCACAAAGGGGATGCAACACATTCGAAACACACAACAATGCCCCCAAAATTGCAATGGTTCCGCGTCTCCGAGGCGAAGTCAAAAACAAGCGTCGGGAGACCGTGTTCGGAAAATGGGCATACGTCTGGTTCCTTCGGTTCATGCGAACTGTATTCAGCAGCTTCCAAACCAGTCGCCTGCTTCAGCCCTATCCCGTTCATCACCAACCGGAGTTTCTGCCTCGGTTCAGACCACCCGGCAATTATTACCTACCTGTCTATATAAAAAGGCGCTTCAGTTGCCTGAAGCGCCTTGAATGAATTTCAACTACGTGATCACGCCATAAGCGGATTGGCTTCCTCGTCGGATTCTTCAGCCACCGGCTCTTCTTCACTGATCTCCACAAGTGGAGTGATCTCCACCTTGCGGTAATGATCGAAGCCCGTTCCTGCGGGGATGATGTGACCCATGATGACGTTCTCCTTGAAACCACGGAGCGAATCAATCTTCGAGCGCGTGGCGGCTTCGGTGAGGACACGCGTGGTGTCCTGGAAGCTCGCAGCGCTGAGGAACGATTCCGTTTCCAGCGAGGCTTTCGTGATGCCGAGCAACACAGGAGAAGCTTCGGCGGGTTTGCCACCCATCTTCTCGACGCGCTCGTTCTCGCCTTCGAACTCAAGCTTCTCGACTTGTTCGCCCCAGAGGAACTGGGTGTCGCCGGGTTCGGTGATGCGAACCTTGCGGAGCATCTGGCGCACAATGATCTCGATGTGCTTGTCGTTGATCGTCACACCTTGCAGACGATAAACTTCCTGCACTTCGTTGACCAAGTGTTCCTGCAATTCCTGCGGGCCGCAGACGTCGAGGATTTCGTGCGGGTCCATCGGACCTTCGGTCAACTGCTGACCTTTCTTCACGAAGTCGCCCTTGAACACGATGACGTGTTTGCCGATGGCGATAAGATGCTCCTCTTCGAGTTGCGTCACCGGGTCCTTGATGAGAATGCAACGTTTGCCGCGCACACTCGCACCGAAGTCCACGGCGCCGTCAATCTTCGAGATTTCAGACGCGTCTTTCGGACGACGTGCTTCAAACAACTCAGCCACACGCGGCAGACCGCCGGTGATGTCCTTCGTCTTCGATTGCTTACGCGGCGTTTTAGCCATCAATGTTCCTGCGACGATCTTGTCGCCGGAGTTCACAACGATGTGCGCGCCGGACGGAATTGGATAGCTCGCGATGGGTTCGCCCTTGTCATCGCTGATGATGATCTGCGGGTGCAAATCTTCTTTGTGGTCAATGATGACCATGGCTTCCTGCTGGGTCGCATCGTCCACTTCCTGTTTCATCGTCACGCCTTCGATGATGTCGTGGAACTTCACATGACCGGCTTTCTCGGAGAGAATCGGCACGTTATACGGATCCCATTGGATGAAGGTTTCACCCTTCTTGACCTTGCCGTTCTCGGACACGGTGATGACCGCGCCGATGACTACGGTGTGGTTTTCCAATTCGCGACCGTCATCCGCATGAATGGAGACGTTACCATTTTTGTTCAGAACGATGTTGCTGCCGTCTTCCAGCTTCACGAGACGCAGGTCGTTGTAACGGATCGTGCCGTCAAATTTCGCCTTGATCTGCGGAATCTTGAATTGCGCCGCCGCGGTACCGCCGATGTGGAACGTACGCATGGTGAGCTGCGTTCCAGGTTCACCGATGGACTGAGCCGCGATGATGCCGACGGCTTCACCGAGCTTGACCGAGCCGCCAGTGGCCAGATTGCGACCGTAGCAAACTGCGCAGCAACCCTGTTTGCTTTCGCACGTCAGCACGGAACGAATCTTGACCTTCTCAATGCCAGAAGCATTGAGAGCCTTGGATTTGAGCTCGTCGAACTCTTCGTTCGCGCGGATGATGAATGCCTTCGGGTTGGAAGGATCGTGAATGTCTTCGCATGAGCAGCGACCATCAACGCGATCGCCCACTTTGACGACTTCATCTTCGCCTTCGTAAATCGCCTGCACCCAGATGCCGTTGGTCGTACCGCAATCCGCCTCGCGGATGATCACGTCTTGAGCCACGTCAACCAGCTTACGAGTCATGTAACCCGAGTCAGCCGTCTTGAGCGCGGTATCGGCGAGACCTTTACGCGCACCGTGAGTTGAGATGAAGTATTCCAACACGGTCAGACCTTCACGGAAGTTCGCGAGAATCGGCTTCTCGATGATGTCGCCGGACGGTTTCGCCATGAGGCCGCGAACACCTGCGAGCTGACGAACCTGTTGGCGGTTACCACGAGCACCGGAGTCCACCATCAGATAAACTGGGTTGAACTCATCCTTGCCCTGGTTGGCTTCCAGCGTCTTGAACATGACGTTTGAAATCATGTCGGTCGCGTGCGTCCAGATATCAATGATCTTATTGTAACGCTCGCCGGACGTGATGATGCCCTTGCGATGTTGCTTCTCGACTTCCTTGATCTGCTCAAAGGCGAGCGCGATTTCCTGACCCTTCTCCTTGGGAATGATCATGTCGTCAATGCCGATGGAGCAACCTGACTTCGTCGCTTCGCGGAAGCCCAATTCCTTGAGCTTGTCGAGCATGATGACGGTTTTCTCATGGCCGCAGTTCTTGTAACAGCGCCAGATGAGATCGCCGAGCTGGGTTTTACCAGCAGCCTTGTTGAACAAACCAAGTTCGTCGGGCCAGATTTCGCTGAAGATGACACGACCAACAGTCGTGACAACAACCTTGCTGGTCAGATCGCCATACACAGTCTTGCGACCGATGTCAGGATTCGCGTAACGAATACGATCGTGCGTTTTGATTGCACCGTCGTCATACGCAAACACGACTTCCGACTTCGATCCAAACAACGGCAGTTCCTTGAGGTCAGCGGGCAACGCTTTGCGCGGCTCGGCGGTGAGATAATAACAACCCAGCGTGATGTCCTGCGTGGGCGTGATGATCGGCTTGCCGGATGAGGGCGAGAAGATGTTGTTCGTCGCCATCATGAGGAGACGAGCTTCCATCTGCGCTTCGACCGAGAGCGGAACGTGGACAGCCATTTGATCGCCGTCGAAGTCCGCGTTGTAAGCGGTACAAACCAACGGATGAATGCGAATCGCTTCGCCTTCGATCAACATCGGCTCGAACGCCTGCACAGATAAACGATGCAACGTCGGAGCGCGGTTCAGGAGAACCGGGTGACCCTTCGTG
>JANPGI010000457.1:0-7038 GCA_031423875.1 Verrucomicrobiota bacterium | reverse complement strand
GCCAGAACCGTCACCTTGGAAAACATCTTTGTCGCCCGTGGGTAACGTGATGGTGAGCCCGGGCGTGATGAGCAATTGCTTCTCCGCGTCATCCACCAAGGCATATTTGAAACCCGCAGCCAAGTCCGCCCAGCCATATTGCTCGGTCAACGTGTGGTTGGGTTTGAATTCGATGTAGCCATCTTTGGTGGCGATGAACGCCAGACGTTCATTGATCGCGTATCGGATTTGCAACGCATAGACACGGACTTCACCGCCCAATGGCGCACTACCACCCGCAAACTTGAACGTGTCCGGCAACCAATGGTTCATGAAGATCGGGCGCACTTCGCTCGTGATGCGGGCGTCTTCAAAATAGATCGGATTTGCCACAGGCGAGATCAGCCCCGATTTCCAATCGGCCTTTTGATCAACTGCGAATGTGTTCTGAACAGAGATTCCCGCCGCGATCGCGACGGCTAATGTTGTTATGGTTTGTGATTTCATAGTCATCATGCTGAGTATTCAACAGCCAAAGCGCCGTTCACGACCACACACGGCTTGTCCAAGCCTTCTCATTCCTTGCTCCTTGTTTACCAGACTGACTCGGAAGCTTTCTTCCAAACCACGTCGCCGCGCCGCACGCGAACGCCACGACCGTCACCGAACTCACCGGCATCAGGATCGCGCAGACCACCGGCGAGAGTTTCCCGCTCGCGGCAATCGCCACGCCCACTAAATTGTATGCCGCAGAAATCCAGAACGCCGTCCGCACCACGCGCAACGATTGCTTTGAATAGCGCAACACTTCCGCCATTCGCGTCACCATGTTCGCCGCCATGATCACATCGCTCGCCGGCGAAAACGCGCTGACGTTTTCCACCACGGCCACGCCCACATCTGCCTGACGCAACGCCCCCGCGTCATTCAAACCATCGCCAACCATCATCACGGTTTTGCCCGCAGCCTGACGGCATTTGATGAAAGTAAGTTTTGCGACCGGGCTTTGGTTGAAACGCAGTTCCGCTTCCGGCCCAAGCAATGATGCGAACCGTTCGCGCTCGTTCTCATTGTCGCCGCTCAAAAGCGAAACGCTCACGCGCCCACGTAATCCCGCCACGAGAAGGTTTGTTTCCGAGCGCACCGCGCTCGTTAGCGCGAAATGGCCGCGATATTTTCCGTCAATCGCCACGTGAACGACGCTCCCTTCTGCCGTCGGCGCAGCAATGTTTCGTGTCGCAAGCCACGCCGCCGATCCCATCCAAATCTCATGGCCTGCGACACTGCACTCCATACCGCAACCCGATGTCTCAAGGAATGAACGCACTGTTTCTGGGAAATAATCCTGTTTGATCGCCTCGCCAATCCGCACCGCGAGTGGATGTGTGGAGTGCCGCGTCATGGAAAACAGCCAGCGTTCTTCTGCTTCGCTCAATAACACTCCCTGCCATGTCACGCTTCCCGCGCCTGCCGCTGTGAGCGTTCCCGTTTTGTCGAAGACCACGGAATCCACCTTCGCCAGCGTCTCGATCACATACGGATTCTTGAGATAGACATTCCTTCGCGACAACACACGCTGCGCTGTGCCCAACGCAAACGGCGCCGCCAGTGCCAGCGCACATGGACACGCCACGATTAGCACCGATGTGAACGACTTCACCGCCAGCGCAGTATCCACAAACGCCCAGAACAACGCCGCGCCCACTGCGACAACCATGACGATTTTTGTGAATCGCTGGCTGTAGGCGTTGGTGATCTGATTGAGCAACTCTCCCTTCTCCTTGCGAAACGCATCCTGATTCCACAGTGATGTCAGATAGCTCTGCGACACCGCCTTCACCATGATGATTTCAATCGCGCCTCCCATCTGCCGCCCGCCGGCATAGAGGTAATCGTCTGCCTTCTTTGCCACTGGCTCGGATTCTCCAGTGACAAAGCTGTAATCAATTAACGCCGGGCCATTGAAAAGTTTTGAATCCGCCGGAATCAATTCACCGTTGCGGATGATGAGGCGATCTCCGACGGCGAGTTGGGAGAGGGAGACTTGCTCCTCTCTGGCTTCCGGCTTCTGATTTCTGGCCTCCGCCCTTTCCCGTGTCACGGATAACGGGAAGAACGATTTATAATCCCGATCAAACGCCAGCCGATCATAGGTTTTTTGCTGGAACATTTTCCCGCAGAGCAGAAAGAAAATCAGTCCGCACAACGAATCAAAATATCCATCACCATGACCGGAGAACACCTCGTACGTGCTTTGAATGAAGATCGCTGCGACTCCAACGGCAATCGGCACATCAATGTTCAGGAGTTTTTTTTGCAGACTGGTCCACGCGGCTTTCCAATACTCCAGCGCGCTATACGTCACCACCGGCAAGGCAAGCAGGAAGCTGATCGCCCCGACCATCTTGCGAAACCCCGGCCCGGCGAACGCATCCAGCCCCAGATACGCCGAGATGCTGAACAGCATGATGTTGCCGAACGCGAAACCTGCGAGCGCGAGTTGAATCCACAACCGCCGCGTCGCCGTACTCTCCGGTTTGTCCTCAAGTGCGGACAGTTTTAGTTCCGGCTCATATCCGAGCGACGCCAGCAACGTGACGACTTCACTGAGTTTGACCTGCGCAGAATCGAATGAGAGAGCGACTTCTTTAAGGGGAAAATTGACCTGCGTCTGACCGATGCCGGGCTTGAGTTGAAACAGATTCTCCAGCAGCCATACACACGCGATACAATGGATGGAGGAGATGTGAAACGTGACGCGCGTCAGTTTTGCATCGGAGAAATCCACCAACTTCCCGCGCACTGCTGGTTCATCGAGGAACTTGTAGCGATCTCTTATGTTTGCCGCCGTGATGCGAACACCTGCCGTAGCACTGAGTTTATAGAAATCTGTCAGACCATTCTCTGAAAGTATCTCGAACACCGTGCGGCATCCCTGACAGCAGAATGATTTGTCATCGAGCACGAAGTCCTCTCCACGGCACAACGTCCCGCAATGAGCGCAGGCCGCCCCAGCTTGACAGTGCTTCTTCGCAACAATTGATTCTGCCGCAGTCAAAATAAGTTGTTGGTTCAGAAAGCGACCCGTTATTTAGCGCGCTTTAGGGAGACGGAGTCAGGTTTCGATTCATCGTCAGCATTACCCGTCAGACGGTGGACGATGAGGATGTAGCCACCCATCAGGGCAAAGACACCGAGGACGATGCAGAGTTCTGGTAATTCGATCATGGTTTTGTTGAGGGTTGAGTTTTGATGTGGGATGTGGAACGAGAGGGACGAAAATGTTTTTTGCCAGGAGGAACTGGCGTACCGAGTTGGGCGGCGAGTTGCAACGCCTCCCATTGCGACCGCAGTGCGAGATCGGATATCTCAAACAACTGCCAGCGCGTGGCCTGCAACCGGCGCATCATCACCTCGGACATGCGTTTGACGAGTTCGTAACCGAGGTCGTGATCCTCCTCGCAATGTTCACGCAGTCTTGATCCATAGATAAACACTACCCGTGTGGCCTCGATTGCGCGGGCGTCAAAGTGCCAGAGGTACGGCGGAAACAACCACGACCAGCCCAGCACTTCACCCGCGCCGAGGGTTTGAATATGGATAGGATCGCTTTCACGGCTGCGGGATTCGAGCGCCACACTGCCTTCCTCAATCAAATAAAACCGATTCGCCACGTCACCCTCGCGAAAGATTGATTCCCCGCCGCCAAACGAACTCGACATGGCGCACTCGGCCATAGTTTTGATGTGCCGCTCACTCATCCCTTCAAAAAACGCAGCACTAGCGAGAATTTCGCCTACCGCAGAAACTTGAACATCTCTCTTCATGCCTGATCCCAGATTACGCGACGCAAACAAAACGAACTCCACGGCGATTGTTGAACCCACACCATTTTTTGCCGCTTGTTCGGCGACTGGTTCGTGCCGTAACCTCGAATCGTGAATCGAGAGGCAAACAAGAAATTCATCGAGCAACTTACCCGCTCACAGATTTATCAGGACTACGAGAGCGCGTTCACAAAGACCACTGGCCTGCCGCTCTCGTTGCGTCCCTTGGAATCGTGGCAACTCCCTCAGCAGGGCAAGAAATCAGAAAATCAATTCTGCGCGCTCATGGCAGAACACAACCGCGCCTGCGCTGCCTGCTTGGAAACTCAACAGAAGATCGCAGATGCCGCCGGCGCGGGACCGCGCACCGTGAAATGTTTTGCCGGGTTGTGCGACACGGGCGTGCCGGTGTCAGTTGGCGATGAATTGCTCGGGTTTCTCCAGACGGGCCAGGTGTTTCTCAAGAAACCGACACAGGCCCAATTCGTCCGCACCGCGAAACAACTTGTGGATTGGGGTTGGAAAGTGGATTTGCGCCGACTCGAAGAGGCCTATTTCCAGACCCGCGTCATCCCGCCGCAACAATACGAATCCGTTCTGCGCTTGCTCACCATCTTCGCCCAGCACCTCTCCATCGTGAGCAATCAGCTCATGGTGGCAAAGGTCAACGCAGAGCCGCCAGCCATCGCGCGAGCCAAACAATTCATCCAAGAACATCAGGGCGACGAAATTTCTCTGGGCGATGTGGCGCTTGCGGTCAACACAAGCACGTTCTATTTCTGCAAACTGTTCAAGAAGACGACCGGACTGAATTTCACCGAATACCTCTCACGCGTGCGGATCGAGAAAGCCCGAAACCTCCTGCTCAATCCAAATCTCCGCATCAGCGAAGTCGCCTTTTCGGCAGGCTTTCAATCTCTGACACACTTCAACCGAATCTTTCGCCGCATGGCCGGCGAATCCCCCACTCAGTACCGGGATAAGTTAAGGAAAACCTGAGGCACTCACGGGTGTGATTATAAACGGATGAAGACGAGAACGAGGAGGAGTATTCCATTAAGCACAGCCTCACCCGTCTTTAACCACACCCAGTCACACCCCATCGCTCACCGCATCCTTGCAATTCCAAATCAAAACTGGCAGAAGACACACAACACGTCCGTCATATCCCTGTCCCGACACGGCGTGCATTCGCCGTAAAACGACCAACAACACATGGAAACAAAAATTTTATCAATTCCGACATATCGGGTTTGGAGCCTAGAGAAAGTTCTCTATGGCCCTTACGAACTTCCCGCGTTGGTCACTTGCATCCGTCAGAAACGGCTACCTGCGGAGACATGGATTTTTTGCGATCATAACGGGAACTGGAATAAGGCTGGCGATCTCGCTGAGTTGAAACCCTTGTTCGATCCCGCTCACGCGAAGCCCGGCCACCTCGCCAGCGCCATCAGCGGCGGAGTGAACCCCGATATTTTGCTGCGCATAAAAGTGCTGGCGGGTTTGAAGCAGGACCAGCTTCAGTCGTTCGTGAGCTACATGGAAGTGTTGTCGCTAGAGCCACTCGCCCTTGCCGTAAAAGAAGGCGAACGAGGCGATGCCCTGTTCCTCATATTGGAAGGCGAAGTGCGAGTGCGAGTCATTCGCGATGGCAAAGAATCTATTCTCTCAACCCTGAAATCTGGCGACTTCTTCGGCGAGGTATCGTTGCTGGACGAAGGTCCGCGCTCGGCGGATGTCGTGGCGAATGATCGCAGCACGTTACTGAAGATCTCCACTGCGTCCTTTGCGCGCATCCGCTGCGAGGCACCCGCGCTTGCTGAACCGTTTCTCCATGCCTTGAGCCAGATATTAGTAGGACGATTGCGAATCTTGAACAAACGCTACGTGGATTCGCTGCTGATGTTGCAAACGCTGGGCAGCTCTAGCACTGTGAAATCCAGCCACAACGATTCGCCCACGCCGTCTTGGTAATACTCGCGACATGAATCCATTCACAACGTTGCTCTGCCTACTGGCCACTGTGACATGCGTGACCGCACAAACAAATCTCTCGTTTCCACTCTGGCCCGATGGCGCGCCCGATGCGTTGGGCAAAGAGGCTGTTGATATTCCGACGCTCACAGTGTTTCTGCCGTCGCCAGAAAAAGCCACGGGCGCAGCGATGGTCATCTGTCCCGGCGGCGGCTATGGGCACCTGGCAGATCACGAAGGCTCGCACTACGCGCGCTGGTTGAACAACCAAGGCATCGCGGGCTTCGTGCTGAAATACCGGCTGGGTTCAAATCGTTATCGCCATCCTGCGATGTTGCATGACGCCGCGCGCGCAGTGCGAATCGTTCGCGCACGCGCCGAGGAATGGAAGCTAGACTCCAACAAGATTGGCATCATCGGCTCATCAGCAGGCGGGCATCTGGCTTCGACTCTGTTGACGCATTGGGACGCGGGCGACACTAATTCCGCCGCCGTGATCGAACGACAAAGCTCCCGTCCCGACGCTGTGATACTGTGTTATCCCGTGATCACTTTGACCGATCCGTTCACCCACAAAGGTTCACGCGCCAATCTGCTCGGCACAAATCCCCCGCCGGACTTGGTGAAAGAACTGTCGGCGGAATTGCAGGTCAACAAGAGCAGCCCACCATGTTTCATCTGGAGCACAGAAGAAGATAAAACCGTGCCCGTGGAAAACAGCCTGCAACTCGCAACGGCGTTGCGGCGAGCGGGAGTGCGGTTCGACCTGCACATCTACGAGCGCGGCGGGCATGGGATTGGACTCGGCAATAAAGATTTTAACACTGAGAAGTTTCATGCGTGGACAAAGGATTGCGAATTCTGGCTGCGTGAGCGGAAGTTTGGAAAATGAATGCAGAATCAATCACCGGCAAAGCTTCATGCAAAGGCATCGTCATTTCTGCGTTGCCAGGATTTATGGCATTTGTCTTGTTCTATTCTCTTGCGATTCACATGCATCACGCACTCGGTGGTTGGCCGTCCAGTATTGGGGAGGCTGGTTTTCCGCCCGCATTGGTGACACATGCTGCCGTAGCTACGAATTACTTCGGATATTCATTGGCTCTAAGCATTTTCAGTCTTCCTCCAACAATTCTAGTGTGTTTGCTTGTTCCGCGATGGCGTTGGTTCGTCCGATATTTGGCACTGTATGCGTTTGTCTTCATCTTTAGAGCCTGTCATGCATTTTTGGCGACGTAGTTTTTAAGCATGAGCAGGG
>JANPGI010000456.1:0-20357 GCA_031423875.1 Verrucomicrobiota bacterium | reverse complement strand
ATTTCGTTGACAGGCTTGTGTAATAAAAGTTTCACGCCTTATTCACAGACCTTAATAAGAATACTTTTTAGAGAAAAAGAATCATCTATATTAGACACGCATGAACCTGACCATCTCCAAGGAGCAATTGCTCAACGGACTTCAATCCGTACAAAACATCGTAGGCTCACGCACGACGTTGCCGATTCTTTCCAACGTGCTCGTGCGTGCCGAAGGCAATAAACTGGAGTTCACCGCAACCGATCTCGATGTGACTGTGTCTTGCAGTGTGGAAGCAACGGTAAAAAAACCGGGATCAACGACGATTCCCGTTAAGAAACTTTTTGGTATCACGCGTGAGCTGGCTGGAGGAGAGATTGATATGGAAGTGGACGAGAAGAATGTTTGCAGCGTTCGCTCGGGGTCATCTTTCTACAAGATTCATGGATTGTCGGCTGAAGAATTTCCTCCCATCAACAAATTCAAGGACGACAAAAAAGTAACTCTCGATCAGTTGAAGTTGAAAGCGATGATGAAAAAAACATCCTTCGCCATCTCGACGGATGAAGCGCGTTACGTGTTAAATGGAATTTTCATCAGCCTCAAAGAACACAAGATGACCATCGTGGCCACAGACGGACGGCGTCTGGCGTTGACGGATGAGGAAGTGGACATTTCCGAGCATAGCCAAGGAGAATTCATCATTCCGGCGAAAGCCGTCAATGAATTGAACCGCCTGCTTCAAGACAAGGGCGAAGTCACCATCAAATACGCGGACAATCAGGCGGAGTTCACCTTGAACGATGATAAAGGATTCTCCGTCGTCATCATCTCCAAGCTGATCGAAGGAAATTACCCGAACTATCGTCAGGTGATTCCCGGTGAAGCCAAGGAACGCATCAGCCTGCCGCGCGAAGAATTTCTCCACGCTCTCAAGCGCGCCGAAATCATGACGAGCGAGAAGGCCAACTCCGTGAAACTAACCTTCGGGAAGAACAACCTTGCCATCACAGCCAATAGCCCGGAAGTGGGAGAAGCCCGCGAAAGCATGGCTGTGAATTACAAAGGCAAGGAAATGGCGATTGCGTTCAATCCGAAATACATGATTGATCCACTGAACGCGCTGACGCAGGACGAAGTTTTCATCGAGTTGATTGACGAACTCAGCCCTGGTGTTCTCAAGATCAACGGACCGTTCCTCTACGTCGTCATGCCCATGAGGTTGAGTTGAAAAGAGGATTGATCGCGGAAGACTTGGAAAGTAGCGAGGCAAACCTCTGCAAGTTCCGGGTCGGAGAGACAGACGAATCCTTCGCGGATTCTTGAGTGAGGTGAACCTTCTAGGAGAACAGGGAATTTTTCTCGCAGCTTGGCAGCGAAGATTTTGAAATCGTCACAGCCTTCCGCTTTGAGCGCGGGTTTGTTCACCAGTCGGAACAATCCGTAACAACCTTGGTGAACATTCTTCATCAACTCCACAGTCAGACGCCCCATCGTATAGCGCGGGTTTATTTCTACGACGGGCTTGAGTTTCATCGAACCATCGGCGTCACGATAAACGAAGCAGTCAATTCCAAGCGGGCCTAGGAAATCCACTAGACGCAGCTCTCTCTCCAATGCGGCAAATAAGTCGGTGAAAAAAAGCTGAATCTCATTTCCAGCGCGTGGAGTGACACCAAGAGTGGAGAGAACCGTTGCCGGGAAAGAGCGTTGGTGTTTGGGTTCAGCCCAGTTCGCTTGGAACTGTCCTTTAGCGTCATTTATCAATCCGGTGTAACCGCAAAGTTTAAGGCCTGCCTCAGTCATCTCCAGTTGCGTGGAAAAATCCACAACACGATCCAGCCAGGGTTCAACCACAACCTCACGTCCTGAATCCACGGCGTTGGCAATCCAGCGTTTCTGTTTGTCCAAGATTTCAGGTTCGAGCAGACGGATGGAGTTGCTGCCCGCCACGCCGATGGATTCTTTGAGGACAACCTTGTGATGACCGCGCGCACGGATGGAGGCGACGGCTTCAAGCGCGGCTTCAACAGAGTTCACCGCCATGCCGACTTCCAAATCCGAGCAGAGCCAACACAACTCCGCAGACGGGTAGGGCGCGTCACTCCGTGCGCGCCGAACCGCGGCAGTAAAGTGAGCGTCCGCTTGCTGGGGAACGGCTGGCAGAGGACTGCCCGCCCCACCTTGTCGTAGAAAGTTCCGCAGAAACGACGCGCTCCATGCTTTCGAGTAAAGAGATGAGAGGCGGTCATTGAAGCAAACTTCAGGCGCGCGTTGTTGTTCCTTTAAGTTAGAGAACAAAGGGTCAAACAAGGCCACACTGTCTGGTCCCCAAGCCCACGGTCGCAACGCGCCGAGCTTTCGTTCCACCAGCGGAGCGACAGATTCCGCGAACTCCGGCAGCGTGAATCCAACCTCCTTCAAGCCGCTGAGGAAATGCACGCTGGGTCGTCGCTCCACTAACACGATGTCGTCCTGACGACAGAGGAATTGAGGCAGATTGGAAAGGTCGCGGACGATCTGTGCCTGATGTTTGATGGGAGAAAAACCTTTGCCGCCAGCGATGCGCGCTTCCGTGAGCGGATTGAAAACAAACACCGTGGGAGTGCGGCCTTTGGATTGGGAGAAGACGCTGAGACTTTCGATGAACTCCTGCGGCAATCCAGCAGCGCGGCGGCCTTCGACGTTCAATGAAAGACCCTTTGCCCGAGCAGGAGACAACGGAAATTTCAGTTGGCGACAGAACGCATCCCAATCGCTCTCACTCGGATTCTTCCAACGACGAAACCATTTCAAGCCGTAGGCCACATGGCCGATCTCATCGCGATAAATCTTCTGCAATAGTTTGGAGGAATCCGCATCGCCGATCTCAGCGAAGCACGAGGAGAAGTGGCGGGCGAAGTCCAGGTTCGCCTGCTCGAACGTCAGGCTCAACCCGGCGACGTAATCCATCGGGCTTTCCATGCCGGAAACCGCGCGCCAGAAATAGCCACTCACCGGGATTGAGCCGAACTCGATGCCGCATGATTTCATCCGCTCCATGTAGAGGCGCGTGTGTTCCTGTTCGTCCTTGAGGGTTTCGAGCACGCCTTTGCGGAACGCGGCGGGAGCATCGGGAAATTTCAATAGGACGAGAGCCATCAGTTCCGTTGCGAGCAACTCGTGATTGGCGAAGAAATGCAGTAAGCGACCGCGCTCGTGATTTTGCTCCAGATGCCGGGTGCCGGGAAATTCTCCGCGCGACGTGCCGGTGATCTTGAAGTTCAACCCACGCGGGCGACCCGGCGCATCCGGCGTGACAAGAGCCGAGCCGGGACGTGCGTCGGTGATGACGCCTGGCGGCTGGAGCTTTTCCTCCAGAGTCGTGGCGAACAAAACGCGCTCGGCAAATTCCCGCAGTTCCATTGTCAGAACGGTGGCAAAAGTTTAAGCCGGACGCGAGCCGATTGGTTGATAGGAAAGCCTCATTCAGGATTGAGCCACGTTCCGGCCCGACTCATACTCGCGGCATGTTACGCCTGATCAAATGGGTGCTGATCGTCACACTGATCATCGTCGCGGCAGCGGTGGGGTTGGTGTTGTCGCGGGACAAAATCGCAAAGTCAGCGATGGAACAGCAGATCCGTGCGCAGACCGGCATGGACGTTAAGATAGGAAAACTTTCCACGAGTCTTCTGTCACCCGTCGCCACCATCGAGAACCTTACGCTCTACAACACGGCTGAGTTCGGCGGCACGCCATTCCTCAACATCCGCGAGCTGCACATCGAGTTCGATCGCGAAGCCTTGGCGCATCGGGAGCTGCACTTCAAACTTCTCAAGTTGAACATCAGCGAGCTTTCGGTGGTAAAAAACGATCTCGGGCAGACGAACATCATCTCCATGATGAACGCCGCCAAGCTCAAGCCGACGACGGGTGCGGTGGATTTCAAGGGGATTGATGTGGCAAATTTATCCATCGGCAAAATCTCCTACCTAGATCTCAAGAATCAGAAGAATAACCGGCAGATGACTGTGAACCTTCAAAACCAGGTGTTCCGCAACCTGAACACACCGGGAGATTTTTATGGCGCGTTCGTGCTGATTTGGCAGCGCAACGGCGGAGCGCGGTGAAGGAGAGAAAAGCGTGCGCTGATTGACTTGCCTCGCAGCGATGGATAGGCTGCGTTCAATGCTCGAAGCCATTGAAAAACTCCTCATCTTGCAGGATCGCGACCGCAAGATTCGCCGTGTGCAAGCCGAGTTGGCGAACATCGAACCCGAACGCCAGACGCTCAAAGGAAAAACCGCCAGCACTCAAGCCGCACTCGACGCAGGGAAGTTGCGCTTACGCCAGATCGAATCGGACCGCAAACGTCTCGAACTCGATGTGGACGCCAAACAACAACAGATTTCCAAGTACGCGAACCAGCAGTTGCAGACGCGCAAGAACGAGGAATACAAGGCACTTGCGCATGAGATTGATGGTTGCAAGGCGGACATCGCCAAGATCGAGGATCAAGAAATTTTATTGATGGAACAGACTGAGGTTGCCCAGAAGGATCTGGTGCGGCTCACGGCGGAAGCGAACGAGGCGAAGAAACATGCGGACAGCTTGGTTTCTCTTTTAGGTGAACGAGAAACCAACATGAGGAAGGAACTCGCCATGCTTCAAAGCGATCGCGAAGCGTTGGCCGCAGCCGTGGATGAAACCACGCGTGGCAGATATGAGCGATTGGCCAAGAGCAAAGGCGATAACGTGCTCGTGGGCGTGCAGCATGGAGTGTGTGGTGGTTGCCACATGAAGTTGCCCGCGCAATCACTCGTGGCCTGCCAGTCGCATCAGGAGATAGTCACCTGCATCAACTGCGGGCGGATATTGTTTTACACGCGAGAAATGACGCTCGCAGCGACGGATTGAACCCAAAGACACCCATTGAATGAGGGGCGGCGTCTGGTAGGATTACAAACGTGAAAAGAATAGTTACCAACACAAAGAAAGTTGCAGCAGTGGCAGCTTGGTTGGTAGTGGCGGCAACAGCGGTCGGGCACGCACAGGATCGCAGCCGGGATCGCGGCGCGCCCATCATCTTCACATCGCCGAAAGCCGACGCGATCTCAACCAATCTTCATGAGGTCAACGTGAAGCAAGCTCCTTTCAAAAATCTGGAGTCGGAGATCAGAAAGCCGTTCGAGATATTTGATTCCGCACCGACCCAGCCCAGGTTCAGACCACCGCAGCAGATCAACAATGCTCCGCCGCCCGTGAACAGATCAAACCTAAAGGCGATTTTGGAAAAGAGCGCCGAGGAACAATTCCTAAACGGCAACCAAAGCGGTCAGGAAGACCAGAACGACCCGTTCAAGTCCCCAGATTCTTCGATGGATCCGTTGCGGAACAAGCCCAAGAACGCGTTGGAGCGTTATTACGACAGGCTGGAAAAAGAGCAGGGCGTGAGGACGAACAAAAGCAACACGCTGGATTTTTTTGGAAACAAGAGGGAGCGCACCACAGAAGAAAAGAAAGCACTAGAATCCGATCAAAGGGAAAAGAATTTGGGAACACAACCAGACGCGTTCTCTCGCACCGGTGGACAGCGTTCGAATAACGCCGCCACGGACAGCGCGTTCTCCCGGACGGGAAGGAAGCCCGACGGAGGGCGGTTCGGCGCGAGCATGACCGATCCCGTCGAGCGCGCAACGTTACAGCGAGAAACACGGATGGAGAATTTCAAAAAGTTGTTGGATGGGCCGACATACAGCCAGCCTCAAAACGATAACTATCTTCCGAAAGCATCCTCTTACGGCAGCAGCGAGACAGCAATTCAACGCTCGGGCTACATCACGCCTGCTCCATCGTGGTCCTCCAGCAAGCCTGCAACAACGACGCCCCTCATCCCTGGAAGTTCATTCACAAAATCATCCGGGATCGTCGGCACGGCCGGCAGGCCGGCCGGATTACAAGATTACTCAAAGTCAGATGCCGCGCGGCTTTCGACACCGGTTGCGCCCGTGCAACAACCGAAGATGAAACCTTCCACGTTCAATCCGCCAACGCGTCGCTGAGTCAAACACAGCGCAGCACGTTAACGCTGGAGCCGTCGGTGAAGGTTGTATGAGGCGGCACATCCAATAACCCATCCGCAGCCGCCAAAGAAGAAAGCGCGTGGGACGCTTGTTTCCCCGCAGAGAAAATCTTTCCATCCACTCCTGCTCGCACGCGGACAAAATGACGGCGGTCACCAGAATTAGAAATGGCTTCTCCCAAAACTGCGGTGTGAGTGGGTAGAGAAACTTTCTTCGCACCCTGCCAACGCAGCAAAGCAGGCCGCACCAACAATAAGTATGTGACGAACGCGGAAACAGGATTGCCCGGCAGTCCGAAGAGAAATTTGTCACCGAGTCGTCCGAACACAAAAGGTTTTCCCGGACGCATCGCCACTTTCCAGAATTGAAGTTCGCCGCCGAGCGATTCAAACGCCGCCTTCACAAAATCCAGTTCGCCCACAGACACGCCGCCGGAAGTGACCACGATGTCGCTCGCAGAAAACGCCCCACTCAACGCAGCGCGCGTGGCGTCGAGCGTGTCTGGCACGATGGGAAGAACCTTCGGCATGCCACCGCAGCGCGCGATTAGCGGCGACAACATGGCGCGGTTGCTCTCGTAAATCTGCCCCGGCAGAAGCGGCTGCCCCGGCTCGCGCAGCTCCGAACCCGTCGCGAGCAGCGCGACGCTGGGTCTGCGCCCGACAGTCACAGTGGTAAAACCTGTGGCTGCCAATAGTGCGATCCTGCCCGGCGATATTTCTTCGCCAGCTTCTGCCAACGTCATGCCTCGCTTCACATCTTCACCACAGCGGCGAATGTTTTCTCCCACTGCCGCTTCATCCAAGAATGAAATGACTCCGCCGTCCGCGCGAGTGTCCTCCTGCATCACCACGGCATCCGCGCCGCGCGGCAACGGTGCGCCCGTGAAGATGCGAGCGCATTCGCCAGCGAGTAATTCTCCCTGGAACAATTCTCCCGCAGAAATCTTCGCGGCAAGTTTGAGAGTGATCGGCGACTCCGCCCGCGCGCCACGCACATCCGCAGTCCGCACGGCGTAACCATCCATCGCGGAGTTGTCGAATGCGGGAAGATCCAGAGTAGAAATTACGTTTCTCGCGAGGAGTCGCCCGGCGGAGTTCGTCAGCGCGACATGCTCCGCCGTGGGTGGCGGGATTGTTTCCAACAATCGGGCGAGGGCTGTTTCCAGATCAAGCACGCGCCAAGTGTTCCGCAATCAGCGACGGATTACACGTTAAACTTGAACAGCAACACGTCACCGTCCTTCACCACGTATTCTTTACCTTCCATGCGGTACAAACCCTTTTCACGCGCCGCAGCCACACTGCCGCATTTGATCAAAGCGTCGTAAGCCACGGTTTCAGCCTTGATGAAACCGCGTTCGAAGTCCGAGTGAATCACCCCGGCCGCTTTCGGTGCGGTGTCGCCGATGTGGATCGTCCACGCGCGAACTTCCTTCTCACCCGCCGTGAAATAAGTCCGCAAGCCGAGCAAGTGATACGTCGCGCGGATCAACGCGCCGATACCGCTCTCGTCCACGCCGAGTTCCTTGAGGAACGCCGTCGCTTCTTCGGGCGTGAGATCAATCAAGTCGCTCTCGATCTGCGCGCTGATCACCACCGCCTCGCACGCGAGATGCGTCTTCACGTATTCCTGCACCTTTTGCACGAACGGATTCTTGTCGCCCTGCGCCAGTTCGTTTTCCTTCACGTTACACGCGAAGATCGTCGGCTTGTCCGTGAGCAGGAAGAACGCTTTTGAAATGACCTTCTCCTCCGGCGTGAGCGTGACAGAGAGCGCAAGCCTGCCATCGTTCAGCACGGGTTCAAATTTCTTCAACACCGCTTCCTCGGCCAACGCCACCTTGTCACCGCGCTTCGCGTCCTTGGCCACCTTGTCCAACCGCTTCTTCACCGTCTCCAGATCCGCGAGCACGAGTTCCGTGTTGATCACCTCGATGTCGCGCACGGGATCAACCGTGCCCGTGACGTGATGGATGTCCTCATCCTCGAAGCAACGCACCACCTGCACGATGGCATCCACCTCGCGGATGTGCGTGAGGAACTTGTTGCCGAGACCTTCGCCCTGCGCTGCGCCTTTGACGAGACCCGCGATGTCCACAAACTCTACCGCCGCCGGGATGACGACCTGCGTCTTGGCGATCTTCTGCAACTCATACATCCGCGCGTCCGGCACGGTCACGATGCCGACGTTGGGATCAATCGTGCAGAAAGGATAATTGGCCGCTTCCGCCTTGCGGGTGCGGGTGACGGCGTTGAACAGGGTTGATTTGCCGACATTGGGCAGACCGACGATTCCAGCTTTAAGCATAAATTTAGAAACGCGATGCTAGGGACAGAAACGCTCCGACTCAATCCATTAAACCGGGCAAATTGAATCCGCCGAAAAATCCAACTTGCTGACTGTCACCTATAGATTACACTGTCTGCGATGGTCGAAAGGGAAATCAAGAACCTGGAGCTTCAGAACGGACTCGTGCCGTTTGACGAGTGGTTTGATTCCCTTCGCGATTCCCGAATGCAGGCGGCGGTGGATGCCCGGCTCGCACGAGTTCGCGCTGGCAACTTTGGAGATGCCAAATCTGTCGGCGGCGGGGTGAGCGAGTTACGAATCAACTTCGGGCCGGGGCTTCGCGTTTATTACGGTCTTCAAGGGAAGAAGATTGTGATCTTGATCGGTGGCGGCGACAAACGCAGCCAATCCCGCGACATCCGCCGCGCTCAGGAACTGTGGAAACAATTCAAAGCTTATGCGTCTGAAAAATTACAAGACTGACCTTCTCAAACGACTGGCCGATCCCGGCTATGCCGCCGAGTATCTCGCGCAAGTGCTGGCAGAAAAAGACAGCGGCGCGTTCTTGATCGCGCTGAAAGACGTGGTGGAAGCAGGCGGCGGGGTGGGAAATTTGGCGGGCCGGGTGGGTCTCAAGCGCCCGAGTCTTTACAAGATTCTCTCCAAAAACGGCAATCCCACGCTGGAAACAATGCAGGAAATCTTGAAACCTCTGGGCTTGCGCGTCTCGGTGGCGTTGGACGAAGCGGCTTGAATATCGGCAAACACAGCGCGGGAAATTTCTCCGACGCCATCTGAGTTTTTTAGAAATCTTTTTTGAATGAAGGTAAATCCCGCCAAAAGAAAGCGAGCGAAAGAATATTGGATACGCGGAGAGTTCCTTCAGGCAGGCAAACTCATTTTTGAAGATTTACCCAAAGATGTCCGCCCGTTTTGGGCAGCGGGTATACTCGATCTTTGCCGCAAAAGATTTCCCCATGTCCGCCAAGTTGACGAGGTCTATTTTCTGGCTCACGACCAACCCCATTGGGAACGAGCGCGTGGTGCGTTTGATGCAGTCCGAGCTCTAAGTTTGGCAACAGAAAAACCATTTACAGGAGCAGACCTCCTCTTAAAAGTTGCGGAGGATACGGCAAAAGTGATCTACAACTGTTCAGGCAGTTCCGCACCATACGACCATAACGCAGGATGGAAGCTTGTTGCCGCCTTGCATGCCGTCTCTGATTTCCTCAAAGACAGTGCTTTCACTGAGGAGGCAGCCCGGACTGCCTTAGATGAAGATTCAGAAGACTAAATTGTCTTCGAGTGTCTCCGCTCTCCCGCTGGTGCGAGCGTGTTGTCGAAACACATCGCGATGTTGCGGATGAACAGGCGGCCAGAGTCGGTGACTTCAAGCCCAGTCGCCGTGCGACGAATCAAACCATCCGCTTCGTAAGGCGCCAACAAAGCAAGTTCGGCAGCGAAGTGTTGCTCGAAGTTGATGCCGAGCTTTTGCGACATCGCGCCGAAATCGAGCGAGAGATCGCACATCGTGCGCATGATGGTTTCGCGCCGGATCTTGTCTTCTTCGGAAACAAAATACGCTCGTTGCAACGGAACATTGCCCGCGTCCACGGCGGTTTGATACTTCGGCAGCTCCTTCTCGTTCTGCCAGTAGGCTTCGGGGATTTGCGAGACAGCGGACATGCCGAACGCATAGATATCCGAACCGGCGCGCGTGCTATAGCCTTGAAAATTCCGCTGAAGCTGCTTGCTCCGTTGGGCGATGGTGAGTTCGTCCGTCGGCTTCGCAAAATGATCCATGCCGATATAAACGTATTGATCATTCGCCGTGAGCCGCTCGATGACGAGCTTCAGCACTTCGAGTTTTGATTCCGGCGTCGGTAGGATTTTTTCTTCGAGAATCTTTTGCGCGGGCTTGATCCACGGGACGTGCGCGTAGCTGAACACGGCGAGCCGGTCGGGTTGCATCTCCAGCACGGTGTCGAGTGTTTCGTTGAACGTCGCGGGCGTCTGAAACGGCAGGCCGTAGATCAAATCCAGATTGATCGAGCCGTAGCCAAGTTCGCGCATCCAATCAATGGCCTGCTGCGTCATCTCGCGCGGCTGGATGCGATGAATCGCTTCCTGCACCTTGGGATTAAAATCCTGCACGCCCATCGAGGCGCGGTTGAATCCGATCTCGCGCAACGCCACCATGTGTTCGCGCGTGAGCCGGCGCGGATCAACTTCCACGCTCGCCTCGATGTCCGGCGAAAATGTGAAGTGCTTGTGGATGATGTCGCCGAGGCGGCGGATTTCGTCGGGGCGCAGAAACGTCGGCGAGCCGCCGCCGAAGTGCAGTTGCACGGCCTTGCGATCTTTGTTCAGTCGCGGCGCGAGCTTTGCGACTTCGCGACCGAGATAGTCAATGTAGTCCTTGCCCTTGTCGTGATTGGTCGTGATAACGGTGGTGCAGCCGCAGAACCAGCAAAGCGATTCGCAGAACGGAATGTGAAAATAAACTGAGAGATCGCGCGCGGACTGGTTATTGGCCTCGATCTTTTCCGAAAGCTGTTCCCAAGGAATCGTGTCCACGAACTTGGTCGCGGGCGGATAGCTGGTGTAGCGCGGCCCGGCCACGTTGTATTTCTTCACCAACTCCAAATCTACGTTCAGTGTTTTCACAATAGGCAAACGGATTAACGCAAAGGCGCAAAGAGGCAAAGGCGCAAAGAGAATAAAGCCAGCTTTGCCAAACTCTGCGTCTTTGAACCTTTGCGTCTTTGCGTTGAATTCTTCATCGGTGGTTCTTCACAGTATCAACCAGTGCCTGAATGTTCTCCAGCTTGGCCCCCGGCGTCAAACCGTGGCCGAGATTAAAGATGTGTCCGGGCCGACTGCGCATGGTTTCGAGAATCGTCGTGGTTTCGCGCGCGACCGTTTCCGGCGTGCCTTCGACGATGAGCGCAGGCGGGAGATTGCCTTGCATGCCGATGTGAGCCGGGATGAGTTGGCGCGCTTCTGCGAGCAAGGTTTGCCAATCAATCCCGAGCACGTTCGCGCCGCTGGCGATGAGATCGGGCCAGTTGCCATGCGTACCGAGGGAAAATAGAATGACGGGAACTTTGCCGCCGAGATTGGAAATGATTTCCTTCATCCACCGACCCGAGCCTTCCTGAAATTCACTGGAGGCCAGATGCCCGCCGTGGCTGTCGAAGATTTGCACGGCATCCACGCCCGTGGCGATTTGCATTTGCAGATACGCGGTGACGGCGGCGGTGAGTTTTTCAGCGAGCGCGTAATAAGTCTTGGGGTCTTCGCGGAACAAGGCGAGGGCGCGGCTGTATTTCGGCACGCTCGCACCTTCCATCATGAACGTTGCCAGCGTCCACGGCGAACCGGTGAAGCCGATGAGCGCGGTTTGATCTCCCAGTTCTTTGCGGAGCATCCGGAGCGCCTTGTCCACGTAGCTCAACTTGTCGCAAACTTGCGCGACGGAAAGTTTTTCGATGTCGGCCTTGCTCGTGATGGCAAAATCCATCTGCACGCCGCCAGTTTCCTTAAAGTGATACGTCTGCCCCAGCGCTTCGGGGATCACGAGGATGTCGCTGAAGAGAATCGCAGCGTCGAAGCCGAATCGGCGGATGGGCTGGAGCGTGACCTCGACTGCGAGTTCCGGATTCTGGACGAGTTGGACGAAGGTGTAAGTCTCCTTGAGCTTGCGATACTCCGGTAACGCGCGCCCCGCCTGGCGCATCAGCCACACGGGCGGACGATCATTCGGGCGGCAGTGGCAGGCGTTGACGAAGCGCTGGCGGTTGGTGATGGCGGAGCTCACGATTTTTGAAGGAAACCGTTCGCCATGTTTTCCAACGCTTTGATCCAGAGTGGATGCTCGTTCATGCACGGAATGCGGGTGAATTCCTTGCCGCTGGCGGCGAGAAAATCTTCACAGCCTCTCATGCCGATTTCCTCGATGGTTTCCAAACAGTCCGACACAAACGCCGGGCAGATGACCATCATGCGCTTCTTGCCTTCCTGCGCGAGGCGCACGAGTTCGTAATCGGTGTAAGGCTTGAGCCACGGGTCTTTGCCGAGACGCGATTGGAACGAGACGGAATACTTTTCTTTCGGAATACCGGCGAGCTTCACGAACTCACGAGTCGTGGCAAAACATTGCGCGCGATAACAAGTCGCGTGCGCCGGGCTGGCGACTTCGCAGCAATTCTCGACCTTGAGGCAATGGCAGCCAGTCGGATCGGACTTGCGCAAGTGCCTCTCGGGAATGCCGTGATAGCTAAACAACAAGTGATCGTAATCCTGCTTGAGCAATTCTGCCGAACTGGCGACGAGCGCAGCGATGAAGTCGGGGTGATTGTAATACGGCTGCTGCACTGAAATCTTCATGCCGGGCGCAAGCTTGGCCGCAACTTCCTGCACACGCACGACGGCAGTTTCGTAGCTCGACATCGCGTAGTGCGGAAAGAGCGGGATGAGCAGGACGTCCTTCGCACCTTTGGCCGCCAGCTTTTTCACGGCGGATTCGATGGACGGATTTTGGTAACGCATCGCCAGTTCCACTGGCACACTCAGACGCGCTTGCAATGCGGCCTGCACATGCTTGCTCGAAACCACGAGCGGCGATCCGTCCTTGGTCCAGATTTTCTCGTAGGCATGACCGGATTCGGCAGGGCGTTTGATCAGGATCAATCCCACGACGAGCCGGCGGATCGGCCATGCGACATCAATGACACGCCCGTCCATCAGGAATTGATTCAAGTAACGCCGCACGTCCGGCACGGACGGAGAATCGGGCGAACCTAGGTTGACCAGCAAAACACCTTTGCTCATGTCTTGAAATTAAACCACGCCGCGCCGCGATGGACACGGAGAAAATAAATCCAAGACTACTGAGTTTGGGCATCCATCTCTGCCAGCTTCGTCGCGGCGGCTTCCCACTTGGGCGTGATCTCGGCGAGGTCGGTGGCGTTCTGGCGAAAGTCGGTTTGCTTCACAGATTCGTTTTGGTTATCATGTCGCCGCTTTCAATGTTGCCAAAACTCCAACTGGATGGTGAAGCGTGGTCGGCGGTGCTGACAGACTTGGCGCAAGCCTTGGGCAAAGAAGGCGAGCCCGTCCGACTCTGTCTCATCGGCTCGGCGGCGTGTTTGTTCGGCGGCATGGAGGGGCGCACGTCGGCTGATCTCGACATCTGGAAGCCCGCCAGTGATTACGACCGGATGGAACTCCAAGCCGCTGCCGAAAAAGCCGGGCTGTTGTTTGACCCCAAACAAACGCTTGATCCAGATCGTCCGTATCTGCAACTGGTCGAGCCGGGACTGACACAGTTGGGCGAGTTCACTCCAGTTTTCATTGAGCGAATGGGGCGTCTGCAACTTTACCGTCCGCCGGTAGAGAATCTCATCGCCGCCAAGTTAATCCGCGCAGAGCCAAAGGACTTAGGTGACATCCGTTTTTTGGTAAGCCGACATCGCCCCGATCTGGAGCAGGTGCGGAAAATTGTGGCGACTTTCAATCCCCAAACCCGGGAACGGGCCACCGAAAATCTTGTGTACCTCGACGTGTTAAAACCATGACCATGAATGCACGCGAAGAAGAATTAACCGCCCGCGCCTTGCTGGCCGATCCGGCACAAGTGGATGTTTACCTGTGCGAAAAGCGCTGGGCAGAACTGGCGGCGTTGGTTCGTTTTGCGCGTCGCGACGTGCCGGTCGAATTGGCGCAAACGGACCCGGCGCTGTACCGACAATTGCGCGAGCAGATCACCCGCTTCTTCCTGCGCGGTGGTGATGTGTTATCCGCTGAAAAACTTGAGGCACTATCTGCGCAGTAGAACGAGTTCGTCCCCCTTCACCCCTCCGCATCCAACTCCGCAAGCTTCGTTGCGGCAGCTTCCCACTTGGGCGTGATCTGGGCGAGGTCGGTGGCGTTCTGACTGAATTCGCGGTTGAGCATGGACGCGCGGCTGCCAGCTTGATAGGTCTCGGCTTTTTCCAATTCTTCAGTGATGTCGGCCTGGCGTTTTTCCAACGCCTGAATCTTTTTCTCGAAGTCGTGGACGATCTGGCGTTGGCCTTTCAATTTGTTGGAACGCGCCTGACGCGCTTCGGCTTCAAGCCGCTTTTGTTCCTTACGGTCAACAGTCGGTTTGGGTGCGGCAGGTTTGGCGGGTTCGCCAGCCTTCGCTCCAGCGGTCAATGCGGCGCGGGCGGAGAGAGATTTGGTTTTATCGAGGTAGTATTGGTAATCGCCAGCGTAATGCGTCAGCACGCCGCCGTTCACATGGACAACCTTGTTCGCCAGCGCGCGGATGAAATACACGTCGTGGCTGATGAAGATGAGCGTGCCCTCAAACTGATCGAGCGCGTAGAGCAGCGCGTCAATGCTGTTCATGTCCAGGTGCGTGGTCGGCTCGTCCATGAGCAACAGGTTGGGCGGATCCAGCAACAGCTTCACGAGCGCGAGACGACTTTTTTCACCACCGCTCAGTACGCTGACTTTCTTGAAGACATCGTCATCCCGGAAAAGAAAACTTCCGAGCAACGTGCGGACGAACTGTTCAGTGACACGCGACGGCGTGTCCAGCGCTTCGTCGAGAACGCTGCGGCTGGGATCGAGTTGATCCACGCGATACTGCGAAAAGTAACCAGCCTTCACGTTGTGACCGAGTTCGCGCTCGCCTTGGCTGGGAGTGACATTCGCAGCCAGAAGCTTCAGCAAAGTAGATTTGCCCGCACCGTTCGGCCCGACCAGAACCATGCGCTGGCCGCGTTCGGCTTCAAAATCAATGCCGCTGTAAACCACGTTTTGTCCGTAGGCGAAATGGATGTCCTTCAAACGGATCACACGCTGACCGCTGCGTTGCGGTTGCGGGAAAGAGAAGCTGACCTTTTTGTCGTCGCTCGTCGGAGCTTCGATCTTCTCCATGCGATCAATCTGCTTGAGCTTGCTCTGCGCCTGCGACGCTTTGGAAGCCTTCGCACCGAAGCGGCGCGCGAAGTCTTGGAGGGCGTTGATCTCGCGTTGCTGATTTTTGTAAGCGGCGAGCAACTGCACTTCGTTCGCTTCGCGCTGGACGAGGTAATCGTCGTAGTTGCCGCGATAGCGGATCAGCTTGCTCATGCGGATCTCGACGGTGTGGCTGATGAGCGAGTTGAGAAATTCACGGTCATGCGAGATGACGAGAATCGCGCCGGGATAACCTTGCAAGTATTCCTGAAACCAGATCAGCGCTTCGAGGTCGAGATGGTTCGTCGGTTCGTCGAGCATCAACAGATCTGGTTCTTGCGTGAGCAATCGGGCCAAATGCGCGCGCATCACCCAACCACCGCTCATCTCGCGCGCCGGACGATCAAAATCCTTTTCGCGAAAGCTCAAGCCAGCGAGGATTTGCTTGGCCTTGGCCTCAATGTGATAACCGTTCAGCTCATTGTATTTGTCGTGAACGTCGTCGTGAACATCTTCGGGATGTGTGGATTCAATCGGATGATCGTGTTCCCACGCTTTGATCACGCGGCGCAATTTCACGAACTCCGGCGAGATGGCCGTGGCGATCTCGATGACGGTTTCGTCACCAGCGGGCGCACTTTCCTGCGGCAAATAGCCGATGTTCACATTGCGCTCGGTGATGATCTCGCCTTCGTCCGAACCTTCCTCGCCAAGGATGATGGAAAAGAGCGTGGATTTGCCCGCGCCGTTCGGCCCGACGAGGCCGATGCGATCCTCGCGATTTAATTGCAGCGTGACGTCGGAGAACAGGGTTCTGCCGCCGTAGGCTTTCGTGATACCGGAAAGTGTCAACATTGAGCCGCAGAGTGTGGCAGATGCGGCGGAAAAGAAAATGCAAGATTGCGGACAGATGCGTGCGGGTAGCGGGTGTCTGGCAAGTTATCGGAGCTTAGTTCTTGACCATGCCTGTGGATTTGGTTGCATTGCACCACTATGAAAAAAGGATTTTTTCTCTTGTTGGCTGGCGCGGCGATCTGCCTCACCGGATGTGTCGGGACTGTCACTGAACAAAAAGCGGGCGGCGTGCCCGTGTTTCGCGACCGCATCGAAGGTCGTTATGAGCGTCCGATCAATCAGGTGTTCGACGCCTCGAAGCGCGCGTTGAACGCGTTCGGCAACATGACTTCCGAAGGCTCGTTGCACACAAGCTCAAATCAGGTTCGCACCCTTGAGGGTTACGTGAATCAGAACACCATCTACATGCGCGTCGAAGCTGTGACACCCTCCATCACTTCGATCATCGTACAAGTCCGCTCCAAGTGGGGCGGCACGGACATCCAGACCGCGCACGATCTCGAGAAGCGGGTCGCGCTGGAATTGTCGAACTAAGATCAGGTAACAAAACTCCGAGGCCGGGCGACGTCGCCCGGCCTTTTTGTTTGCTCCAGAGAAATTATTAGCGAACGCTCGCCTTACGGCTTGCGGTCGCGTTTGTCGTCGAGGTTCGCGGCCAGTTGCTCCGCGCTCACGGAACTTTCTACTCCGCTCTTCGGGATTTCAACCTTCGCCGTCCAGAGGATTGCGTTGAGCACCAGCGTCCGCAAATTATCATCGCCCCAATTTCTGTGGTGATGCCCGCCAGAGAAGCCAAACCCGCGTCCGCCATCGGCACGCTCCGATGCCCACGCCACATGTTGAGGTTCGCCCCGCGCCACCATCTGTCGCACTGTCGGGTTGCCTGAATGTGCGCCGTCGTTGCGGTTCGTAGTGTCGCCCGTTGGAATCGCCGACAGGATCGGCGTCACGCCTTTCATTCCGTCTCGGAAGCGCATGTTGAAATACCATTCGTCATTGCATTGAAACGGTTTCACCCCGTTGGCAATGGGATGCTGCGGTAGAGTTTTGAAATCTGCTGTCCAGTGGGGATTCACCGACCAATTGATTTCAAATGCGCCCCCGATCCAGTCGAGAAATTCCCGCTGCCCCTTCGCGATCGTCGGCTCGATGCCGTAGTGCAAGCACACAAGGCCAACGCCCTTGTCCATGAATGCACCGATCGTTTTCAATCTCTCGCCTTGCAACACAGGATGTCCAGCACCGCCATCGCAGTAAAACACGATGGTTGCCGCGCCTTCAAACACCTTGTCGTCCGTGGGCCAGCCGTTGGAATAGACGACTGAGATGACTCCGGGAACTTTGTCGAGACACGCCTTCAACAATAGACTGCCGGCACGATGTTCGTGATCGCCGGAAGCGTGGCTGGGTTTGCCTGCGACGAAAACGATTTTCTTATCGGCGGCAGACGTGGTGATTGCCAGTCCGAGGGTGAGCATGAGCAAAAGGTTTTTCATTGGGTTCGCAGTGTTGTGGAGCAAGGCTACGACGCCAGGCGTGGGAGGCCAATTCAATTTGCATGATCAATCAGTTCCTCTTTTCACGGTGTCGCCGCGATAACATCAATTGACTCTGCTGGGCCTTTCGCATTGAATTGCCTTATGCAAATTGAAAGCTTGAAAGTCTTTTGCGATCTCGCCGAAACGGAAAGTTTCACCAAAGCAGCCCAGATAAACGACGTCACCCAATCCGCCGTCAGCCAACAGATCGGTTCGTTGGAACGGCAGTTCAAGTCGCTCCTGATCGAGCGCAGCAAGAAAAAATTCCGCCTCACGCGCGAGGGTCAGGTGTTGTACGACTTTAGCAAACAGATCATCCAGACCTATTCCGAACTGCAAAACAAATTGCAGGAGATCAAGAACATCATCTCCGGGATGATCCGCGTTTCGACGATTTATAGCATAGGCCTGCACGATCTGCCGCCTTACATCAAACGCTTTCTCAAGGAACATCCCACCGTGCATGTGCATGTGGAGTATCGCCGCGCGAATCAGGTCTATGACGACGTGAACAGCAACGTGGTTGATCTCGGCCTCGTGGCGTATCCGGTGAAGGATGCGAAGTTGGAGATCATTTCCCTGCGCAAAGACCCGCTGGTGGTGATCTGTCACCCGCAACATCCGCTCGCGAAACAGAAATCCATCAAGCTCAAGGCGATTGCCGACCAGAAATTCATCGCATTCGAGCCGGACATCCCGACGCGCAAGGCGATTGATAAGGTGCTCAAGGAACAGAACATCGAAGTGAAGACGGTGATGGAGTTCGACAACATCGAAACCGTGAAGCGCGCCGTAGAGATTGACGCGGGCATCTCCATCGTGCCGCTCGGCACCATCGGCCAGGAAATCTCCAAGCAGACGCTCGTGGCCGTGACCATCGAGGACGCGGAGTTGTATCGTCCGCTCGCGGCGATCTACAAGAAGGGCAAAGTTCTCACGCCTGCGATGCGGCATTTCATCAACGTGGTCAAAGAAGGCTCGGCGAAGGTTTGAGAGAAATGTTAGGCAGCAAAGGGATGCGCACTGCCACGAAGAGAAACGTTAACGTGATGATCTCTGTCGCGGTCATCGCGACGGCAGCCTTGGGGGTTTTCATGTGGCGTGCCTTTTCGAATCGCCGCAGTGTGCCGGGTCAAATTGTTCGTCTTATCCGGGGAGAAAGCGGCGCAGAGCAGGAACTCAATGATATTGCTGAGGATATTCGTAATGTTCCATCGTTATCGCAGCTTCAACCGTGGAGCTTAGAAGCCTTGAGACGATTTCAAGATGGACGGATTCAGACCAACGGCCATCCGTCATTCTGGTGGGACGACCGTAAGGCTATACGGCTTGCTTTAAGTGAGGGGCCAGAGTTTATTCGGCATCAGTGGGGGAAGACAAACAGTTGGGGGTATGAAGAGCCGGAGCTTTACGTCGTGCTTGGCACAAGCGGTCAGCCAGAAATTTTTGCGGTGGCTTGGTATTCGCATGGGATTGAGATTGGCCCAACAGATTATCAAAGGTCCGGTGAGTTGTCGTATTTCAATTTTTATGTGAAGGCAAAGCCGGGAGTTTTTGTTTATGCCAACTATAAATAACGAATATGCGCCGTATTACCTAACGTAAATCCCATGACTCAGAAACCATCAGCACAATTCCCCGCGTTACGTCCCCGCCGCCTCCGCCAATCCGCCGCGCTGCGGCGCCTCGTGCGCGAAACCCATCTCAGCGTGGATCAACTTGTCCTCCCGCTGTTCGTGCGAAGCGGCAAGAAAGTTCGCAATCCCATCGGCTCGATGCCGGGCGTGTTCCAGTTGTCGCCGGATGAATTGTTGCGCGAGGCGACCCGCACGCACGCACTCGGAGTTCCGGCGGTGTTGCTGTTCGGCATCCCGGATCGCAAAGACGACCGCGCTACTGGTGCTTACGCGAAGAATGGGATTGTTCAACAAGCCGTCCGCCTTCTCAAAAAGGAACTGCCCGATCTTCTCGTCATCACCGACGTTTGCCTGTGCGAATACATGAGCCACGGCCATTGCGGCATCGTGCATCAAGACAAACGCGGCGCAACCATCCTCAACGATCCTTCGCTAAAACTTCTTTCCCGCGCAGCACTGAGTCACGCGGAAGCGGGCGCGGACATCGTCGCACCGAGCGACATGATGGATGGACGCGTGCGCGCGATTCGCGCTGAGTTGGATGGCGCAGGATTCACCGACACGCCAATTATGTCTTACGCGGCCAAGTTTGCCTCGGCGTTTTACGGGCCGTTCCGCGAGGCGGCGGAATCCGCGCCCCAGTTTGGCGACCGCCGGAGTTATCAGATGGACGCGGCCAATGCGAACGAAGCCTTGCGCGAAGTCGCGTTGGACATCGCCGAGGGCGCGGACATTGTGATGGTGAAACCTGCGCTCGCGTATCTCGACATCATCCATCGAGTGAAGACGGAGTTCGGTTATCCCACGGCGGCGTATTCCGTGAGTGGTGAGTATTCGATGGTGAAAGCGGCGGCGGCAAAGGGTTGGATTGACGAGCGCGCCGTGACGATGGAAAGCTTGCTCGCGATGCGTCGTGCCGGAGCGGACATCTTGATCACTTACGCTGCGGCAGACGTGGCCGGGTGGTTGAAGAGTGGAAGTTAGGATGGTAGGGCGTGTCACTCCGTGCGCGCCGTCGGCTGGCTGGCGGGAAGCGGCGC
>JANPGI010000455.1:0-2347 GCA_031423875.1 Verrucomicrobiota bacterium | reverse complement strand
GGCTAAAGCTTGAACTCCAACTCCCGCGCGCCTTCTTGCTTCCTGCCAGTTTTCTCCGCAATCTGTTGGCCCGTGCAGGACTTGCTAAAAAAAATTCAGGCAGACGCGGCGGAGCGACTGGCTTTGCCGCCGAGCCGCGAGGTTTCCCAGGAGTTGCCACGCTTTAGGGCTTTCATCAAGCAAGCGACGCATCGCCTCAAGCTCGCGCACCAGAACGGTCGCGGCGGTTTGGAAATCTGCCAGATGCGCACCGCTGTGGTGGATTGCGTCATCCGCGCCTTGTGGACCACGGCTTACAACAACCTGACTCAAAGCGCGAAAAACAGTTTTCCACCCATCACACTCGTTGCGCTCGGCGGCTATGGACGTGGTGAACTTAATCCTCATAGCGACATTGATCTTTTATTTCTGCACGAAGGCCAGGTAGCGAACGGGATGAAACCGTTGCCGATCTTGGAACGCATGTTAAACGGCGTCTGGCTCACACTCTTCGATCTCGGACTCAAACCCGGTCACGCCGTCCGCACCATCGGTGAATGTGTGGATGCTGCGAACGATAAAGACGACGCGCGTCGCATCGAGACACGCACGTCACTCATCGAGGCGCGGGTGATCGCGGGTGATGAGAAATTGTTCGCCAAGTTTCAGAAAACGGTGTTGGCCAAGTGCGTTGTCGGCTACGAGGACAAATACATCGAAGCGCGTTTGGAAGATCAGGCCACGCGTCGCGCGAAATTCGGCAACTCGGCCTGTATGCAGGAGCCGAACATCAAGAACGGCTGCGGTGGCCTGCGCGATTACCAGAATCTGCTCTGGATGTCGTTCTTCAAATATCGCACGCGCTCGCTGGCGGAATTGGAGAAGCACGAACTGGTGATGCCGCGCGAACGCAAGCAGCTCGAAGCCGCGTATGATTTCCTGCTACGCGTGCGGACGCAGTTGCATTACCTCATCGCCCGACCCTCCGATGCGTTGACCAAGAACTTGCAGCCGAGCGTGGCGTTGAATCTCGGTTACGGTGATCGCTCACCCAGCAAGCGCATCGAGAAGTTCATGCGCGATCTCTACACGCACTCGCGCAACATCTATATCATCACGCGCACGCTGGAGCAGCGCATGGCGTTCATTAAAGAGCCGCCCTCACGCCTTTCCATCCGACGCTATCTGCCCAAAGGCAAGGAAGCCGAACCGGTGGATGGATTCAAATTCATCAACGGCGAGATCCATGCGACAAGCAACCGCATCTTCCGCGATCAACCGCGCCGTTTGATGCGCGTCTTTCTCCACGCGCAACAACGCGGCTTGCGCATTCATTCCAATCTCGCGCAACTCATCCGCAATCAGATCGAACTCGTGGATCGTGAATTTCTCCGCGACGAACATGTGGCGGAAACGTTTCTCACCATTCTTAACCAGCGCGGAAACGTCGCGCCGATCCTGCGCGCGATGCATGAAGTGGATTTTCTCGGCAAGTACATCCCTGAGTTCGGCAAGCTCACCTGCCTCGTGCAACATGAGTTTTACCATCAGTACGCCGCTGACGAACACACGCTCATCTGCATCGAACAACTGGATCGCGTTTGGGAAGCGAAGGAATTTCCGTATGCAAGTTACACGGCGATATTTCAGGAAGCGGAACATCCGTTCCTGCTTTATCTCGCACTGTTGTTGCACGACACAGGAAAGCCGGACGGCCACGGCAATCATTCTGCAATTGGCGCGAAGCTCGCCGCGCGTGTCAGTAAACGCATCGGGCTGGATGGCTCGGCGGCGCATACGCTTGGACTGCTCATCGAGCATCACCTGCTCATGTCCATCATCTCGCAACGGCACGACATGGATGATGCGTCCGTGATCCGCAATTTTGCCCGACAGATTGAAACGCCGGAAACACTCTCACTGCTCACTGTGTTGACGTTCGTGGACGCACAAGCCACGAGTGACAAACTTTGGAACGGGTTCAAAGATTCATTACTCTGGCAATTGCACCAGCGCGCACTGCCATTGCTCACAGGCGGAACAGAGTTCGTCCGCGCAGAAGAAAAGCAACGCGAAGCGTTGATGAAAGAAGTGCAGGCATTGTTGCCCACACCGTTTAGCGAGGAAGAACTCAAGGCACACTTCGCCACGCTCCCGGCCCGCTATTTTCAGATCCATTCGTCACGACAGATTCACGAAGACCTCCTGCTCACGCATCGTTTCATGCGCTTGCAGATCACGGAGGAAAACAAAGCGCTCACGCCTGTGGTCAACCTGCACAACGAACCGGATCGCGGTTACAGCGTGGTGCGCGTCTGCACCTGGGATCGCGCCGGGCTGTTCGGCAAAATGGCTGGCTCGCTCAGCG
>JANPGI010000454.1:0-5141 GCA_031423875.1 Verrucomicrobiota bacterium | reverse complement strand
GTTGTCAGTTACCCAAGGTAGCTCGTTCCTCGCAACCTTGGGCTGGACGATGGAATCCCTTTGGGATTCTTCAAAAGTATTTCTGAAAGACGTTCCTCCAAAACGATGAGCAAGCCAGCCAAGTCACAATGGGATTTCGGTGAACTGTTCCCCACCGAACAGACGCGGCGCGTGCTTTCCGTCAGCGAACTCACCACGCAGGTCAAACGCCTGCTCGAAAAACAGATCGGCTCGGTCTGGGTCAGCGGCGAGATCACCAATCTGCGCGCACAATCTTCGGGTCATATTTACTTCACGCTCAAGGACGGCGCAGCGCAGTTGAGTTGCGTGTTGTTCCGCAACGAGTCCGTGCCGCATCGCGAGTTGTTGCAAGACGGTCAGAAGGTTTTGCTCCAAGGCGAAGTGACCGTGTATGAAGCGCGCGGGCAATATCAAATGCTCGTCCGCGCTGTGGAGTTGCAAGGCGTGGGCGCACTGCAACTCAAGTTCGAGCAACTCAAACAGAAACTCGCCACGGAAGGATTGTTCGCGCAAGAACGCAAACGTCCGCTGCCCCGCTATCCGCAACGCATCGGCATTGTGACATCGCCGACGGGCGCGGCGATCCGCGATGTGCTGCATGTCATTCAGCGGCGCAATCCCGCGCTGGAAATCATCCTCGCGCCGTGTCGAGTGCAGGGAGATGGTGCGGCGAGGGAGATTGCGGAGGCAGTTCGTAATTTGAATGCTTGGGCTTCGGGCGAACAAGCTGGGGAGAAAGGGAGAGAAGGAGAAAGGGAGAATTCACCCCTTCACTCTTTCACCCCTTCACCCATGCCAGACTTTAATCGCAGACTTGATCTTATTTTGGTCACTCGTGGTGGTGGTTCACTGGAAGACTTGTGGGCGTTCAATGAAGAAGCCGTGGCTCGCGCCATCTTTGAATCCGCGATTCCCGTCGTGTCCGCCGTCGGACACGAGATTGATTTCACCATTAGCGATTTCGTGGCGGACTTCCGTGCGGCTACTCCAAGCGCGGCTGCGGAGATCATCACAGAGGGAGTTTTTGCGAGTCGCGAGTTTGTCGGCAGCGCGATGGACGCGATGAGTTTCCGCGTGCGACAACAGGTGGGACAAGCGCGCGAGGATTTTGAAACCGTAGCTCAACGCATGGCTCGCGCACACCCGCAACGTCGTCTGGATGAGCAGGCGCAACGGTTGGATGATCTGCTGTCGGGTTTGGTGCGATGCGCGAAACAAGGCACACGAGAGTGGCGGGTGGCGACGCACAATCTGGTGACGCGTGTCCTGCGAGTGCGACCGGGACAATTGGTAAAACAGCGACGCGAGGAATTGCGGCTGGCGACGCGGCAATTGCGCGAGCATGGGAGGCATCAACTGGCGAACGCGCGCAATCTGTTCGCGACGCAGGATGCGCGCTTGAGATTGCTCGGCCCCGAGCAAGTCCTGTCGCGCGGCTACTCCATCACGACGGACGCCACGACGGGCGAAATTCTTCGTGACGCGAAACGCGTGAAAGCCGGGCAGCGATTAAAGACGCGACTCAAAGTTGGTGAGATTGAGAGTCGCGTTGAAAAACAATCTCGGGAACTTCACGGATAAATCACGCGATAATACCGTTCGGCATTTGTCGCGGGGGTGTTGGTGTAGGAGATCGTGACATTCGGAGAAGCAGCCGTGCCGAGCGTCGTCCAGTTCGTTTGCGCGAGGTTCGTGCGGGTTTGAACCGTGTAAGTGAGGTTGCTTAATCCCTGCCATTGCATCACTCCGGCGAGCGGCATGATCAGCACGGGTTGCGGGATATTCAGGATTATATTTGCGTTGGAACTAGTGGTGAAACCCGCACTGTTGCTGACCACCACGGAGTAATTGCCGACATGCGCGGGCTGCACATTGCTGCGCGTATAGCTGCTGGAGGTTGCGCCACCGATGTCCGCAAGGTTGAATCGCCATTGATAGTTGAGTGGCGCAGTGCCGTCCGCGCCGACGGTGAAGGTGATGTTGTCGCCCTGGGATGCCGACTGGCTTACGGGTTGGTTGGTGATGGTGGGGGCGGTGCCGCTGACAATCGGCACGCCAGAAATCGTCACCATGTCGAAGCGGACGGTGCCAGCCGTGCCGTATGTCGTACCAGCGGCGACGTAGTTGGAATTGTTATTTCCCGTGGCAGAGCTTTCGAATTCGGCGACGATGCGAATGCCGAAGTTGGGATTGTCATTCACACCAGAAACCGCCGCGAGGCTGTTGGTCTTGGCGGTAAAGACTGTGATGGTGTTCGTCGTCGTGGTGGGGAAATCAAGGTAGGTGCTGCCGTTGGTCGTGTATTGAAGACGGCTGTATCGGCTACCGGTGTTGCTGTCCAGTGTGGCCCAGGTGACGAGGATGTTCTGACGACCTGAAGTGCTGACGTTGAATTGAACACCGCGCGTTTTGTCGCCAGTGCCCTGCGCCGGATACGTGGCGGAATTCCAGCCGGAATTATCGGTTGAACCCGCAGGATCAAGTGTGGGATCGCCTGTCGCAAAAGTCGCCGTCGCACCGCCGACCAGTGCAGCAGTGCCGCTACCGACGGAAGGCGTTGTCACACCTGTTGCATTATTCGTGTCAGGCACAATGCTGTTGAAATTCCACTGCGCGATCACGCCGGGCGGAGTCACGTTCACAGTCAGAACCGCCACGGCACTGGTCACGCTGCCCGCGTAATTGGTGACGACAACAGTGTAATTTCCCGCGTCAACGGTCTGCGCGTTGGTGCGCGTGTAAGAACTGGCGGTTGCGCCGGGGATGTTGGCCCCGCCGAAGCGCCATTGGTAATTCAGGGGCGTTCCACCGGCTGCTGTGACGTTGAAGGCGGCATTCGCGCCGAGGTTGACGGACAAACTTTGCGGCTGGTTGTTGATGAACGGCGAAGCGTTCACCGTGAGCGCGGCGACGGAGCTGGTGATGCTGCCAAATGAATTGGTGATGACCACGGTGTAATCGCCTGCGTTCGTGGGTTGGATATTGGTGAGCGCGTAGCTGGCCAGAGTCGCACCGGAGATGTTTGAGCCGTAGAACCGCCATTGATACGCGAGCGGCGCCGTGCCAGTGACGGTGACGGAGAAGCTGATGTTTGCGCCGACGCTGTTGGTCTGGCTTTGTGGTTGCGCAGTGATGGCGGGAGGATCGTTGACCGGAGCGGAGTTGGTCGGAATCAGAAAGTCTTTGAGAACCGCCATGTGTTGCATGCCGGTGACATGTGAATCGCCGAATTGAACAGGCGCGACAGGGACAAGGGTATAGTTGTTGTTATAGACTTCGGAATCAAACACGAGGCCGTTGGGGAAAACCTGCGGGCCGATGACAATCGAGGTCAGACGGTTGGTCATCGCAAAACTGGGCAACAAATAATCATAGGGGTTGCTGCGGGGTTCGCTCGTGTTGAAGTTACCGCCGGAGACAAGGTCGGTGGGTACAGGGCTGTCACTTAGAAAGGTTTTGAACGTAGTCATGCAAGCTTCGCTTCGGGAAGTGGTGTTGAAATCTCCGCCGACGATGATCCAGGCGTTGCTTGGCCAGTTCGCAGCTTCGATAAGTGACTTGAGATTGGTGGCTTCAATCGCCCGCGATGATGAGCCGCCGCTGCTGTGCAGATGCACGCTCACCACGTAGAGGTCGTTTGTCCCCGGCAGATCAATCTGCGCCCAGACAAACCCGCGATCTGACACCTGGGTATCCGTCCAAAATCCTGCGGCCAAAATGGGATACCGGCTGACGACGCCGTTGGGGATGCCGTTGTTCGGTTCGACGTAAAAATTGAAATCCGTTCCAAATGCCGTGTCTATGAGACCGCGCAGCGCATTCGATGTCGAACCGCCGGACACCTGAAATTCCTGGATGGCGACGATATCCGGCTTCAGTCCTTGGAAGATGCGGATGCCCGGTGCTTCATAGCTCTGCTGGGTGCCCGACGTGATATTGGCGGCCATGATGCGGACGCGCGCGTTTTGAGCCTGAACGGCTTGAACGGAAATTAAAACAGCGGCAACGATGGCGAGACTGGTAACGAATGGAACGACTTTGATTTTCACAGGTTTTGATTTGACGCTGCATATCTAACGGGAAAGGGGCGATAATTCAACACGACACTTAAAAATTAACTCTTGCAGACACACCGTCCGCAACTATACTGCGCGTCCTTTTTAACGGAAGATTGAATTATGCGACGTCCCAAAGGTATCAAAACGAAAAAATCAGTAGCCAAGCGCTTCAAAATCACGGCGACAGGCAAGGTTCTGCGCTCCAGCGCTGGCCGCCGTCACCTCTGCCAAGGCAAGAGTGCTAAACGCCGTCGCAGTTTGCGCGGCTCGAAACTCGTCCATTCCACGGACGAATATCGCATCAAGCAGAACCTCCCGTTCAGCCACTAATCCAACCATCAACTTTTAACTATCAACTAAGATGCGTGTAACAAATTCACCCGCCTCCCGCAAACGCCGCAATCGCATGCTGCAAGCGGCGAAAGGCTTCCGTCTCAAACGTTCCAAACTCTATCGCTACGCCTCGGACGCCGTGGATCATGGCCGTCAGTACGCCTACCGCGATCGCCGCGTGAAAAAACGCACCTTCCGCTATCTCTGGCAGGCTCGTATCAACGCTGCTGCCCGCGAAGCCGGCATCACTTACAGCCGCTTCATCGAAGGCTTGAAAGCTGCCAAGTGCGAACTGGATCGCAAGATCATCGCCGACCTCGCCGCGACAGACAACGCCGCGTTCCTCGTGATCGTGAACCTCGCGAAAGCCGCGCTGAAGAACAAGCCCGCCGCGACTCTCGCCAAGGCTTAATCCAACGAACTAGATTCTCAGCGGGCGACCAGCGATGGTCGCCCGTTTTTCTTTGGCTTCCAAACTCAATCCTCTATCTTGGGCCCTCAAACTTATGGCTGGATTCCTGACTGAAATCGAACCCTTGAAACAAACCGCCATCGCGGAACTCAAAGCTGCGTCCGACCTCGCCACGCTCGAACAAACCAAAGGCGCGTGGATCGGGCCGAGCGGAAAATTCACCGTGTTGATGAAACAACTCGGCACACTCTCCAAAGAGGAAAAGCCTGCCGCTGGCAAGCTGATCAACGCCGCCAAGGTGGAACTCGAAGCCGCAC
>JANPGI010000453.1:0-3059 GCA_031423875.1 Verrucomicrobiota bacterium | reverse complement strand
CGTCAACATGGAAGGGCCGCAGTTCAGCACACGCGCCGAATCCACCACGAACCACAAGCTCGGCTACGACGTCATCGGCATGACGAATCTCGGTGAGGCCAAGTGCGCTCGCGAAGCCGAGATCGCCTACGCGACGATGGCCATGATCACGGATTACGATTGCTGGAAGACGGACGAGGCGCATGTGACGGTGGAGATGGTCATATCCAACGTGACGCAGAACGCGGTCACTGCGAAATCGGTCATCACGAAAGTCATTCCGCAGATTCCCGTTGAACCAACTTGGCCGTGTCACTCCGCGCTCAACAACGCCATCATGACCGACCGCAAAGTCTGGCCAAAGAAGACCATCGCGGAGTTGAAGCCGATCTTGACGAAGTATCTGTGAACTTGTTTTGCGCCAATTTTCGGCCATAGTCTCGCCATGGAAATCGTCTTCACAGTGACGCAGGAAAGCGATGGCGGCTATGTAGCTGAGTGTCTGTCGCATGATATTTTTACCCAAGGCAACACTTGGGATGAGTTGCGCGCCAATGTTCGTGAAGCGGTAACCGGCTTCTTCTTCGACCAACCCAAGCCAGCCTGTGTGCGACTGCACTTGGTGCGGGACGAACTTTTTGCGGTCGCATGAAGCTTCCACGCGACCTGAGTGGTGCAGCGTTGATCAAGCTCCTCTGCAAACACCACGGCTATCAGCGCGTCAATCAAGAAGGCAGTCACGTCATTCTCGAAACGGAAAGTCCTCGCCATCATCGTCTCGCTGTTCCTGATCACAATCCGCTTCGCATCGGCACGCTCAACGCCATTCTCCGCGCCGTGGCGGAAATCAAAAGCGTGACCAAAGACGACATTCTCAATCCACGCTGAACGGGGTTCACGCCTTTGCGTTGAAACGCATCCTTGTTTGCCACATCCTACTCCCATGAAATGTGTGGTCACCGCCGGGCCGACGTTTGAGAATCTGGATCAAGCGCGTCGGCTCACCAATTTTTCCACAGGCCGGCTCGGCACAGAACTCGCCAACTTCCTCACTGCGCGCGGGCACGATGTCACGCTGCTGCTCGGCGAACAATCCACCCACTGCGCCGAGCGCAAGGCCTCCGCAATTGTCCGCTTCACCACCACGTCGGATTTGTCGGCGAAACTTCAAGCGGCAGCGAAACAGCAGTGTGATGCAGTTTTCCACGCGGCAGCGGTGAGCGATTTCATGTTCGGCAAAGTCTGGTCGCGCGCAGCCTCCGGTGAATTAAGCGAGATCACTTCAGGCAAGTTCTCGACGCGAGGCGGAAATTTGCTCGCCGAACTCGTCCCCACGCCAAAGATCATCGCTTCGCTGCGCGATTTGTTTCCGAAGGCATGGATCGTCGGTTGGAAATATGAAGTGGATGGAGACCGCGCTGGAGTATTACAGGCTGCGAAGGCGCAGATGCTGGATTGCCGCACCGATGTGTGCGTGGCCAACGGCCCGGCTTACGGAAGAAGTTTCGGCCTGCTGACTGCGGATGGAAAACTTAACGACGTTCGAGGCGGCGAGGAATTATTCTCCGCGCTGGAGTTATTGATCCAGAGCCGATGAGAGCGTTTCGATTCGTCTTCCGGGCGATTTGGTTCACCGCAGAGCTGCTTGGCTTTGCCTGCGACTTCGTATGGAGATTGCTCAGGCAGGGCAGCTCGCTTTCGCAGCCAGAACGTTCGCGGTGGTTGCAGCGCAGTGCGCGTCGCACGTTGAAGGTTTTCTCCCTCACCACAACACACGAAGGCCCGCCACCCGCCGCTGGCCTGCTCGTCAGCAATCATCTCAGCTACCTCGACATCCTCGTGCTCGTGTCGCTCATGCCTGCGGTGTTTGTGGCCAAGAGCGAGGTGAAGAGTTGGCCTGTGTTCGGATGGTTCGCAAGTCTCGCGGGGACTTTGTTTGTCATTCGTGCGAGACGCAGCGATGTGTCCCGGATGAACTCAGAGATCGAACGCATACTTAACAGCGGCGACGTGCTGGTGTTGTTCCCTGAAGGTACGAGTTGGAATGGGAGTGAAGTGCTGCCGTTCAAATCGTCCCTACTCGAACCCATCGTCGGCTCGAAACACTCGCTAACCGTCGCACACATCAGTTACGCGCTGGCCGATGGCGACGTGGCGAATGATATCTGTTATTGGGGCGATATGACGTTCTTCCCGCATCTCTTGAAACTGATGACAAAGAAACAGATGAAAGCGCGTGTCTGCTTCGCACCAGCACTGAAGTCCGCGTCAGACCGGAAGGAACTCGCCCTGCAGCTTCACGCGGAAGTCTCGCGCCTCAAGTCGTGATGGAAGTTGAAGGAGTGAGTGCTCCCAAAACAGATGAAGCGGTGGGGAGGAATGTCACGTCGCTCCACCGACTTTTTTTGGTCACTTCGTGGATTCTGGAATCGAGAATTGCCGCTGTTGTTTCACACGCTGGGCTTCAACGTAAATGGCGGCAACGGCCAGAACGATGGCTAAAATCACCGCCGCCGCAATAAACCAAGGCCAGACGTATCGCGGCTTGGTTTCGGTGGAGTGAGTTGTCGAGTTTTCCATAGCTGACGGTATTATTTGCTCCAGACAACCAAAGCACAACCGCAGAGTCACACGTGGGGGTGATTGGGTGTGATTACAACCGGGTGAGGATGAAATGGACAGAGGAGATGGAGGAACGCCGCGTTCAGGCGGCAGCGCGTGGTTGGTCACTCACTCTGCCGCCTGAAGGCGGCGTTCCTTAGCCTCACCCGTCGTTAATCACGCTCGATAGCGCAGTGGTGGACTGGGGAAAAAGATTTCCTCTGATTATCCGACTTCGCACACTTGGCTCATGCTCCAACCTGATGATAGCAAAAAAATGGCGCCCGCCGATTTTGTGGATGCGAGTGAGGGAGTCGCCAGCCGCTCGGCAGATGCCTTGCACACAAGTGAACTTCAAAACCGCCTCATCAGCCAAGTCATCACGGCGTTCTGCTTTGCATATCGGGTCGGCCCGGATCGCTCCGTAAAGCTGGAGTGGAGCACTGCCGGGGTGTCGGATGTCCTCGGCTTTTCCGATG
>JANPGI010000452.1:0-6381 GCA_031423875.1 Verrucomicrobiota bacterium | reverse complement strand
AGGCACTTTGCCAGATCACCGGGCTGAAGAAATATTCAGATACCGGCAAGGCTCTTTCAAAACTGTAGGGCACGACGTCAGGAGTCCTGCCTTGGGACGACTCGACGACTCGTTATCTCGCCTACAAATTTTGAAAGAAGCTCCCGGGAATAATCTTTTGCTGCCGGGGACTCCCCCGGATTTCTTTCCGGCGAACTCAGGCGTGCAGCGGATTGAAGCAAGTCCGCTTCTGGATTACAACAGAGGCACTACGGGAGGAAACACTTTTTGACGACATGATGATTCTCGCGCTGGGGCGGTTGTGCTCCGTGAATTTGATTGAGCAATTGTTCTCCCTTTTGTATCCAACACACTGGCGACACGCACAGAAATGAACAATCAAACCCTACAACCCCAGTACGAAGGCCTCTCGGACGAGATCAGATCGTTCTGGCGGCGACTGCCAGACAAGACGCTGTTCTTTGTGCTGCTCGGTGTGTGGATGGCGCTGTTTCATTTCCTAGGCAACTCCTCGTTTGGCTACACCCCGACACGTTCGTTGTTCCAATGGATGTCTATTGCCTACAATAAGGAAAGCTTGGTTGCCGACGATGGCCACGGAAATTTCATCCCGCTGGTGGTGCTCATCATCCTCTGGTTGCGGCGCGACGAGTTGTTTTCAAATCAATTCAAGACATGGTGGCCGGGACTGTTCTTGGTCGCGCTTGGCCTGATCGCGCACATCGTCGGTTTCATCGTTCAGCAACAGCGCATCTCCATCGTCGGACTGTTCACTGGCATCTATGGATTGACCGGACTTATCTGGGGGTCGCGTTGGTTGAAGGCGAGTTTCTTCCCGTTCTTTCTGTTCGCGTTCATGGTGCCGTTGGGATCGCTCACGGACAAGGTCACCTTCCCGCTGCGAATTCTTGTCTCATGGATCGTCGAACATCTGTTCAATGACATCCTAGGCATCGGCGTCATCCGCACTGGGACACAATTGTTCAACGGACTTGGCACTTACCAGTATGAAGTGGCGGCGGCGTGCGGCGGGATGCGTAGCCTGATCTCAATCTTTCTTATCTCCACATCGTATGCATTCCTCGTTTTCCGCTCGCCGATGAATCGTCTTATCATGGTGTTCGCATCGCTACCGCTGGCGGTGATCGGAAATGTTGTCCGGCTTTCTACTGTTGTGGCTGCGGGTGAAATTTCCGGCCAAAAAGCCGGAAACTTTGTCCACGACAACGGCATCATCAGCATGTTGCCCTACATCCCCGCCATCTTCGGTGTGATGTTGATCGGGCAATATCTTGAGAAGCGGGAAAAAGCCGCCAGCAAAACTGCAGTACCCGCGACTAACGGAGGTCAACCTGTATGAACCGAACCAAATGGATTCTAGCCGTCGTCACCGTGTTGCTGATCGGCAGCACCGCCGTATTGCTCGCCAGATACAAATCCATGCAACGGCTCGGTTCGCCCGGCGTGAAGACGCAGCCGATCCCCAACAGCAAGAATCTCGACGTGGTGTTGCCGGAAAAAGTTTTGGACTACACGTCAGAAATCATCCCGCAATCCGAGGTCGTCACCAACGTGTTGCCCAAGGACACTTGTTACGGCCAGCGCCGCTACACGAGGCCAGACAAATCCTCGGTGCAGATGAACGTCGTCCTCATGGGCGAAGATCGCACCAGCTTGCACAAACCGCAGTTCTGCCTGACGGGTGCCGGTTGGACGATCAATTCGACGGAAGTGGATACTATCAAGATCGAGAAGCCGTCCCCCTATGATTTGAAAGTCATCAAGCTGACCGTCTCTGGCGAGTTCACTCAGGAAGGCCGTCAAATCAAGGCGGGCGGCATTTATGTTTATTGGTACGTCGCAGATGGATTGTTGAGCGCAGACCCGTCGGGTTCAGAGCGCATGTGGTCCATGGCGCGCGGGTTGATCACCGAAGGCGTGCTGCAACGCTGGGCTTACGTGACTTTCTTTGAAGCGTGCGAACCCGGTCGTGAAGCGGAAACTTACGAGCGGCTCAAGAAGCTGATCGCCGCATCCGTTCCTGAATTTCAACTCACGCACGGCGGTACGATAACGTCCGCCGCCGCCAAACCTTGAAACCGAATTAATCCACCGTGCTACGTCGCGACAGGCAGATGCGGATGCAGATCCATCAATTGATGGACGCGTGCATTTTTGCCGTCAGCTTCTGGCTTGCCTACGAATTCCGCACGTCGGACCTGATCCAGGAAATCATCGGCTGGCCGAAGTTCCTTCCGCCATTTGAGGTTTTTTTCTGGCACTACCTGGTATTGATCCCGGTATCACCGCTCGTGTTGGAGGCGCAGGGTTTTTATGATCGTCCAATCATAGCAGCACGCCGCCACACCCTGTTCTCGCTTTTCAAAGGCTGCTTGTTCATCTCCATTGGCCTGACCATCGCGCTGTTCTTCTCCAAGCTGGACATCGCCCGGTTCATTCCCATCGCGTTCGGAATCTTTGCGTTCTGCTTGGTCTATGCGAAGGAAGAACTCATGTTGCTCGCCGCAAAAAGCAAAATGGTCCAGAGCCAGAGCCGCCGGCGGTTTCTTCTCATCGGCACGCCTGAAGAAACGGCGCGAATGAAGAACGAAGTAAGATCACGCCCCGAGTCCGGCGTGGAAATCTTCGCCGAACTCGACCTCAGCAACACCCAGCTTCACAATCTTGTCACACTGTTGCACGACCACTCCATCAACGGCGTCATCCTCAGCACACGTCATACGAACTTCGACCGCGCCGAAGCTGTGGTCAACGCGTGTGAGATCGAAGGTGTGGAGGCTTGGCTCGTCGCAGACTTTTTCAAGACGCACATCTCCAGCACCACGTTGGATGATTTTTATGGTCGCCCCGTTCTGGTCTTCCGCTCTGCGCCGGAATCTTCCTGGCAGGGCATCATCAAGCAGATGATGGATTTCTCCGGTGCATTGCTGGCGTTGGCGTTGTTATCCCCGATCATGATCGGCGTGGCCATCATCATCAAGCTCACGTCGCACGGCCCGGTGTTTTTCAAGCAGATGCGCTCCGGGCTGAACGGCGCACCGTTCATGATCTACAAGTTCCGCACGATGGTCACGAACGCCGAACAGTTGAAACACGAACTTGCAGCGATGAACGAGATGACCGGCCCCGTGTTCAAGATCACGAGCGATCCTCGCGTCACCCCCATCGGCAAATGGCTGCGCAAATCCAGCCTCGATGAATTGCCGCAGTTGTTCAACATTCTCCGAGGCGAGATGAGCATCGTTGGGCCGCGTCCGTTGCCTGTGGATGAAACCAAACGTATCAACGACGCCGCACATCGCCGCCGTCTCAGCGTCAAGCCCGGCCTCACTTGTCTCTGGCAGGTCAGCGGTCGCAGCGAGATCAAAGAGTTTAAGGACTGGGTTCGGCTCGATCTCGAATACATTGACAACTGGTCGCTCTGGCTCGACATCAAAATCATCCTCCGCACGTTCCCCGTTGTGTTATGGGGGGCGGGCGCAAAGTGAAACAACCGCGAGTAGTTGATAATATTTTGAATATAACGATGAAATCCAAACAACCCGTCTCAGTCGTCACTGGCGCCGCAGGTTTCCTCGGCTCGCATCTCACTGACCTGCTGCTCTCGCGGGGTCACAAAGTCATCGGGCTGGACAATTTTGTGACGGGCAGCGTGGACAACATCAACCATCTCGGCGGCAATCCGAATTTCCGATTCGTCCAGCAAGACGTGACGGAATTCATTTTTCTCGAAGGCCCCGTGAATTACGTCTGGCATTTCGCTTCGCCTGCCAGCCCGATTGATTACCTCAAGATTCCAATCCAGACGATGAAGGTCGGCTCGCTCGGCACGCACAAGGCCCTTGGTCTTGCGAAATTTAAGAAAGCTCGCTTCCTCGTCGCGTCCACATCCGAGATTTATGGCGATCCGCTCGTGCATCCGCAAACGGAGGATTACTGGGGCAACGTCAGCACCATCGGCCCGCGCGGTTGCTACGACGAAGCCAAGCGCTTTGCCGAAGCTCTCACCATGGCCTATCATCGCGAACACAAGGTTGCGACCCGGATTGTCCGCATCTTCAACACCTACGGTCCGCGCATGAGGCTCAACGATGGCCGTGTCGTCCCCGCCTTCGTCAGTCAGGCACTCACGAACAAGCACATCACTGTGTTCGGCAAGGGAACACAGACGCGCGCATTTTGCTACGTCTCCGATCTCATCGAAGGCATCTATCGTCTGATGATGAGCGATCATCATTTACCGGTGAACATCGGCAACCCGCGCGAGATGACGATGCTGGAATTTGCCGATGCCATCGTCAAAGCTACCAAGTCGCGCAGCAAAATTGTTTTCAAACCGCTGCCGCAGGACGATCCCAAACAGCGCAAGCCGGACATCACCAAGGCGAAAACTATTCTCAAATGGGAGCCGCAGGTCAGTCTCGCCGACGGCATGAAGAAAACCATCGCCTACTTCCGCACCAAGGTTTGAACTCTTCCGCCAGTTGCAAAATCTAAGAGCCTCACTTTGCACTGTTGAAGTCGCCGCCGCAGTCAGATAACATATCAGGGCTATGACGTTGACTGAAAAAATCCTCGCCCGGGCGGCGGGCAAAGCCTCCACGCAGGCGGGCGACAATGTTTGGGTGAAAGCGGATGTCCTCATGACGCACGACGTGTGCGGGCCGGGGACGATCGGCGTGTTCAAACGCGAATTCGGCAAGACCGCCAAGGTCTGGGACAAACAACGCGTCGTCATTATTCCCGACCACTACATCTTCACCGCCGACTCCAAGTCGAATCGCAACGTGGACATCCTCCGTGACTTCGTGAAGGAACAGGGCCTGCCTTATTTCTACGACGTGATTGACGACCCGGATGGCTCGTGGCAATTCGATGCGAGCAAGGGAATGCTCAAACGGCAATACGGTTCGCAATACGCGGGCGTCTGCCACACGGCACTTCCGGCCAAAGGCCACACGCGTCCGGGTGAAATTCTCTTCGGCACGGACTCGCACACCTGCATGGCGGGGGCGTTCAATCAGTTCGCCACCGGCATCGGCAATACGGACGCAGGCTTCGTCATGGGCACGGGCAAGTTGCTCATCAAAGTTCCCGAGACGATGCACTTCCGTCTTGAAGGTAAAATGATGCCCGGCGTGATGGCCAAGGACATCATCCTGCATTGCATCGGTGAGATCGGTTTCGACGGCGCGACGTATCGGGCTTTGCAATTCGACGGCCCGGGCGCGTCGAATCTTTCGATGGACGACCGCATGACCATCGCCAACATGGCGATTGAAGCGGGTGGCAAGAACGCCATTTTTGAATTCGACGCGCGCACCGCAGAATACGTGGACGCGCGCACGCGCTTGAACGGGACGAAAACGCAGTACGAGCCGGTCACGCTCGATAAGGATCAGAAGTTCGTTTACGAACACACGGTGGATTTGTCGAAGCTCGAACCGACCGTTGCGTGCCATCCCGATCCCGGCCAGCGCAAGAAGGCCAAGGACATGACGGACGTGAAGTTGGATCGCGCCTACGTCGGCTCCTGCACCGGCGGCAAGACGAGTGACTTCGTGGAGTTCGCCCGTGTATTGCGCGGACGCAAGGTGACGATTGATACCTTCGGGGTACCCGCGACGCCGGACATCGTTCACGATTTGCAAAGCACGCGCTGGGGTGGAGAAACGATCTGGAACATCCTTGTCAACGCGGGTGTGCAGATGACGGAGAACGCTGGTTGCGCCGCGTGTCTCGGCGGACCGGTTGATACGTTTGGCCGCATCAACAAGTCCGGCATCAAGTGCATCAGCGCCACGAACCGCAACTTCCCCGGTCGCATGGGCGACAAGGAATCGCAGGTGTTCCTCGCTTCGCCCGCGACGGTTGCGGCGAGCGCGATCACGGGTCATGTGACTGATCCGCGCGAATATCTGAGCTAAGTTCTTCGCGTGAACATCCTCGGCATCTCGGCCTTCTATCACGATAGCGCCGCGTGTCTGGTGCGCGATGGGCAGATCATCGCCGCAGCGCAAGAGGAGCGGTTCACGCGCAAGAAGCATGACGCAGCGTTCCCCAAGAATGCCGTCGAGTATTGTCTGCGCGAAGGGGGAATCTCCCTCGCGCAGGTGGACTACGTAGCGTTTTACGAGAAGCCGTTCCTCAAGTTCGACCGCCTTCTGCACAGCTATCTCGCTTACGCGCCGAGCGGGTTGAAAACTTTCCTGATGGCAATCCCGCTGTGGATTCGCGAGCGCATCTGGATGAAGACGCTCATTCAGGAGGAGCTTGAAAAGATTAGGCAGAGTTTAGATTCGCCGGGCGCGTTGAATTCCCCTCACCCGGCCTTCGGCCACCCTCTCCCCGTCGGACGGG
>JANPGI010000451.1:0-1605 GCA_031423875.1 Verrucomicrobiota bacterium | reverse complement strand
CTCGATTACTTCCTCGCCAGCGCCGCGCTGCGTCCGCGTCTCAAACGCGCCTTCATCCAGCCGCAGGTGAAGGACAGCGACCACTGCCCGGTGGGGATCGAGATCGGGTGAGGAGTTGGGAGAGTTCAGACACACCCGGCGTATTTCTGAAGGGGATTGCTCCTTTACACGTCAGAGACACTGACTTAGTTTCGGTGGCACTTGAATTTCGACTTTTGATTTTATGACAACGATGCTTGCAGTTTTTGGCCTGGGCGGTTGGGAAGTGATTCTGATTCTCGCCGTGGTTTTGATTTTGTTTGGTGCGAAGAAAATTCCTGAACTCGCGAAGGGTTTGGGCAGCGGCATCAAAGAATTCAAGAAGGCGACCCGTGAAGTGACAGAGGAGATCAACAACGCGTCCAACGATACGCAGACTCCGGCTCGTACGCTGCCGCCGACCAATGCGCAGGCTCAAGCCGAGCCGACGGTTTCACAGTCCTCCACCACTCCGAAAGTCTGACCTGAGCATCTCCGTTCATGGCAGATGAATTTGAGTCGGAACACTCCGAGCATGGAGTCGAGGGCGGGCCGGTCAAATCTTTCATAGATCACCTCGAAGACCTTCGCTGGGTGCTGATCAAAAGCTCGGTGACACTCGCTATCGCGATGTTGCTGTGTCTTGTGGCGGGCAACTACGTCGTTGATGTCCTCAAATGGCCGCTCACTCGCGCCAAAGTCAGTTACCCCGGTACAAACCAAGTTGTCACGGTCACGTACGGCACGAATAAACTTCACGTCTTTCGCCTCAATGCGGAGCAGCAAAAAACGCTGAACCTCGGCACAAATCGTTTCGTGGCCGTGGAGGTTGAGCCACTGTTGGTGGGCACAAATCAATTGCTTGGATGGAGGCTCAACCCTGATCCAGAGATCGCCGCCTCCGCGCAAAAGATGAAGATTGATCTCATCAATCTCAGTCCGGCGGGCGGATTCATCGTGGCGTTTCAAGTGGCATTGTACGGCGGCACGGTGATGGCGTCCCCGTTCATTCTGTATTTCATCCTCTCGTTTATTTTTCCGGCGCTCAAGATGCGTGAGCAAAAATACGTCCATCGCGGTCTGGTATTCGGTGCCGGACTTTTTCTGGCAGGCGTGTCCTTTTGTTACTTCGCCTTGATGCCGGTGGCGTTGGCTGCGTCGCAAATGTATTCCAATTGGCTGGGCTTTGGCGCTCTGCAATGGCGTGCGGAAGACTACATCAGTTTCATCTGTAAATTCATGCTCGGCATGGGGCTGGGATTTGAATTGCCCGTCGTCCTGCTGACGCTTGTGAAGATCGGCGTGCTGAATTATAGGACGCTACGAGCCATGTGGCGCTACATGATAGTCATCGTGCTGGTGCTGGGTGGATTACTCACCACGCCCGAAGTCATCACGCAGGTGATGATGGCTGTGCCGCTCTATGGTCTGTATGAGATCAGCGTCTGGATCGCTTGGTATTGGGATCAACCTGATCGGGCGAAAGCGCGTCGGAGACTTATCTTTGTTTTCGTGGGAGTGCTTCTATTGATTGTCGCAGTTTGGGTTGGCTGGAAATATGGATGGCCTTGGCTGCAACAAAAGCCC
>JANPGI010000450.1:0-9421 GCA_031423875.1 Verrucomicrobiota bacterium | reverse complement strand
TCATCAACCCCATGATGCTTTTGCCGTTCACCTTCTCGCCATCTTTCTCGATGAAGATATCGCAGGTGAAACGATTCGCAGTCTTGACGAACATTGCGGCAGGCCGGGCGTGGATGCCCAGCTTGTTCACGACGGTGAGTTCCTTGATCAGGATTCCGTCTGCATCAGAAAGCTTTTTTGCGCTCATCAAAATCGGCTGATTGTTACAGGTTAATCATGGGCTGCGCCATGCAATTATTTCCGCTGTGCCGCTTCAGCCGCCATCTGTGCGCGCAATCGTTCATCCAACTCCCGTGCCGGATTGTAGCCGGTGATCGTGAGCTTGGTGTGCATGGCGGCGACTTCGATGAGCCGGGCGATGTCGCGTCCCGGTTTGATCGGGATGATCATGTGCGGAATCTTTAAGCCGAGAATTTCGATGAACTGTTGTTCCAATCCCAGCCGATCCACATCCGGCACGTCTTGCCAGGGTTTCAACGAGATCACGAGATCCACGCGTTTATTGGAGCGGATGCTCTTGATGCCGAACATCGCGGCGACATTGATGATGCCGATGCCGCGAACTTCCATGCGGTCGCGCGTGAGCGGCGAACTCGTGCCGATGACGTTTTTACCGTCTTCGAGGTGAACTTTCACGATGTCATCCGCGACGAGGCTGTAACCGCGTTCGATGAGGGCGAGCACACTTTCGCTTTTGCCCACGCCGCTTTCGCCCTTGATGATGACGCCGACGCCGAGGATGTCCACCATGCTGCCCATCTCGCTGCCGCGCGGCGCAAACATGGATTCCAGAGCGAGCGTCGCCTGGCTGATGAAATTCATCGTGAGCAACGGAGTGCGAAAGACTGGGATCTGCGCCGTCTCTGCCGCTTCCAACATCTGTTCATCCGCCTTCAAGTTCCGGCTGTAGACGAGACATGGAATCTTAAACTCGAACAACTGGCGGAAACAATTTGTCCTCTCGTCACTCGTCAGCGAGCGCAGGAAGAACACCTCGGCATTGCCCAGCGCTTGCACGCGTTTGAAGGCGAAATATTTAGTGAACCCCGCCAGCACCAACCCCGGACGATTCACCGTCGGCTCGATGATCTCGCGGCCCAATCCACCTTTGCCAGCCACGAGTTCCAGCTTCAACTCGTCTTTGTATTCGGTGAAAAACGTTTCAACGGTGATCTGCTTCGGTTTCATGGTTGTGTTTTCGGATGGGCGAAACGTTTTGTCAGAGCGGCTCAAAGATTGAACTCTGGCCCCAGATAAATCTCCCGCGCCTTGGGATCGTTCGCCAAAAATTCCGCGCTGCCTTCGATCAGCACCTGACCCTTCACGATGATGTAGCCGCGATCAATCAGCTTGAGCATCTCCCGCGCGCTGTGATCCGTGATGAGCAATCCCAGCCCGCGATCCCGCAAGCGCCGCACGATCTTCTGCACCTCATACACCGCGATGGGATCAATGCCCGCGAACGGTTCGTCCAGCAACAGCAGCTTCGGACTCGTGACCAACGCGCGGGTGATTTCCAATCGCCGCTTCTCGCCACCGCTCAACGTGTAAGCCTTGCTCTTCGCCAGCGGCGTGAGATCAAGCTCCTCCAGCAGATACTTCAGCCGCATCTTGCGCTCGTCCCGGCTCATCTCGCATGTCTCCAAGATGGCGAGAATATTTTCCTCCACGGTCAACTTGCGGAACACCGACGGCTCCTGTGTGAGATAACCCACACCCAGTCGCGCGCGATCGTGCATCGCGAGCTTCGAGATGTCGCGCCCCATGTAATTGACCTCGCCCTCGTCGGGCCGCACCACGCCGACGACCATGTTGAACGTCGTCGTCTTGCCCGCGCCGTTCGGTCCGAGCAATCCAACGATCTCGCCCGCGCCGACCTCGATGCTCACGCCGTTGACCACGCGGCGATGTTTGTATTCCTTCACCAACTTGCCGGTCTGCAACAATTTCTGTCCCGCTGCCGTGGCGACGGGCGCCGCAGTGCGCGGTCTTGCGGCTTCAGGTTGGCTTGGCACTTCACTCATGGGTTGGCTGGTAATGCATTGGTCTGGAGTTTCTGCGATTCTTCGACGCGCTTCAAGGTTTCAGGGTTCACGGTGATCTTGTAATTCGTGCTCACGGCTTTCTTTTGAGCATTGTCCCAGATGAGTTCCTGCTCCGAGTTGAACGTCGCATCCGCCGTCTTGATCTGCGGATTGCCGAGCAGTTTCAACACCTGATCGCCGCGCGTGTAGATGGCGCGCTCGCCCGTGGCCACGCTGTCCGTCTGCGTGAGGCGCACACCGCCAGCGGCAACCAACTCTGTCAACTCGCTCGTCTTAGTATCCGCCGTGGCCGTGAGTGTGTCGGAAATCATCTTCACATGCGCGTTCGCTCCGTTGGTCTCGCCCGCGATGCCTTGTTCGTAAATCACATTCTTACGCGCCTGCAACGACTCCGCGTGGCGACCATCCTTCGCGATGCGCACTTCCAATTCATCTGATTGCAATCGAGGTTCACCACCCGTGCGAGGTAATTGATGCGCCTGCACATCGCCGGTGAATTTCCCCACGCGTTCCTTCAGCTGGAAGTTTTGCGCGAGGATTTGCGCTTGTTCCGAAACACTTTTTTTCTCCGCGCCCGGAAAGAAACCCAGCAACGATCCGCCGCCCGCCGCCAACGGAAACGCGACCGTCACATCGTTCTCCGCAAACACTTCACCCGTGGTCGTCAACACAGTCACGCGCGTCGCCTTGCCTTGAATCTTGTCTTGGATGAAACGCGGATTGCCCGTGAAAACGATTTTGCTGTCCGTCTTCGTGTAATCCGCGCGCTCCGAACGGATGCCTGCGCCGCCACGCTCGACGAACACATTGCCCGTGGCCGTGGCAGATTCTTCGCGAGAAGTTTTTGTAGCGGTCAATGCTTCAAGCCTGTCGCACGAAAGCTGGTTCGTTCCGTCGTTCAATCTCACCGAGCCATCCGCCAGCAAACGATTGCCAGACCGGGTCAGATGATCCGTGCGGATGTCCACGAGATTGCTGCCGGAAGATTTCGCGCTAGGATTGTTCGTACTCAACAACCCGCCAGCCGCGCCGAGCGATTCACGAGGCATCTTCATCACCACGTTGCCGACAGCTTCGTAACTCTCGTCCGTTTTGCGCGCCGTGATGCGGTCTGCTTTGCCAGACTTGCCATCAAATGCCCACGCCGCATCGCCGATGAGTTCCACGCGTTCGTCCGCGCGATGATAAACACCGCGTTGCGCCGAGGCGTGACCGGGCTTTGATTTGCCCACGATCTCAAGTCCGCCATCCGCTTCAATCCGCTCAAACGAACCAGGATTGCCGACGGAACTCAGAGCAGTGGACTTGGTCGCGTTGTTCGTGTTCCCCTTCACGGTCAGCGTGCCGCAGTCGAAGACGTAATCCGCATCTTCACCGCGCACGCTCTCGTGAAAAACTCCACGTCGCGTCTCGACATCAAATTCAAACCAGCGCGATGTGATGACGAGCGACAAGTTTTTGTTCGTCGGGTTGGAGATGATCGCCTGAACATCGTTGGAGATGATGAGAACGCCGGTCTTCTGTTGAAAACTAAAACCTTCGCCTTCGATGGTGAATTGACCCTCGCCCGTCTTCGCGAGCAAGCGCCCGGAGGAATTTAGTGTGCGAGCCGAGTCGTTGTAGTTGCAGTTGGGGGCTTCGATCTCAAACGCACGCCTTCCATTCTTCTCAAACGTGACTAGTCGCGGCTGCGTGACTTGAAATTGTTTGCCCGGCAGTTCGATTCCCTCCGTACCCGTGAGCTTCATCTCCATCTGAGAAAAGTGCGGTGCAGGAAAATATTTGCTGACGTTGAACCCCTTGATGACGGTGGGCGAGGCGGTTTGCGCCGGGGAAGCGAGGGGAAAGATACAAAGTAAAACACCCAACATCCAACATCCAACATCCAACATCCAATAAAGCAACGCGCGCGCGCCTTTGGACGTTGAATGTTGAATGTTGAACGTTGAATGTTGAATGTTCATCCCTTCACGGCCTCAAACACCTTCACCAGACTCTTGAGCACCGCTGGCATGTCCGCGAGCGCAATCATGTTTGGCCCGTCGCTCAATGCCTTATCCGGGTTCGGATGCGTCTCAATGAAAATGCCATTCGCGCCTGCGGCGAGCGCGCAACGCGCCAACACCGGCGCGAACTCACGTTGACCGGAAGATTTGTCACCACCGCCGCCGGGCAATTGCACCGAGTGCGTCGCGTCGAAGATGATCGGGCAACCCGTGCGCGACATGATCGGGATGGAGCGCATGTCTGCCACGAGATTGTTGTAGCCGAACGTCGTGCCACGTTCGGTGAGCAAAATCTTTTTGCCACCGCCGCTGCGGGCTTTGTCCACCACGCGCGTGATTTCGCCGGGCGAAAGAAATTGTCCCTTCTTGATGTTCACGATTTTGCCGGTGTTCACCGCAGCCTCGATCAGATCCGTCTGGCGACACAGGAACGCGGGGATTTGCAGGATGTCCACGACCTCCGCCGCGTTACCGGTCTGTTCCTCCGTATGGACGTCCGTGAGCACGGGCAATTCAAATTTCTCCCGCACGCGCGCCAGCACCGTGAGACCCTCGATCAAGCCCGGTCCGCGAAATGATTTTCCGGAAGTGCGATTGGCTTTGTCAAAGCTCGCTTTGAAGACGTAATTGATGCCGAGCTTCGCGCAGGTTTTCTTGAGCGATGCAGCGATGTCGAAACAAAGTTTTTCGCTCTCGATGACGCAAGGCCCAGCGATGAGCGTGAGCCGACGTGTGTCTTGCAGAGATTTCCAGATGGCAGAATCGTTGAGCACGCCGCGTTGTAGCAGTCAGCCGCGCGAAAGTAAATCGCGGCGGTTGAGCGGGGTAGGGCTGGGGTGTGATTACAACCGGGTGAGGGTGGGTGAGGTTTTATCTTCCTCGTTCTCGTCGTCGTTTTTGAATTCCACCGGTGCAGGGTCGGAACAGCGTCATCGCGGGGAGTTCATCTTCTCCAATGGCGTGCGCCACTATACACGGCGCGAATTGTCGCAGTGAGCCGATTCCCACCTCGTTATGCGTCTATTTTAGTTTATGAGGGGACACCCGTTGACACCATTTGGTAGGTGGCTTCGCCCCGAATACTTCTTGGAGAACTCCAGCGGCGGATATATTTTCATGCGACAATCCGTTCAGGTCATGAATCTTAATCAAAGTCGTATGTTCGTTTCTTCTTCCGTTTCCATCTCGCGTCGTCTGCTGTCGTGCGCTGCTTGTGGGTTCATCGCGATGACTTCGTTGGCTCAATTGCATGATCACGAAGATCGTCTCGCGCCTGAGCCGGAAAATCTTCAAGCGCTCCTCACGCCGGATGTTTCGGAAGGTTATGTGCCGCCTGCGCCGAAGAGTGGGCTGGTCACGTCGTCGTTGTTCAGCTCATTCGGCCCGTCGTCGCAACAACCGCAAGGTGCTCTCTCTGGCAAGATCGTTTTCATGAACAGCGGTCACGGGTGGACGTGGTTCGGAAGCTCGTGGAATTTGCAGCGCGGCATCGGCAATGAGATGAACGAGGACTACGGCAATCTCGATCAACTGAATTTCTTCGCTCAATACTGTTTCAACGCGGGCGCCACGGTGGTCTCCTTCCGTCCGCTCGGCCACCAGACCAACGAAGTCGTCCTCGACAACGACGATGCCGCCGTCACGTTTGCGGGCGCGTGGAGTTTTAGTTCCAATGCTGTTTTCTTCGGAAGTCCCGGCGACGTGCCGTATCGCTTCGCTTCATTCAACCCCACCGAAACCGCCACGGCCACTTACACACCCACGATTCCGGCGGCGGGTTATTATCCAGTTTATGCGTGGACGCTTTCGGGTTCAGATCGCGGCGATCAACTTTATCGCATCCGACACACGGGTGGTGAATCGCTCATTCGTCTCCCGCATCATATGGTGGGCAACGGCTGGATTTATCTTGGCGAATACTATTTCAACGCCGGATCAAACTCAGCCTCCGGCGCGGTGGTCATCAGCAATCTCCGGGGTTCCGCGACGGGTACCACGGTGATCGCTGACGCCATCCGTTTCGGCAACGGCATGGGCACGGTAAATTTCGGTGGCGGCGTTTCTGATTATCCCCGGGAAGAGGAAAGCATGCGCTATTGGATTCAACACAACATCGGCCAAGGGCAAACCAACACGCTCTACGATGGTACAGGCGACGACGAGAGTGACAGTTGGTCTGCTCCTCCAAAAATGTCCGCCGAGATGAATCGTCAGGCCGCTGGAGATATTTACGACCGCGTCCACATCAGCTTTCACTCCAATGCTGGCGGCGGGCGCGGCACAGTCGGTTTGATCACTGGCGATCCCACTCCCAACCAAGCTGATCTCGCAGATATCACCGGCGGCGAAGTGAACGACGATCTCGTGGCGCTTGGCTCGCCACCGCTCGAAGTTCCGTGGTTCAACAAAGTCACGCACACGTTCTCTGGCGGTTACTCGGAGATTGATGGCAGCCTGTTCAACTACGAAATGCCCGCGACGATCATCGAGGTTGCATTTCACGACAGTGCGCCTGACGCCCAACTCCTGCGTGATCCCAAAGCCCGCGCCGCCGTGGGCAAAGCCGCGATGCACGGCGTCATCAAATTCATGAACGCGTTCGACACGAACAACCCCGCGCCTCTGTTGTTTCTGCCAGAACCACCCACGAACGTCCGCGCCATCTCCTCCGGCACGAACGGCAACATCACCGTCTCGTGGACTGCGCCCGTCAGCACCGGCGGCAGTCAGTCGCCGACGAACTATGTCCTCTATCGCTCGACCAACGGCTTTGGCTTCGGCAATGCCATCTCCGTCGGCAATGTCACCAGCGTCACAGTCTCCAATCTCACTGCGAACGTGGATTACTATTTTCGCATCGCAGCAGCCAATGGCGGCGGCGAGTCCATGGCTTCCGAAGTGGTTGCTTGCCGCGCGCCATCGACCAACGGGGCAGCAAAAGTTCTGTTCGTGAATGCCTATGACCGCTTCGAGCGCACGCAGAACCTGCGGATGGATTTGCCCGTGGAAAATTACAACCCGCCCGATGCCTCTGGCTCGATTGAGCGCGTCTTCGGCGCGTGGAACAACTCCTTCGATTACGTCGTGGCGCATGGCAAAGCGCTCGCCGCAGCGGGCGCGATCTTTGATTCGTGTCAGAACGAAGCTGTGAGCGCGGGCACGGTTGCGCTCTCAAATTATTCCATCGTCATCTGGGCGTGCGGCAATGAATCCGTCGCGGATGAAACCTTCAGTGCCACGGAGCAGACGCGCATCAGCACCTTCCTCGCAGCGGGCGGCGCGTTGTTCGCCTCCGGCGCAGAGATCGCGTGGGACTTGGATCGCGCGTCCGGCCCGACGGCGGGAGATCGCGTGTTCCTCAACAGCCAGCTTCACGCCGATCTTGGCGCGGATGCGAACGACAACGCTGCGAGCTATACGGTCACGCCTGCGGGCGGCGGATTGTTCGTCGGCAAATCAAACGGCGTGTTTGATGACGGATCAAAAGGAATCTACGCCGTCCGCACGCCGGACAAGTTGACGCCGAACGGACCGGGCGCAGCAGCAGCGTTGAATTACGTCGGCGGACTCGGCGGCGCGAGCGCGGTGCAATACGATGGCTCGGCAGGCGGCGGGCGAGTGTTGCTGATGGGGTTTCCGTTCGAGACGATCACGAGCCTCACGGTCCGCACGCAATACATGGGCGCGGCTCTTACATTTCTCAGCCTGCCGATCGTGACCAATGCTCCGCCCTCCATCGCTCCGCAACCTGTCGCCCAGTCCGTTATTCAAGGCTCGAACGCGACTCTTGCAATCAGCGCATTCGGGACGGCACCGCTCGCGTATCAATGGCGTTTCAACGGCGCGACTATTCCCGGCGCGACAAACTTTTTGTTCACGCGCACGAACTGTTTGCCCGCAGTTTCCGGCGACTACGTCTGCGTGGTGACGAATGCGTTCGGCGCTGTGACGAGCCAGATCGCGCTGCTGGAGGTGAGCCTCATTGTGACGCAACCGTTATTCACCGACAATTTTGATGCGCACACCGCCGTGAACTGGACGACGAATCGTTCCTCCACCGACACGCGCATCACGTTCAATTGGGATTATTCACTCATAGGAATTTCATCGGCGCCGAACTCTGCGGGGGGCACCACGCGCGGGTTGCGGCTTGAAGCAAATCTCCTCAATACCAACGTCGCCGCGGTAAGCGTGTCGCCCATCGGACAAAGTTTCGGCGGAAATTTCCGGCTGCGCTTTGACATGTGGATCAACGCCAACGGGCCATTCCCAGCGGGCGGCAATGGTTCGACGGAACATCTCACCGCTGGCGTCGGCACTACGGGCAACAACGTGCAGTGGAATACGGGTTCGGCGGATGGCGTGTGGTTCGCCACCGATGGAGAAGGTCAGGCCACGGATACTTCTGCAACGACGCCGGATTGGCGCGCTTATGTAGGAATAATTTTGCAGCAAACCAACAGCGGCGTGTGGCTCGGCGGCAACGAACCCAATGTGCGTGGCAATGGACATCCGTATTACGCCAGCACATTTCCCGGCGGCCAGACCGCGCCAGCGTTTCAGCAGTCAAACTTTGCCCAGCAAACCGGCGCGCTCGCCGTGGGCACAGTTGGTTTCGCTTGGCGCGATGTCATCATCAGCAAAACTGGCAACACGGTGGAGTGGTTTATTGACGGATTGAAGATCGCTGCTGTCACCAACGCCTCTCTCACCGCCAGCAACATTTTCCTCGGCTACTGGGATTCGTTCACGTCGCTCTCCGACAACACCAATCTCAGCTTCGGACTCGTGGACAACGTGCGCGTGGAACGCTTTATCACGAACGTGCCGCCCTATCTCACCGCGCAGCCGCAGAGTGTGACCGTGCCAGTCGGCAGCAACGCGACCTTCAACGTGACGGCAGGCGGCACTGCCACGCTTGCGTATCAGTGGCGATTGAATGGAGCGAACATCGCAGGCGCGACGAGCAGCAGCTACACGCGACTCAACGCGCAGGTTGCTCATGCGGGGAATTATTCCGTGGTGGTGACGAATACGAGCGGCTCGGTGACCAGCTCCGTGGCTGCATTGACGCTCACGCCGACCGCGCCACTGTTGTTCACATCCATTGCGAGGTTGCCGGATGGACGAGTGCAACTCGGCATGAGCGGCGAGGCGGGCTTCAACGTGCAACTCCGCACCTCGACAAACCTGACGACGTGGTCTGTGCTGACGAATCTCGTGAATCCATCCGGCTCGCTCAGCTTCACCGACGCGCCGCCCGCGAGTGTTCCGAATCAATTCTATCGCGCGTTGTATCCGTGACCTTGTAGGCGACGACGTGAGGAGTCAGGGGAGGTAGGGCGCGTCACTCCGTGCGCGCCGGGCTTG
>JANPGI010000449.1:0-2532 GCA_031423875.1 Verrucomicrobiota bacterium | reverse complement strand
GCGTGAGAATGTAACCCAAGATCGGGTGCGACACTCCGTGCGCGCTGGACTTGGCAATACAGACGACGGCGCGCACGGAGTGACGCGCCCTACCCAATCAGTCTCCGCTCACTTCGCCTCGTATTTCTTGAGCGTCTCGCTGAGTTCCTTCTTGGCCTCGTCGTCTTCGGCCACGGCGATGGCTTTCTTCTGTTGAACGATGGCCTCGGCGGTTTTGCCGGAATCAAACAATGCGTGCGCGTAAGTATCCAGCACGGCAGATTCCTTCCCGCCGGATGCGTCCACGGCGGCTTTGGCGAGCTTGGTGGCGAGAGGAAGATCACGATCTTTGATGTTCGCGTCGGTCAGAATGACCCACGCCCATTGATTCAGCGCGCGGACATTGGTGGTTTTGGTTTCAGACAGTTCCTTGGTGAACTCGGCGAGCTTGTCGGCATCGCGCTTGCCGGTGACGGCGTAATAATAATTCGCGAACAACTTGCTCAGGTTCATGGACTCTTTGAATTCAGCGAGATTGAAGTCCTTGGGGGCGTTCTCTTCGAGCAGTTTTTCGATGCGCGCGAGATTAGTCCCACCTTTGCCGGAGCGCGCTGCGAGTTGATAGTCACGCATCAGACTTTGGAACTTCACCGCTTTGCGGATTTCTTTCGCATCAAACTTCTGCCCGGGCTGGATGCCACCGAGTTCTGCATCTAGGATTTCAAGCTCCTTCGCCAGCGCGTCGAGTTTGGCTTCACTCGCGCCGCTGCCCACAGCTTCGGCGAACGCTTCCAGCTTCTTCATCGCGTTCTGACGTTTCTTGGCCGCTTCGATATCGAGCTTGCCAGCGAGCACTTGTTCGACAGCTTTGTCCAATCCATCCATCGGATGACCGTGCCAGACGACTCGGCCCTGTTTATCCACGATGAAGGCGTGAGGAATTCCGTTGATGCCGAACTCCTCCATGTAGCCCGCGCTGGTTTTTCCGTCGTCATCAATGGCCACGTTGTAATCCATCTTATCACCCATCTTCGCGACGAATTTTTTCACCACATCCGCCTTCTCCGCGCTGACGCCGACGAACAACACATCCTTGAATCGCTTCTGCATCTCAGTCAGGTGCGGGATGCTTGTGACACAAGGCGGACACCACGTCGCCCAGAACTCCACCACGACGACCTGTTTGTCTTTTGCGGCGGCGAGATCCACGGGTTTGCCTTTGGCCCATTCGGCGATCTTCAACGGCGCGGCGTCCTGACCGAGTTCCCCAGCGAAACCGCTGATGGCAAAAGCAACAGTGGTGAGAGCGAAGAAAAGTTTTTTCATGTTCGTGATAGGTGCGTTTGAATTGTGCTGGGCAAGACGCTAGAAAGCGTTCGGTGATTCGTCAATCTGCAAAGACTTCGCCCGTACACCGGGTGTAGCTGGAAGTGGCGGTCATTAATGTGACGGCGCGCGGCTGTGTCGCGGAGACCGCCACGCTCCGTCCGGTGACAACTGAACGCTTCTTCCAGTCACACCACACACCCAGCCTGAACTCGACATTCGCCCCCGTTTCTTCTGAAATGTTCGAGATGACTGTCATTCGTCCCAAGAATTTGATCCGCCCGCTCGTCCATGATCTGCACGCCTATGTTCCCGGTGAACAGCCGAAGATCAAGGGACTCATCAAGCTCAACACGAATGAGAATCCGTATCCGCCATCGCCCCGCGTCTTGCGAACGGTGAAAGCTGCGGTGGATGGACGGTTGCGGCTGTATCCGAATCCTTCGGCAGAACGCTTGCGCGAGAAACTGGCGAAGCTGCATCGTTGCAGACCTGAGAATATCATCGTGGGCAACGGCTCGGATGAGGTGCTGGCGTTGGCGGTGCGGACGTTTGTTGAACCGAAGCAAGGAGATGGAAGATGGAAGATGGAAGATGGGGGGGAAAGTTTTACGAAGGCGACGGTTCAGTATTTCACGCCCAGCTATTCGCTTTATCCGGTGTTGGCGGAAACGCACGGCGCAAACATGAACGGCGTGCCGCTCAACGCAGACTTTAGCCTGCCGAGCCTCGCTGAGTTGAAGCGCGGCAGGAAATGGAACTTCAACGCCGCACTCACACTCGTCACCACCCCAAACGCGCCGAGCGGTCGGGGTTACGCTACACGCGAGTTGGAAGCGCTCTGCAAAACCCAGCGCGGCGTAATCGTGTTGGATGAAGCTTACGTGGACTTCGCTCGTGAGAATGCCATGAAGCTCGCGCTCAAACATCCGCATGTGCTGGTGGCACGGACTTTTTCCAAGGCTTACTCGCTCTGTTTCCAGCGCGTCGGATATTTTGTCGGACACGCAGAACTCATCGCCGCGCTCCACAAGATGCGAGACAGCTACAACGTGAACGGTCTCGGCCAGATCGCCGCCGAAGCCACGCTGGACGACCTCGCTCACTACCGTGCGAACTTTAAGAAGATCATCGCCACACGCGAGAAGTTGAGTCGCAATCTCACTGTGCTTGGCTTCCGCGTGCTGCCCAGCCAGACGAACTTCATCCTCGCCAAACCGCCGCTGT
>JANPGI010000448.1:0-8919 GCA_031423875.1 Verrucomicrobiota bacterium | reverse complement strand
CTGTTCCTGCGTAAAATGAAAGGCCGTCAGTTCCGCGCCGGGCAGCGCGTACAGTCCGAGGGTCAGCCCGGCGTTCTCTTCAATTTCCTCCGGCCCGGTGATCAAGCTCTGGCTCGAACACCCCGCCAGCAGCGGCACCTGGGCGTGGACGCGGAGAATTTCCAGCACCTGCTGCGCATGCTCGAAAAATCTCGGGGCCATGAAAACCAGGCCGAGCGAGACGGTCGGGGCGGGCAGTTGCCGGCGTAAATTTTCCGCCCAGGCCTGAAGGCCCGCCTCGTCAAAACCGCCCGACCAATGGGCCGCGACTGAAAATGTGCTGGTCACAAAAATAAATTACCGGGTGCGATGCCAATTGCAATTCCGGAACTTCCTGGGTGAGGTTTTAGGATGATTGAGGTGGTAGGGCGCGTCACTCCGTGCGCGCCGCCGTCCGGCCAACCAAAGCCCGGCGCGCACGGAGTGACGCGCCCTGCCTGTCGCTGATTTTTATATGCCTCACCGGTTGTAATCACACCCCACAGCACCACCTCACTCCTAAAAGACTTCGGTGCTTGACTGCGTTTCGCCGGTTACTATTGTTGACCTCATGCCACTCAAAGACGAAGCGCAAGCTCCTGCGCACCTGTTGAAAGGTTTCGTTACAGGTAGCGGCAGCTCGGAAAAAAATCATTTCTAGTAATCATCCACACAAACTAAACCCCAACTCAACCACAGCGCGCGTGAAATGAGCCCCCTTGCGCACGCCATCAACCACGCCCCGCTTATGAAAAGTAAAATCTTTCCCATTCTGTTGCTGTCGGTCCTATTCCCCATAATCACTGCCCGCGCGCAGATTGTGGACTGCACCTGTCTCACCAATCTCCACGAACTCCAGACCAATGCTTGCTTGGCGGTTATTCCTGACGTGTGCGCAATCTCATTTCCCTGCTTGCAGGTTCCGGTTGCGCCACAATGTTCCCAAACACCCGCACCCGGCGGCCCGGTCGGCCCCGGCACGTACCCGATCACGGTCACATTCATTGATTTCTCCACCGGTCAGGCGGTGACTCAAACTTGCTTGGTCAATTTCATCGTGACGATGCCGCCCGGGGGTTGCGGCACCAACAGTTGTATCACCGCGCCGACGGGAATGGTGGGTTGGTGGCCGTTGGACGAACTCACTGGCGCGAGCATCTATGCCGACCTCTCTGGCAACGGCAACGCTGCGCTCGTTGAAAGCGGCGGATCCATCGGCAACGCTGGTAGCCCGAATGCGGTGGCGGGCCAAGTTGCGGGGGCAAGCTACTTTTACGGACCCACAGTGCGCGGACGCGCGCCGAACGCGGCTTCGCTGAATTTCGGCACGAACAGTTTCAGCATTGATTGCTGGGTCAATCCCGTGCCGTTCTTCGGCGGGTGGCAGCCAATAGTGGACAAGCTCAATCAACCCGCTGGCCTCGGTTACGCGTTGAGTGTGTTCAATAACAACGTCCAGTTGCGTCTCGGCAACGGCACGCTTTACACCCACACTGGCCCGGCAGTGACGGCGAATGCGTGGAACTTCGTCGCCGTGGCGGTGAATCGCGTGGCAAACACAGTGACGTTCCATGTCAACGGAGTCACCGGTTCGCCTCAACCGCTTATCCCGACTGGCAATTTCAACAGTGCGTTTGACCTGCTCATTGGCGGTAGCCACGTCGCGACCAACGGCTACGGTGAACTCGCCGTGGACGAAGTGGAACTTTTCAACCGCGTTCTCACAGCCGGGGAAATGACGGCGCTTTGGCAGGCCAATTCTTACGGCAAGTGCAAGCCCGTGTTTCCCTGCACGAACAGCACCGTCTCCATCTTCTGCCCGCCGAACACCAACGTGCAAACCTGCACCACCAGTGCCATCGTCTTCTATCCGCCGCCGACAGCTACGACCTCATGCGGCACAATCACCAACCTCACGAGCGTCCCAGCCAGCGGCTCGACGTTCCCGCTGGGCACAACGGTTGTTACTTGCACGGCGACGGATTCACAGGGCAACACGGCTTCCTGCACGTTCAATGTCACCGTCACTCGCGATCTCACCCCGCCAAGTTGCCCGCCGACGTCCATGAGTGTGACCGGCTGTCCGCCGCGTGTGCCGGACTTCGCGACTAACGGACTCGTAACAGACAACTGCACTCCTGTCGGCCAGATCAGTGTCGTGCAATCTCCCTTACCCGGCACAGTGCTTTCGCCCGGCACGACGCTGGTCACGTTGACAGCCTGCGACGCGCAGTCCAACTGCGTGATTTGCAACGTAACGATCACCGCCGTTTATTCCGGAGCGTTGCCGGTGATCACTTGTCCCACGAACATTCTCGCGCAAGCGTATCCGTGGTGTACCACCAACGGCACCACCGTGGCATATCCGCAGCCGCAGGTTTCCAACGGCACGCTGGTCAGTTGCACGCCGCCCTCCAGCAGTTTCTTTCCGTACGGCACTACCACCGTCACATGCGTGGCAACGAACGCTTGCGGCACGAATCAATGCACGTTCAACGTCACAGTATTCCAAAACCTGCTCATCCCACCTTGCACGCCACCGCCATCGAACATGGTGATGTGGCTGAAGTTTGATGAAACCACCGGGCCGTCGGCCTTCAACGGCGTCGCAGGAAACCAAGGCTATCTCTCGGGCAATCCCACCCGCAACCTCGGCCAGTTTGTGATCAACAGTCTGTGCTTTAATGGCGTGAACCAATACGTGCAAGTCACTCCCTACGCCGCCATGCAGTTCGGCACAAACGACTTTACCGTGGACGCGTGGGTCAAACCGGCCACGCTCAATAACACCATCCGCACCATCGTGGATCATCGCGAGTTGAGCGGCCCCGTGGTTCGTGGTTACAGCGTGTTCCTTGGCACGAACAACACCGTTGGATTCCAACTCGCCGATGGCACGTTGAGCAACTATTACTTCAACACCGTCGTGCCAGCCGACGGCCAATGGCATTTCATTACTATCTCCGTCAAGCGCAACAACCCACTCGGCATCAAACTCTATGTGGATGGTTTGGCGGACCCGAACCCGAAAGACCCGACCCCACGTTCCGGCTCCATCACTGCGGGTCCGTGCTTCCCGTTCCGGGTCGCATCGCGGTCTTACTCGGTCACCGGCCTGTTCCCCGGTTGCATTGATGAAGTGGAATTATTCCGCCGCGCATTATCACCGGCGGAAATCCAAGCCATTTACGACGCCCGATGCAAAGGCAAGTGCCGCATCAATTGTCAGGCCGGAGGATTCACTGCCGTCCCGCAATGCTGGGTGGGACAAACCATCCCAGTTCAGATGCCGATCTACAATCCGTTGCCCTATCCGCAGGCGTTCACATGGTCTATTCAATCTCTACCTGTGGGAGGGAATTGCACCAAACCATGCCCACCCTTCAGCCCAGCCTCCGGCTCAGGCAATGCTCCGGCTGGTGGTTATGCAATCATCCAGCCTGCTGTCACGCTGCCTGCGAACTTTGGCGCGGGCGACTGCGTCTGTTGGCGACTCACCATCACCATGGCCGACGGCCAGCAAACGACTTGCGACGGCTACTTCTGCATGCCGCGTGGGCTAGGCTTCTGTGTCCAACCGATCAACCCGCTGGGTCTGGCCACCAACCTCGAATCCGGCACCGTGGCATTTAGCTTCGAGGGATACAGTTCAACTGCGCCCACCGTGTTGAGCAATGCCTACGCAGTCTTGCGTTCACCTGAAAACGAAGTCGTATCTGCCACCGCACTTTCAACGATCACCGTGCCGCCCGCTGGCGGCGGGACAATCCAAGTGCCAGTCAGCTTCGCCTTCCCGGATTATGATCCCGCTCGCACCTACACCGTCTCAATTGAGGCGGACTTGGACGGCCTCGGTGCGTACACCTCGCTGTCGTCTGTCCCGGTCGTCAACGTCGTGCCACCCACTCCCGAAGAGGCACCAATTGAGGCACGACGCGGAATTGGCGGCACGATCATCATCATCTGGCCTGATCCGTGCGGCACCATCGAGATCAACCCCAACCCATGGAATCCGACTGGCTGGGTCAATGGCCCTGTGCAAACCAGCCCGTGGGAATTCACGCCGACGTCGGATGCGCCAGCTTTGTTCATCCGTCTTCGCAAGTGAGTCTCGAAGAAATGTGTGCCGCCGCTACTGCGAAATTTCTAAAGGCAGTGGTCGGCAGTTGAATCGGAAATCTTGGGCAGCACCCGGTCACGGGTGTTGCTTGAGGTTGCTGGGATTGTTGGTTGCAACGTAGCTACACGTCTACGAATCAATCCGCTATTCATTCCCGCTAATGTTCGCTGTTCATGTTACACCTCAGATATACATCCCAACATCCCACGAAGCGTCCCAACTATTCAGGTTTGCCCATATTTTGCTTGCCTATCACCGGTTAGCTGGTTTAATCACCCCCGTTAGTTAGCTGGCGAGTCCGGCATAGATTGAAGCAAGACGATACAATGATTTTTCAACCGACGAGGGTGCTTTGAGCCGCCCCTTTCCTCCACGCAATTCCTCTCCCGCATCTTTCATCAGGATCAATGGGAAAATCCGCGCCCGCGAAGTCCGAGTGATCGGGTTCGATGGCAAGCAGCTCGGCGTGATACTGCTCAACGATGCCATCAACCTTGCGCGTCAGGCTGGCGTTGACCTAGTGGAAATAGCACCCAACGCTGTTCCACCCGTTTGCCGCGTCGTGGACTTTGGCAAATATCGCTACGAGCTGGCCAAGAAGGAAAAGGAATCCAAGAAGCATCAGCACACTTCCACGGTCAAAGAAATCCAACTCAGCCCGCGCATTGATCCGCATGATCTCGGGGTCAAGGTCGGTCACGCGATCGATTTCCTCTGCGAAGACATGAAGGTGAAAGTGACGCTGCGTTTTCGGGGTCGCGAGATGCAGCACACTGAATTCGGATTTGAGGTGGTGAAGAAATTCATCGCCGAACTGGAAACCTTCGGCCATCCCGATTTTCCGCCCAAGATGATTGGTCGCGGCATCAACATGATGATGAGCCCGCTGCCGCGCAACAAACGCGCAAAGAATCCACGCACCGTCGAAGATAGGGCCGCCCAGGTCAAGCACCCCGACGAATCAGCAGAAGACGACGAGGAGCACGATGAAGCTCCCGCAAAACCGGTAAAGGCCAGCCGCAAAGTTGTGCCGCCTGCTGAGTCCGAAATTTCAGAGAACGTCCCGCCTTCCAATCTTTGAGTGCCGAGCCGGCCCGAGCGCTTGAGCTCAGCACGGAGTGATACTCGCTCGGCTAAAGGAAATTTCTTCCCGCGAAATTTCTGTCGGAGCGCGACATTGACGATGCAATCTCCATTCGCTACCGTCGCGGCCAGTAAAATCAAACTGTCCCGAAACGCCGTTCCTTAAATTTTATGCCGCCCAAAGCCTCTGACAAAGCCGTTGCCGAAACTAAAAATTCCGATGCCTCCAAAGCCTCTGCAACACGTGCGCGCGAATTGGAAGCCGCCATTTCCACCATCACCAAAAGCTATGGCGACGGCGCGATCATGCGTCTTGGCGATGCGCGAGCATTGAAAAAAATTGAAGTCATCCCCACCGGCGCGCTGGCTGTTGATCTGGCGCTGGGCGTGGGCGGCGTGCCGCGCGGGCGCGTCATCGAAATCTTTGGCCCGGAATCTTCCGGCAAAACCACATTGATGCTGCACGTCATCGCCAACGCGCAAAAAGCCGGCGGTCTCGCCGCGTTTATTGATGCGGAGCACGCGCTTGATCCGGCCTATGCCAAAAAACTTGGCGTTAACTTGGACGACCTTCTCGTCTCACAGCCCGATTCCGGCGAGGAAGCGTTGACCATCTGCGAAACTCTCGCTCGTTCAAACGCGCTCGACATCATCGTGATTGATTCCGTCGCAGCGCTCGTTCCCAAAGCAGAACTCGAAGGCGACATGGGCATGGCCACGATGGGTATGCAGGCGCGGCTGATGTCGCAGGCGCTACGCAAGCTCACTGCAGTTCTCAACAAATCCAAGACCACCTGTGTCTTCACAAACCAACTACGCGAAAAAGTCGGCGTCATGTTCGGTAATCCCGAAACCACGCCCGGCGGCAAGGCGTTGAAGTTCTACGCCAGCGTGCGCATTGATATCCGGCGCAAAGACACGCTCAAGGACGCCGCAGGCAACGCCACTGGCAATCATGTGAAGGTAAAGATTGTGAAGAACAAAGTAGCACCGCCGTTTTGCGAAGCCGAGTTCGACATCATCTACAACCACGGCATAGACAAGGAAGGCAGCATTCTCGACGTGGGGATAGACTGCGGTGCGGTGGACAAGAAGGGCGCGTGGCTGCAATTCGATGGCGACCTCATCGGCCAGGGCAAAGAAGCCGCGCGGAAAGCGTTGGTTGAGAAGCCTGAACTAGCGAAGAAGATCGTCGAGGCAATCATGGTCAAGCGTGCGGCGCCTGTGCCGGGAAAGTGAGCGCTTACACAAGCGGCATCGAGCGTTTCTTGCTGCTATTGAAAGACTGCCCAGATAACGCTGCCTTACAACCATAACGCTACTTGAATCAGGCATTTTAACTTCAGCAACGCTTCAATAAGTCAATAAGTGGCGGCTTCAAAGCTCGATTCATTGCGCATTCAAACAGGGAAACACTTACCAGCAGGGAGTTTTTTGGTACAGGGTGTACCACGACGACACATAATTCAGCGGATGAAACCGCATTTTCAGCCTTGTTTGTTGATGGCATGTATTGTGTTGATGTTTTCCCATCTTCGGCATGTTGTAGGTTGGATTCTTGTGCTTTGAGCATATAATCTTTCTAACTGTCGAAAGACGGACTCCTGCGGAATTTAATGGTTCTTGCGACGTATTCCGGGGGAGTTTTAGAGAGAATTACTAAAGAATGACGAATGCACTGGCCATCATCCGCTCGTTGATCATCTACGGGCTTTGCCTACCGCTAGCCATCTATCTTGGCTACGTGGTGGCGAACCCCATGGATCGCATGAGCCTAGCGGTGGTGGTGACCGTCGCTGCTCTGCCTTTGATTCCGGTTCTTCTGAAATGGCATCATCTTTTGCTGATTGTCAGTTGGAACATGAGCATGGTGCTGTTCTTCGTCCAAGGCTCGCCATATCTCTGGATGGCAATGACAGCCATCAGCCTCCTGTTGACCATTCTTCAACAAATCCTCAGGCGGGACGTGGTTTTTGCCAGTGTGCCATCCATCACGTGGTCGCTGTTGTTCTTGGCGTTTGTGATCTTTCTGACCGCCAAACTGACCGGCGGCATTGGCATCCGGTCGTTCGGTGGATCGTCATATGGCGGCAAACGTTACGTTCAATTATTTTGTGCGATCGCAGGTTACTTCGCGATCACTGCCTACCGGATCCCAAAAGAACGGGCATTACTCTACACCGCATTGTATTTCCTGGGCACGTTGAGTTTGATCATCGGAAGTTTGGCGCCATGGATGCCGGGTGGATTGCATTTTTTGTTTGCACTATTCCCTGTTGATAACATGACGGCTCTTTCAGGAGGAGCCACCGAAAACATGCGTCTGGGGGGAGTAACGTTTGCATCGGTCGGGCTGCTTTGCTTCATCCTCGCCCGTCATGGCATGAGGGGGCTTTTTTCCATCGGCGAGCAATGGCGATTCCTGCCAGTTCAATTCAAGGGAGGCCTTGGCGTGAACCAACCTTGGCGAATCCTTTTCTTCCTTGCGATTGCTGGCGTGGGATTGGCAGGCGGATACCGCTCCGTCCCGATCATGTTCATCATGGTATTTTCCGGACTTTTCTTTTTTGAGAAACTCTATCGCACCAACTTGGCTCCGATTCTTTTCGTCGCGGGATTGCTATTCGCGGCTGTAAGCCTTCCGTTTGTCCAACAAATGCCACTGATGATGCAGCGGTCTTTGAGTTTTTTGCCGATTGAAGTAAACCCGCTGGCAAAAAGCGGTGCTGAGGACTCGTCTGATTGGCGTATCAAAATCTGGCAGGAAGTCGTTCCAACGATTCCGCAATATCTCATCGTGGGCAAAGGTTACGGCATGGACGCTCGCGCGAATGAAATGTCTGAAGCATTCCGTGATTTTGAAAGTAGCGATGACGGATCTGGGGCGATTGCTGCGTCAGATTTCCACAACGGACCACTTTCACTGATCATCCCGCTTGGCATCTTCGGCGTGATCGCGTTCCTATGGTTCTTGTTCGCCTCGATCAAAACTCTGATCAACAACTATCGCTATGGCGAACCCGAGAACCGACAGATCAATACATTCCTATTGGCGTATTTTTTGACAAAAACTCTCTTTTTCTTTGCCGTCTTTGGTTCATTCCAAAACGAACTTGCTGTGTTCGTAGGCCTGATTGCCTTGAGTGTCAGCATCAATGGCGGCGCATGCCAACCCGCGCCCAGCACTTGGGTCAATCCCGCGCACCTTCCGTTCCGACTGCCCAAAGCGATACGGGCTTGAATTACGGCTACACCACCAATACGGGCCGTCCAGCGCGATCAATCAGAGCCGCGCAGCAACGTAAAACCACTTTCGCACATCGCCGCCGTGTGCGAATAATCTCTGCCCACAGTTTCCGGAGAGGTTTCGGTGGATAGTTGCACAAATGAAAAATCGAAATACCGTTCTTTTCGCAGGCATCGCTCTGCTGGCTGTTCTGACCGCCTCACAAACCCCCGCGCAAATTCCGATGAGTGGCGGCAGTTATTCGCAGAACTTTGATTCGCTCGGAAGTGCGGCTGCCAATTGGACGAACAATTCAACTCTCCTTGGTTGGTATTCATCCAAGGGAAACGCTGACAGCACGAACTATTTCGCAGATACGGGGACTTCAACTGCGGGTGGCATTCACAGTTATGGCGTCTCTGGCGTCAGCAATGTTACCGATCGCGCGCTGGGATCGATCGGTGCGTCCTCC
>JANPGI010000447.1:0-3306 GCA_031423875.1 Verrucomicrobiota bacterium | reverse complement strand
GGAATATTCAACAGTCTCTTACCGATTCCGTTCGTCTGGCATGATATGGGCCAAAAAATTGAGGTGCTGCTTCTAAGCGGAAATACAGAAGATGGATTGCACATAGTTAGGAGCAACGCGCTTGAAATGAGAATCGCAGGTAAAAACCTCGTTTTCGGATCAACGAATGATGTATCCCAAAAGGAACAAGTTGCTGCACGGATAGAAACGGCGCAGCAACCAACGAGAAACACTAGCAGACCGCATTATCTGAGGATTGAAGAAATCAGGATTTCTGGCTCAACCAATCTACTGATCCAGATCAACAACCACTTTGTATCGGTGCCGATAGCAAAGTTAATTGCTCCGTCGAAGGAGTCTGCATCAAATAGGCGATTAAATAACAACAGTCTAGTGCGGTGGAGCGAATTTAGACGTGGGCAGATTCAAGCGTCCGACTTCACGAATTCGATAAAAGTTCCCTTCATACCTAAAAAAGTTTCTCCAGGTTACAGCACCGATGGGACAAAAGTGGGTTTTGACCATGGTCACTTGGCCTCTACCGAGCCAGGCCACGATTATACTCTGTATCCTTCAATGACAATAGAACGCTACCGTGGCAAGGATGCAGGCCCTTACGGTGATAATGTCGAACCATTCGTGCTTCTATCGAAAAAGCCATTTTCACACGGCAATAATTGGCTGATGTTTTACATCTTGAAAGCCAAAGGACCACCTTAATTGCGGCGTTCGCATTTGGATTATTTTGAAACCTCTCTCCTTCATGCTCATCGCGGGTGATCCAAGCGGCGACATGCTTGCAGCGGAACTCGTGGGCGCGTTGCGGGAGAAGGTGGTGGCGTCATCAGAACATGTATCAAACCATGTTCAGCCACTTCAAACCGCACTTGCTCCAAGATTCTTTGGCGCGGGCGGACCAAAGATGGTGGCGGCTGGCGTGGAACAGATTTTTGATCTCACGCAACATTCGGTCATCGGTTTCGCAGAGGTGCTGAAAAATCTTGGGAAGTTCAAGCGGTTGTTCAATCAGTTGCTGCGAGTCGCCATCGCGCGTCAGCCAGACGTGATCATTGGCGTGGATTACGGCGGGTTCAATCTGCGCTTTGCCAAGGCCATCAAAGCTCATGTCCGCGCCAATCGGGGCGTATTCAACAACTGGAATCCGAAGATCGTGCAATTCGTGTCGCCGCAGGTGTGGGCATCGCGCGCAGGCCGGGCTTACACGTTGGCGGAGAATCATGATTTGCTGTTGAGCATCTTCCCATTCGAGAAAGCGTGGTATGCGCAGCGCGTGCCGAAATTGCGCGTGGAGTTTGTGGGGCATCCGATGATGGGGAGAAGTCAGAAATCAGAGGTCAGAGGTCGGAGGTCGGACGCGCCGTGTATCGTGTTGTTGCCAGGAAGCCGGGCGGATGAGGTGCGACGGCATTGGCCGGTGGTGACGGGTGCGTTTGAATTGTTGCGACGCGAAGTTTCAGATCTCGCGGGCAAAATGATTTTACCCACCCAGCAGTTGGCCGACACGATGAAGGCGGCGGGTTTGCCAGCGGGATTGGAAATCCAAGTCGGCGGACTGACGGGCGCGCTTGCCCAAGCCGATCTCGCCATCACGAAGTCCGGCACGGTGACGATGGAGTGCGCGTTGCATGGCGTGCCAGCGGTGGTGTTTTACAAAACGTCGTGGCCGACCTACTTCATCGGCAAACGAATCGTGACCGTGAAATATCTCGCGATGCCGAACTTGATCGCGGACAAGGCGATTTATCCCGAGTTCGTCCAGCAGGCGGCGACGCCGGAAAACATTTCGCGTGCGGCGTTGGAATTGTTGCGCGATGAAAAAAGACGCTCGGCAGTGCGGGGGAAGCTTGCTACAGTGATTGCATCATTGGGGAAACCCGGCGCGGCTTCGCGTGCGGCAGAAGCGATTGTCAGCTTGCTGTAGCAGCGGACGTTAGTCCGCTCAAATCAAAACTAGAGCCGACTGACGTCGGCTGCTACGATATGTTGAAATTGGATCGGGTAGTTCGCGTGTTTCGCGGTTAATCACGTCCCAACGATGAAAGACCTCACAAGTGCGACTTGGATCAAGGTGAAGGGGATTCTCTTCCTGCTGCTCGGAATCGCGGCGGCGGCATTGTTGATTCTGGAAAATCCGAGTTGGCGCGTGGTGGGACTTCTGGCTTTGGTGATCTGGTGTTTTTGCCGGTTCTACTATTTCGCCTTCTACGTCATCGAGAAGTATGTGGACTCGAGTTACAAGTTTTCTGGCTTATGGTCGTTTGTCGGTTACTTGATTCGGGCGCGGAAGAAGTGAAGCAGTGTGGCTACATTTTCCAATGGTTTAAGGGGGGGTAAAATCCAGAGGACCGAAAAAACTTTCAAAAACTTATTGCGCCTGAGTTCGACACTGCTAGTATCCGCGTCCCGTCATCTGATAACGGCAACCATTTGCAGGTTCAGACGACGGTTCAAAAACGGAAAATGTTCACGGCCAACACCGTGACATGTTAAAAATGAAAGCCAGACTTTACACAAAGTACGTCAATGATGTCGTGCCCGCTCTCAAGGCGAAGCACAATTACTCCAACGTCCATCAGATCCCGCGTATCGAAAAAATCGTGGTGAACATGGGCATCAGTGCCTCGTTGGAAAAGGGCGCGATTGAGGATGCTGCCAAGGACTTGACCTCCATCACGGGTCGCAAGCCCGCCATCAGCAAATCCCGCCACGCCATCGCCAACTTCAAGCTCCGCGAAAACCAGCCCATCGGTTGCCGCGTGACGCTGCGCAAGGATGCGATGTATGAATTCTTTGATCGCCTCGTCGCTGTGACGTTGCCCCGTATCCGCGACTTTCGTGGTTTGTCTCCGCGCAAGTTTGATGGTCGCGGCAATTACACCTTCGGGATTGCTGACCAATCCATTTTCCCTGAGATCGAGTTGGAAAAGGTCAAGCGTCAGCAGGGTATGGACGTGACCATCGTCACGAGTGCGCCGACGGATGCGCAGGCGTTGGATTTGTTGAAGAGCATGGGTTTTCCGTTCGCGGACAAATAATTAACTACAAGAATTTATGGCCAAGACGTCATGGTTGGAGCGCAACAAGCGCAAAGCGGCAACGGTGAAGAAATTCGCCGCGAAGCGTGCAGAACTCAAGGCGAAGCGCGATTACGCCGGTCTCGCGGCATTGCCTCGTGATGCAAGCCCGACGCGTTTGGTGAACCGCTGCTCGATGAGCGGCCGTCGCCATGGTTACATGCGCAAGTTTGGTTGTTCGCGCCTCACGTTCCGTGAGGCTGCGTTGAAC
>JANPGI010000446.1:0-13041 GCA_031423875.1 Verrucomicrobiota bacterium | reverse complement strand
GACCACCCGGCTCAAGCCGGGTGTTAATGTGAGAAAACCACCCTTGGAAAAAGTGAACTGCGCCCTTTGTAGCTAGCCGCCAATTCCACCAAGTTTCGGAGGAATCATTTGACGACTCTGCGTTGGAACATATCGTTGCCGCATGAATCACCGGATCATCGCCACTCTTATCTTCGTCGGGTGCTTCATGGATTCACTTCGTGCGGATGTCGTCCTACCTGATTTGGCGACAAACCTGATTTGCTATTACGACTTCGAGCATCCCGCTACAGGAAACGCCACGAATGAACACGACCTCGGCCTGTCGGGAACAGACATCCATCTCATCAACGGCGGAAACTCCATGCGTGTGAGCGATCCGGCTTATGGTGCGAGCCGTCTTTCGTTGCAGACGCAGCAGATCAATCCCGCCACGAACAGCAACGACGATTGGAAGGCGGGCATCTATCAGACAAACGGCGTCGCGTCCTTGAGCGCGTTCAGTTCCGTGAAAGGCATCACGCTCATGGGTTGGGTGAAACCGACCGGCACGAATCCGAATCTCAATTCAGTCACGCCAGCCACGAATGATTACTACAACGCCGTCGGATTGTTCGGTTTGTTGCAGGGCAGTTCGGAAGGTCACGGCGTGCGCGCGTTGCTGGAGATCATCAATGTCTCCGGCAACTTACGATTGGTGGCGTTGGGGCGACGGATTGATGGTGGGACTTCGCTCACGCTCGCAACGACGAACGATTGGCAGACGTTGCTTCCGATGAATACTTGGACGCATCTCACGGCGACGTTCGATTTCGACAACGGTACGATGGCCATCTATCGGAACGGTTCGCCGCTCACGGCGAACTACACGAGCGGTGGCGACCCGTGGGTCGTGATCGGCGGTGCAGAACCAGACTTCACCTCCGCGACAAGTCCTGCTGGCATCAAGATCGGTGGTAGTTATCCTCAAAACACGCAAGAGTTCAACGCCTTCAACGGACGCTTCGACGATCTCATGTTCTTCAACAGATCGTTGAGCGCAGTGGAGGTTGGCCTGCAATACACCAACTTTCTGAACGCCTCTCCAATCCTCTGGGCAAGCCAGAGCGGTGAGCAGATCAATCTGGTGTGGTCGGCGAATTCTGGGGCGTATGGATTGGAATCGCGCACGAATATTTCCCTCGGCACTTGGGCTGCGACTAACTTGAATCGGGGCACGAACGCAGAAAACATTTCCGTCACGTTGCCAACGAGTGGTGCGCAGCAATTCTTCCGCTTGAAGAAACAGTGATTATTTTTTGAAACTTCCCTGAACCGTTCTAACCTGTGCGTGGTTTGGAACTCAAAGCTCATGAAAACTTGGCTTATCACTGGCGCATCCACTGGTTTTGGTCGGCAACTTGCGGAAGCCGTTTTGAAACAGGGCGATCAATGTGTGCTCACCGCCCGCAAGCCCGAACAACTCGACGATCTTGTCTCGATCTTCGGTCATCTTGCTATCGCTGTGCCGATGGATGTCACGCAACCGGCGCAGATCACCGCCGCCATCGCCGCCGGGCGTGAACGCTTCGGCACGATTGACGTGGTGGTGAATAACGCTGGCTACGGCCTGCTCGCGGCATTGGAAGAAACGGATGATGTGCGTCTCGCCAACAATCTGGAGACAAATCTCATCGGGCCGTTGCGTGTCATGCGTGCGGTCATCCCGATGATGCGCGAGCAAAAGCGCGGACATATCATCAACATGTCCGCCGCCGCCGCGTTCGGGAACTATCCGGGGTTTGCGGTTTACGGTGCGGCCAAAGCGGGATTGGAAGCTGCATCGGAATCCGTCGCCGGTGAGTGCGCGCCCTTCGGCATCAATGTTACCGTGGTCGTTCCTGGCCCGTTCCGCACGGATTTCATCGCGCGTTCACTGGATGTCGCGCCTCGTTTGCCGGAGTACACCAATACCGTTGGCAAGTTTGAAACCATTCTCACCCGCATCAACGGCAAGCAACCCGGTGATCCGCGCAAAGCTGCTGAAGCCATTTATCAGATCGCAGGCGTGGAGAAACCGCCGTTCCGCCTCTTCCTCGGCAGATACGCCTACGACAAGTTCGATAAGAAACTCAAGGCACTTGGCGCGGAGTTGGAGGCTTGGAAGTCGGTGGGTTTACCGACTGATTATCCGACGTAACCATGCGCCAAGTTGCGGAACGCCGCCTTCAGGCGGCAGCAACTTCGCAAATCACGCCGCTGCCGCGTGAACGCGGCATTCCACCACATTTTGACTCGCATCACTTCCACCAAATCGCTTTACTCCCCGGCGCATGAAACAGAAAGCCTACGCCGCCGCCGGCGTTGATATTGATCTCGGCAACAAAGTCAAAGCCACGCTCCCGCAATTGCTCGCCAGCACCCATCGCCGCGAAGTCCTCGGCAAAGTCGGCGGCTTCGGCGGCCTCTTCCAGCTCGACCTCAAAAAATATCGCGAACCAATCCTCGTCAGCAGCGTGGACGGCGTAGGCACGAAGCTGAAGATCGCCTTCACGATGGACAAGCACGACACCATCGGCGCGGACCTTGTGAACCATTGCGTCAACGACATCGCCGTGCTCGGCGCTGAACCGCTCTTCTTTCTCGATTACCTCGGCACGGGCAAACTCGAACCGCACGTCTTCACCGACATCATCAAAGGCTTCGCCCGCGCTTGCGCGGAGAACAACTGCGCCCTCATCGGCGGCGAAACGGCGCAGATGCCCGGCTTCTACCAGAAAGGCGAATACGACCTGAGCGGCACGATTGTTGGGGTCGTCGAGAAATCCAAGATGCTCAACGGCCAGAAAACTGTGAAGCGCGGCGACGTCGTCATCGGCATCGAATCCAGCGGCCTGCACACGAACGGCTATTCGCTCGGACGTAAAATCTTCTTCGAGCAGTTGAAGTTGAAAACCTCCAGCCGCATCCCCGGCTCGAAACTCACGCTCGGCGAAGAACTCTTGAAGGTTCATGTGAGCTACGGCCCGCTCGTGCAAAAGTTGCTGAAGCGCTTCAACTCCCAACTCCCATCTGCCAACTCCCATCTGCCAGTTAAAGCCTTCGCCCACATCACGGGCGGTGGTTTCGTGGACAACATCCCGCGCGTGCTGCCGAAGTCGCTCGACGTCGTCATCCGCAAAGGCTCGTGGGACATGCTGCCCATCTTCCAAATCATCGAACAGAAGAGCGGCGTGCCGGACGAGGAATTGTATCAAGTCTTCAACATGGGCATCGGCATGGTGAGCATCGTGGCGGCAGACAAAGCGGACGCCGTGCTGAAATTCATCCGCGCGCAAAAGCACAAAGCCTGGCGCATCGGCGAAGTGGTGAAGGGCAAGGGCGAGGCGAGGGTGGAATAGTTTGCGGGCAAGATGAAACCAGACCCAAAACTCACCGAAGAACAAGCCAAGCAACACAATGATTTGTATGCTCGGGCAAGTGAGTTGATGAAGGGGCTGGTGATTCTTGATGACGTTCCGCAAAAGAGTCTGGGCTTTTTTCAAAAGCGACGCTTGCGAAAAGCTGTGGAACTTTACAAACAAGTTCTCGAAATCAACCCTGTAAATTGGCCATCAATGTTCGCTATAGCCAAGGCGTTCCAAAGCCTTGGCGAATTTCAGCACTCCCTCGATTGGTTCGTTCGCGCCAATGAATGTGTGCCGGGAAATCCCTCGGTTGCGAAAGAGGTGGGATACGCTGCGAGTAGACTTGGGAAACATGATGTTGCGCTAAGGGTGATGGAATTGGCTGCAAAACAAAACCCCAACGATGCCGCGCTCCATTGCAATCTCGGATTGTCATGTTTGTTGGCTGGCAAGATTGCAGAAGCGTGTCGGGCTTTTGAGCAGACAGTCGAGCTTGAGCCGCAACGGGAGGTGAACAAACAACTTCTAGCTTTTGCAAAGGATGTTGAGGCGGGGAAACGTCCTTGCCCGAAAACCGAACAAGAGATTATCCGCGTTATCGGATGACGTGTTTATGAGCATGAAACAAAATTCAATTCTGCTGCTCGCCTGCCTCGCGACCCAGATCGCGCTGGGCAAACCTTCCTTGGCCGAAAAGAACGCCGCCGAAAACGCAGCGATCAAAAAGGAATGGGAGTCGTGGAAGGTGCAGACCTTTTGGACTGCGGTGGCAAGCGAAGCGCGACACCGCTTTCGCACGCGCCGAATGGGTTGAAACTTACACGTGCCTCGTCCGCCCAAAAGCGCCGTCGCCGCTGGCGCTCTGCCGGCGCAGTCCAAGACATCACCAGTCCGACGACACCTCAAAATTGTCCGGGACTTTCAGTTGATCGGTCTTAAAGCGGTAGATGGTTTTGATTTGTGCGGGAGTTGCGGAACGCTCGAACCAACGCGCGGAGCACCACGGGTATTGATTTGCCACTGGCACAAGCCCGTGCTTCACCGGGTTCTGGTGTGTGTAGTTAAGTCGCGCCAGGTAGGATTTCTCGTAAGTCAGCCGCGTCTCGCGATAGTTGTGCCAGACTTTGCGCGCTGGAGCGCGGTCGAGTTTGTTGATCCATTTGGCGGTCTTCTCGTGCAGGAGTCCGAGCATCTGGGACAAACTTTCCGCCGTATCTTTGTCACCCGGCGAGTGCCCGACGAAATGATAGTGATTCGAGAAAATCGCCCAAGCTTCCAGTTGCCAGCCGAATTTCGCTGTGACCTTGAGCAGGCCACGATGCAAAACGGCCAGCCGCCCTTTGCCCGCGAAGTGATGCTGCCGCAAGTATGTGCTCGCTGTGACGAAGTAAGTTCCGCGAACACTCAGGCGATGCTCAGGCGCGTGCGGCCAAGGAATTTTGTCAGCGGGCACGATACGGAGAGTGGCAATTTTAGACTGCGGTGGCAAGCGGAGCGCGACACCGCTTTCGCACGCACCGCACGGGTTGGAAAATCTCAAGGCGCATTGTCCGCTCGAAAGCGCCGTCGCCGCTGGCGCTCTGCCGGCGCAGTCCATGATGCGTGTCTGAACTTTCTAACGTCAATCCGTTCTCGTAATCTCTTTGCAGACTTTGCATGAAACAAGATTTGATTCTACTGCTCGTCTGCCTCGTGACCCAGATCGCGCTGGGCGAACCTTCCTTGGCCGAAAAGAACGCCGCCGAAAACGCAGCGATCAAAAAGGAATGGGAGTCGTGGAACGCGCCGTTCCAGCCGTTTCGCCCATCAGGATCATCCATCACGTCGCGCGTATCTTGACACTGCCCCGGACTGCCGCCTAAAAGCGGGTGTTGTTAAAGACGGGTGAGGCTGACAAAGGTGTGCGACTGGTAGGGCGCATCAGTCCCTGCGCGCCGGGCTTGCCTAGGTTCAGTTTTGCATCGCATTTATTGAATCGGTGCATGATGCCATTGCGACTACGTCAATTGTCGTATGTCATTTGCCGGTCAGCTTGTTAGTGTGTTGCGAATCTCCGGGTGGCTCGCTTGGATATTTAACGTTCTCGTTTTCAACAACAGAACAGTTGTTTCGGTAAAAGCATCCAGATGACCATCGCCAAAAAATCAACTCAAACCAGTATGCAAATCGGTTTTATCACGAACACAGCAAAAGTCGCCGCATGCGGCATGATCGCTTCTTTCACGTTGTCTTCTTGGGGCGTTGATGTCGGCGGGCAACCGGCAATAGTGGCTGAAAACTCTGGATCGCCGTTGATAATTCTACAAACAGCACCAGAAAATTCACGTAAAGCAGTCACAAATGCAGAACGTGATGCGTCCCGGCGGCGCGGTGAATTCAACCGGCCCATCGTGCTTGGGCCGGACGACAAACCGGCATTCGATGAACCCGCCGTCGGTTTCGATGTGAGAAGCGGCAATATCCCGCACGGCAAGTTGGAGATGATAGAATACGATTCCAAGACCGTCGGCAATAAACGCAAGATGCAGGTGTACACCCCGCCCGGTTACACAACGGATAAGAAGTTTCCCGTCCTTTACCTGCTTCATGGCATCGGTGGTGATGAAACCGAGTGGCAGAGGTTCGCGCAACCAGATGTGCTCATGGACAACTTGATCGCTGAGGGCAAGGCCGTGCCGATGATCATCGTAATGCCCAATGGTCGAGCGCAAAAAAATGATCGCGCCGAAGGCAACGTGTTCGCCGCTGCGCCCGCATTCGCGAATTTCGAGCGCGATCTGCTGGAGGATCTGATTCCAACCATCGAGTTGCGTTACTCGGTCAGCACAAATCGCGAGCAACGGGCACTTGCCGGGCTCTCGATGGGTGGTGGGCAATCGTTGAATTTCGGGTTGAAGCACCTAGATACGTTCGCGTGGGTCGGCGGCTTTTCTTCCGCACCGAACACGAAGCCTCCGGTGGAATTGGTGACTGATGCCGCCGCTACGACCAGCCGGTTGAAGTTGTTGATGTTGACCTGTGGCAACAAAGATGGACTGATCAACGTCAGTCAGGGTTTGCACGAACATCTGAAGGCACAGGGTGTTCCTCACATCTGGCATGTGGACGGAAACGGTCACGACGCAGCACATTGGAAGAACAGCCTGCATCATTTCGCCCAGAAACTGTTCCGCTAAACACCAAAGCAAAGACGTGAGATTCATACTTAGTTCAAGATCAATGATGCAAAGCATTCTCGTGTGGGCAATGAGTGCTTTTGCATTCCTCGTAGTTTTTGCGACCGCATTTTTTGCGCGGGCGGATTATCCGATCGTTTCGCACCGTTACGCTGCCGATCCCGCCGCTGTGGAGTTCAACGGGCGGCTCTACCTCTACTGTTCCAACGACGACGACAACGGGACGAACAGCTATATCATGAGTTCGATCACCTGTTTCTCGACGGATGATCTGAAGAACTGGACGGATCACGGCGTGGTGTTCCGGGCAACCAACACTTCGTGGGCCTCGCTGACGTGGGCGCCGTCGGCCGTTTCCAATCAAAGCAAACTCTACCTGTATTTCGCCAACGGGGCCGGAAGCATCGGCGTCGCGACGAGCAGTGTGCCGACCGGGCCATTCGTTGACGCCAGAGGTAGTGCGCTGATCAACTCGTCCACCCCGGGCGCGGCGACCGCGACTCAATGGTATTTTGATCCGTGCGGCTTCGTTGACACCGATGGCTTGGCGTATCTCTATTTCGGTGGACAATACCCGACGAACGCGCGCGTCATCCAACTCAACGCGAGTCTCACCAGCGTCAGCGGCTCGGCATCTGAAATGTTCGCGACGAATTTTTTCGAGGCATCTTACCTGCACAAGCGCAATGGAATTTACTACTACACGTATTGCAACCGGTTCGATGTCGGCGCGGCCATCTACTGCGAAACCAATTCCAACCCGACCACCGGCTTCGTCCCGCAAGGAACGGTGCTGACCAACCCGCCGCAGAACGTCAACAACAACAATCACCACTCCATCGTTTCCTATTTCGGCAACTGGTACATCGCCTACCACAACCGCGCGGCGGCTCTCGCAAATGGGCTTTCCACCGGCGACGCTGTTTACAAACGCAGTCTTTGCCTTGATGCCATCAACTACAACGCCGACGGCTCCATCCAGCAGGTGACGCCGACAACCGACGGCCTGACGCAATTGAAGAATCTTGATCCCTTCAAGCGCGTTGAGGCCGAAACCATCGCGCAACAAAGCGGCAGCAAGACAGAGGTTTGCGGCGAAGGCGGACTGAATGTGACTTCCATCACGAATGGCTCGTGGATTCGGATTCGCGGCGTGAACTTCGGCGCGGGCGCAGCGGCGTTTTATGCGCGCGTTGCCAGTGCAGGCAGTGGTGGCAACATTGACCTGCGGCTTGATGGCGTGGCAGGAACATTGATCGGCACTTGTGCTGTCGCGCCGACGGGCGGGTGGCAGTCTTGGTCAACCGTTACATGCAGTGTCAGCGGCGTTTCAGGTGTTCACGATCTGTATCTCAAGTTCACGGGCGGCGCAGGCAATCTCTTCAATGTGAATTGGTGGCAGTTTCAATTCGGCTCCGGAGCGGGCAGTGCGTCGCCGTTAAGCCTCGAAGCCGAGTCCGGCACGCTGGGAGCAAACTTCACCAACGGTGTCAGTAGTGGCGTTCAATTCATTGCAATTTCGACCGCCAATATAAACCCCGGCAATCCTGGCAGCGCCGCGCGCGTGGCGACTTACACCGTCACCTTTCCGGCGGCGGGCACGTATGAACTCTATGCGCGCGTCCGCTGCGGTGCGGGCGGGTTCAACGACGACAGCATGTTTTACGGAAACGGTTTCGGCGCTAAGTCGCCGACGACGGACAACGACTGGATTCTCGTCAACGGCCTCGCTGGGGCGGGTTACACGGCGGCGGGCGACTTGGTGGTCGGACTTGGCGCGGCGGGCAGCCAGGTTTGGAAGTGGGTGAACCTCTCGCAATATACCAACAGCGGCAGCGGCAGTGAAAACCCGATCACCTTCAGCGTGACGGCGGGCAATCTCACGCAGACGTTTCAGATCGGTGCGCGCGAGGACGGCCTGGACTTTGACAAGTTCGCGTTCGCACTGACCGGTTACTCATTCACGGTCGCCGCTCTCGACGCAGGCGGGCCGGGCAGTGCACCCGCGCCAACCGCAACCATCAACCCGACCAATTTATATCAAACCATCGAAGGCTTTGGCGGCGCGATTGCGTTCTATAACGGCTGGGTGACGGCGCATCCCTACAAGAATGAGATTTTCACGAATGCGTTTGCGGGATTAAACCTCTCGATGCTGCGTCTGGGAAATTGGTTTCGTTATCAGGGCACGACGAATTTCGATCCCGACGCGCCCGGATTCGTTTCCAAGGCCAATCAATTGTTGGGCCGGCCCGTGCAGGTCTTGATGAGTTCGTGGGCGCCGCCCGCGTTCTTGAAAAGCAATGGCCAGGTCGGCAACGGCGGCACGCTGCTCTACACCAATGGCGGCTTCGCCTACACCGAGTTCGCCAACTACTGGTATGACTCGCTGCTCGCGTATCAAGCCATCGGCGTTTCGCCGACGTGGATCAGCATTCAAAACGAGCCGGATTGGGAAGCCGGTTACGACTCCTGCGTTTTCAAACCGAACGAAGGCGTGGTGAACGGCACCAACTACGCGAGTTACGCCAACGCGCTCTCGGCCACGTATCTGCGCCTGACCAATCTGCCGTCGCCGCCGAAAATGCTCGGGCCGGAGCCGGTCGGCATCGGCTACAGCGTCCCGCAAAATTACGCGGCGACGATGAACCCAAATCACTTTTACGGATTCAACTATCACCTCTATCACGGCAGCACGGACGGAACGGCGAACGGTTACATCACCGCGCTTCGGGCCGTGACGAATTTGTTCCCCACCAAGCCACGGTTTATGACCGAGTTCGGCGTCTCGAACATGGTGGAATCCGCGACGCTGATTCACAACTGCCTGACGGAAGGCATGGTCAGCGGCTATAACCACTGGAGCCTGATCTGGCCGGGCAAGGATGGCGGGCTGATTCAAATCGAGTTTCCGTGGGATCAGGCGCAATGGACGAACGCCCCTCCCGGCACAGCCACGCAATCGCGCGGCTACTGGCTCTCGCCAAGCTATTGGGCGATGAAACATTTCTCCTACTACGTTACACCCGGCAGTCGGCGCATCGCGGCCAGCAGTCCGGATGCAAATGTGAAAGTGTCGGCCTACCTCACGTCGGACAACTTGCGACTCGTAGCCGTGTTCATCAACCGAAGCACCAACACGGCATCCACAATGGACCTGAACTTCGCGTCGTTCCCGTTCGTCGCGTCCAGCGTGTATCAAACGGCTGGCACAAACAAATTCCAGTCGCTCGGATCGGCAGGCGCGCAGTTGTCACTCCCGGCGGAATCGCTCACCACTGTTGTGCTGGAAAAATTTGTCACCGTCGGCCCGGCGACGAATCCTTCGCCCGCGCAGAACGCCACCGGCGTCGGATTTGGCGTGACGTTGGGCTGGTCGCCCGGCAGCAATGCGGTCACGCACGCGATTTATCTCGGCACAAGTTCCAACGCCGTCGCGCAGGCCACGCCGGCTTCGCCCGAGTTCAAGGGCATCACAACCACCAACACCTTCGCGGCGGCGTTGTCTGGCGGGTTGACGTATTTCTGGCGCGTGGATGAGATCGCAGGCGCGAACACGAACACAGGCGGCGTCTGGTCGTTCAGCACCGCGCCGTTGCCCGCGCTCGCGCATCGTTACAGCTTCAGTGAGACGAGCGGGACGACCGTCGCGGATTCCGAAGGCGGCCCGGCATGGAACGGCACGTTGCCCAATGGCGGCGCGTTTGCCAGCGGACAACTGACGCTCGCTTCAGCTTCATCACAATATGTCGGTCTGCCCGCAGGCATCGTTGGCGCGTTGACCAATTTCACCATCGAGTCGTGGGTGCGATTGAACTCCGCCGGTGGCTGGGCGCGCATCTTCGACTTTGGCAACAACACCACGAGCTACATGTTCCTCACCCCGACGAATGGCGGCAGCAACGGCAAGCTGCGTTTCGGCATCACGACCAACAGTGCTGGCGGCGAGCAACAGATCACCGGCCCATCGGCGTTGAGCGTTGGCGTCTGGCATCACGTTGCCGTGACGCTGAATGGTAATTCCGGCGTGCTCTACTTGAACGGCGTTCCGCAAGCCACGAACGCGAGCCTAACGCTCCGGCCCGCCACGTTGGGAAATACGGCGAACAATTATCTGGGCCGATCCCAGTGGGCCGACCCTTATCTCAACGGACAGTTGGATGAATTCCGAATCCACAGCGTGGCACTTTCCGCCAGCGAGATCGCGGCCTCGTACGCGCTTGGGCCAAATCAGTTGTTAAGCAACTCCAGCCCCGCGATCGGTCTGACCGCGACGCCGACAAACCTGTCATTAACGTGGCCGCTCGCTACTGCTGGCTTCGTGGTACAATCGCGCACGAATCTCGCGCTGGGCAACTGGGTGAATGTCACGTCGCCCGTGCCGCAGATCATCAGCAGCCAATGGCAGATCGCGCTACCGATTTCCACCAACACGCCAGAAAGATATTACCGGTTGATCAAATGATGGTCGCCCGGCATTCATCGTTCGGGAGGGGCGTTGGAGCGGAACGCACCAACAGTCAACCTGCGATTGACACACCAACCACCACATACAATCACAAAACATGAGAGCGATATTGCCCGCCATCGTCTTCGCCGCTGTCCTGACCAGTCCGACCCTTGTTGCCCAGACCAACCCACCGCCGGTCGAGGACTTCAAGCCGTCGTCACTGAACCAGTCGGGCAAACAATTTCCACAGATCAACTCTGAGCGCCGCGTTCGCGCCCGCGTGTCTGCGGCGCAGGCCACGAGCGTTCAACTCGACATCGGCGGCGTAAAATATCCTCTGACCAAGGGTGACGACGGCTTGTGGGTCGGAGAATCGAAGCCGCAGGATGAAGGCTTTCACTACTATCAACTCGTCATTGATGGTGCGCAGTTGCCCGATCCCAACAGTCTTTATTTCTATGGCGCAAGCCGCTGGGGCAGCGGCGTTGAAGTTCCCGCTGGCGACCGGGACTTCTATGCGTTGAAGGATGTACCGCACGGTCAGTTGCGCCAGGTTTTCTTTCCTTCTCGATGCACAAGCACGAACCTCCGCTGTTTCGTTTACACGCCGCCGGATTACGAACAGGACACCTCGAAGCGCTATCCCGTGCTCTATCTCCAACATGGCGGCGGCGAAGATGAAACCGGATGGGGCAGCCAAGGCTTCACCCCGTTCATCATGGACAACCTGATCGCCGCCGGGAAAACCAAGCCGTTCATCATCGTCATGGCCAACAGTTATGTTCCCGGCGCCAGTTTTGGCTTCGCTGCCACCAACCAGCCGCCCCCGACCAACAGTCCTTACTCGCGCACCATCGGCGGGCCAAGTGGCCGCAGCTACAACCCCGCCGCTTTCGCCCACGTGCTCATTGAAGATTTGATTCCTTATGTGGACGGGAATTTTCGCACCCGCGCCGATCAGCCGCATCGCGCCATGGCCGGGCTTTCCATGGGCGGGATGCAGACGCGTTCTATCACGCTGGCCAACCTCGACAAGTTTTCGCACGTGGGAATTTTCAGCGGCGGCAGCATCAGCACGAACGACATCGCCGATCTCGACGCGTTCAAACAGAAGATCACACTCGTGTTCGTCAGTTATGGTAGCCGCGAAATCGGCGGCAACCGTCCGGGCGGCAATCGCGGAGGATTCGGCGGCGACCCTGAAGCGAATGTCGCTTCGCTCAAGGCCGCTGGCATCAACGGCGTCTGGTATGTGTCGCCGGAGACCGCGCACGAATGGCAATCTTGGCGGCGAAGTTTGTATGAGTTCGCTCCGTTGATATTCCGTGATTGAACGAAAGCGATTCTACCCGACTACTGCACCGGGAAGGACTGTCACTAACAAGAATCAAAGTTGAGTCAATTGATGAAACGTTTCTGCGCTGTTATCGCGGCATTAGCAATCTGTCTTGAATCGGCGCTCTCCGTGTTCGCTGGCGCAAAGGCGGCCAATCCCATCATCCATGCTGACGTGCCGGATATCGCGATGATCCGTGTTGGCGAGACTTATTACATGAGCAGCACCACCATGCACATGAGTCCGGGGTTGCCTATCATGAAGTCGAAGGATTTGGTGAACTGGGAAATCGCGAGCTACGCCTACGACATCTTGGATGATGTGGATGAATTGAATCTCAGCAGCGGCAAGAGCGGCTACGGTCGCGGTTCGTGGGCGAGCAGCATCCGGTTTCACAACGGCACATATTACGTTTCAACGTTTGCCCAGAGCACGAGCAAGACCCACATCTACACGACCAAGGACATCGAGAAAGGTCCGTGGAAGGCAACATCTTTCAAGCCAGCGTTCCACGATCACTCGCTGTTCTTCGATGACGATGGTCGCGTCTATATGATTTATGGCGGTGGTAATCTCCGGTTGGTGGAATTGACCGATGACGTGACCGGTGTGAAGCGCGGGGGCTTCAATCAAGTCGTCATCACCAACGCCAGCGCCGTGGCCGGGACGAACATCATGCTGTACGCGGAAGGTTCGCAGTTGTTCAAGCACAAC
>JANPGI010000445.1:0-6435 GCA_031423875.1 Verrucomicrobiota bacterium | reverse complement strand
GTCGAAGATTGCCCGCCGGTGTTGGAATAAACCTGCGTGTCGAGCACGAGCACCTTGATGTTCATGCCGCTGGCCAACATGCGGCTCAAGCTTTGGAAGCCGATGTCGAGCATCGCGCCATCGCCGCCGATGACCCAGAGTTGCTTGTCGTGCCAACCCATCTGATCCCAGCGCGCGCGGATGCCCATGGCGTCGGCAGGGGCGTTCTCAAAGAGCGAATTCGTCCACGGCACGAGATACGGATTGTAGGGATACGTCGAGGCATAGACGGTCGAGCAACCGGTCGAGTTGACGATGCCGATGTTTTCCTTGCCGTAAACAAAACCCGTCGCGGCGAGCATCATGCGCAACGCCGTGCCTTCGCCGCAACCCATGCACGAACCTGCGCCGCCGACATACAGCAACGAACGCTCGGCCAGCATCATGTCCGTGAGCAGCTTCTCGTTGATGAACTTCTTGGGCGTCTCGGGCATCTTCGTGTAGAAATTCCACGTGCGCTGAAAACGTTTCAGCGTGCGGTCATCCTTCTTCAACATGGCGAGCGCGCCGTGATCGCCGCAGGCGTCCACACATTCGGCGCAGCCTTTGCACTTGGTCGGGTCAATGAAAATGCCGAAGTAACCCGGCTCGTCGCCCTTCTTCTCATAGACGTTCCAGAACTTGGTCGTCTTGCCGAACTGCTTGCGATAATGCTCGCGCTCGGCTTCGTCGGGGATTTTGGCGAGTTCCTCATCCAGTTTCGATTTGGTAACGACCTTTCCAAGGATGGCGGTGTCCGGGCACTCGATAACGCACGCCATGCAGGCGACGCAATTTTCGCTGTTGAGCAGCGGAATCTCGGGCGCGATGTAGGAAAAATCTCGCAGGATGCCCGTGCCGGCGGGAATGAACGAGCGCAATGTGCTCAGGTCGGCGGGCAGGCCGATTTCAGCCGTGCCATCGTTGTACGCACCAACGATGCGGCTGTTGAAGTCGGCAACGTTGAGAACGTCGTCGGTGATGGGGACTTGGTTGACGCGGTTGGGCGCGGCGACGGGGGCGGTGAGGGTTTCAGACATAAATTTGGATTGGTTAAATGGTTAAAGCGTTAAATGGTTTGTGGGGTGCTTGCGACGAGCGCAGCCAAAATCAGCGCCGGAGGTGCATCGGAAATTAGCCAGGGACGAAGTCCCTGGTTTGGCACCCGATGAAATTCCGTCCTGAAGGGACGGCGGACTGGGGGCGATTTCCATCGTCCCTCCGGGACGAGAAATGTTTTTGGGGGAACGATACCAGCCACCTTGTGGCTGGCTAATTTCCGAGGTCGCTTCGCGACCGCCGATGCGCCGGAGCGCGGCTCTGTGAGCCGCAGCGGATTGAAAGCGAGGCAAACGGGCAAACTCGGGCAGCTCCCGATGGGCGGACGCGCTGCGGCTCACAGAGCCGCGCTCCGACGAAGCCGCGACGGGAACGAGCGGGGCGCACTCGGCTGTCGGGGTTTCGGGGTGAGAATGCATACAAACTAATCAATCTTGAGCCAAACGATTGCATTCCAGACTGTCTTCCCGTCTTTCTTCGTGAAGAGTAATTTTTCCATCGAGACTGACGTGATCCGCTTTTTCTGAGGAGTAAGCGCGGCGTTGATCGAATTAGCAAACTTGGATTGCATGAGGCCTTCTGCGACAAGTTTCTTGATCTCTCCGATATTCTTAAAGGTCCACTCGCCTTGGCCGGACGGTGGCGGAGCTTTTTTGAAACTCTCCTGTTTCTCCAAATATGAAACCACATCTGACTGCAAATCCTTCTGCCCGACTTGATCGCCAAGATAGACGTGCGCGATTCGAGCGTTTTTATCCTTCGCGTGAATCGTTGCGAGTACATTGGTGAGCTGCTGAGATTGTGGTCCGGCTTCCAAAGCTGGCGAAACAACCCAAGCATCGTAAGGTGGGACTAGATCATAGTGAACCAGTTCAGCTTTCCACAAAACTTCGTCGGCGCGCGACGAAAGGATGAAGCAAGCAAGGATGCCAAAGATGATTTGCAGTGTTTGCATCGGCTTGCTTCTACTTCGCAAACACCACTTCCTCCTGCGCCTTGGGCTTGGCCGAAGCCGGCGCGGAGATGATGTCCCACGGGATTTCCATCACGCTCTTCAAACCTTCGCGCACGCACTTGAGGTTTTCCTGCACGACGTGTTCGCCGCGTTTGCCGAAATACTTGCGGATGTATTTTTCCACCGCGCCCAGCACCTGTTCGTCGCCCATGCCGGAGCGCGACGCAAACGGCGTCACGCGGATAAAGATGCCGACGAGGCAAACGCCTTGCATGCGTTGCTGGAGGTCGGGGTCGGTCGCGATCTCTTTCGCGATCTTCACGGTGTCGAGATAGAAAACCTTGAGCCGTTTGTTGCGGATAAGTTTCTGGCCGTAGGCGGGGATGTGATCCCAGACCCGTTGCGGGTCGGTCTCCGGGCTTTGGATGAACACGCTGCCTTCATCGGCGATGCCGTCGAGTGGATTACCGAGGTTGAAGGCGTTCACGTCATTGAGCGGGATGAATTCCACATGCGCCAGTTCGCTGTGCGTGCGGATGTGTTTCTCGGCGACGGTCAGGTAATAGGTCGTAGGCAACCCCTTTTTCTCCGAGCCGTATTTCGGGTACGCCTGCACGTAGATGTTGAACAATTCGCCGACGAACGACGCGATGAGTTTGTTGGTCGTGACCGAGCCGAATCCGCCGACGGAATGGCCGCGCATCGAGAACGCGCCTTGCGGACGCAGGTCCGGGTCTTCGCCATCGGACAACGCAAGCGCGTGTTTGATGCCGATGACGGTGTATTCGCGCGGCCGGTCGGCGAACATGTTTTTGACGATGGAAATGAAGTGGCCGCCCCGCACGTCGCGTGAACCGAGTCCGGCGGAACACGCGTAAATCTTCGGGATGCTCGTGATCTTGGGATACTTAAATTCCCCGTTCGAGCCGAAGCTCAAGCCGGTGAGCGCGTCGGCGAAACTGGCTTTAATGCCCTGCACGAGCGGATTGGATTGCGCGAGCGGATTGTCCATGCGTTCGAGCACGGTGAGCGCGCGGACGTTCTTGAGCGCATCCACGAGTTGCGTGGCCGGGAACGGCGCGAAGCAGGTGACGTGAACGACGCCGACCTTGAGGTCCAATTCCTCGCGCATGTAATCGGCGGCGGCCTGCGCGGTTTCCATCATGCCGCCCATGCCGACGAGCGCGTATTCTGCGTCGTCCATGCGATACGTGTCCACCATGCGATAACGGCGACCGGTCTTGGCGTAATACAAATCCATCGCTTCCTGCACCGCGGCGGGGACTTTGTCGTAGAAATGGCGCTGGGCGATCTTGCCCTTCATGTAGGAATCCTGGTTCTGCACGACGCCGGTCATGATGGGATTCATGGGATCAAACAGGCAGCGCAGTTTTTGATTCGGGTCGCCCATGTATTCCTTCATGAACTCCGTCTCGGGCAACTTGATGTTCTCGATGGTGTGCGTGGTGAGAAAACCGTCCTGCACATTCATGAACGGCGTCTCCACCGCCTCCGCCGCGCGCCGGGCGATGAGCGCGAGATCGCAAGCTTCCTGCGCGTTGCGACCAAACAAAATTCCCCAGCCGCAATCCGAGACGCTCATCACATCGTCATGGCCGCAATGGACGTTGAGCGAATGCGACGTCAGCGCCCGCGCGCCAATGTGAAACACGATGGGCAGCCGCTTGCCGGAAATCGTGTAGAGCACTTCCTTCATCAACACGAGACCTTGACCGGAGGTGAAGTTCGTCACTCGCCCGCCCGCGAGTGCGAAACCTTCGCAAGTCGTCGCGGCAGAGTGCTCGGATTCAGGCTGGACGAAAGTGATCGTATCGCCCCAAAGGTTTTGTTTGCCGTCCGACACGGCGGTTTCGTAACCCGTACCCATTGTCGTCGAAGACGTGATTGGATACGCGCACGCGCCGTGAGTGATATTGATTTCGACCCACACGACGCCACCAGCGCCGTCAGAAACTGCGGGGATTCCGGGGTAAGGGACATTCTTCGCTTCGTTGCTCATAAGATTTTTTGAGCGAACGAGACGTTCAACCACACCGGCCACCCTGAAGCCCTTGGTCGGCGCGATTGTCGCCGCGCCCGCCGTTGTATTGCGAGAAGACTTTTACCAGTCTTCAGGATTGAGGCAAGGGTTTAAGTTGGCAAAAGCTAAACGGATTTTGCGGTGGAGAGTTTTTCGCCACGGATGGACACGGATAAACACGGATTCGGAAAGACGAAGCGATGGTGAGGCGGCACTCCAAAGTTTCGTGTGTGTGCGCGCCGAGGCCATCAAACATGCCAGTTCAAGAAATTTATTTTCGCCGCCAAGCATTTCACGCTGGCAACAACGCAGTCTGAGAAAGATGCTTTGCCCAACGTTAGCGGCACGAGTGCTGCGAACATTTACCCAAATGAATCCGTCCGCAAAACCGAGTTTGACGCAAGACCCCGCCGAATGGCTGGGCGACGCGCATCCGCTCGTCGCGCAGCTCGGCACAGCGGACGGACTGGCGTCGCTGCACGCGCTGGCGGGTTCGCTCACGGTAAAGCCGATCACGAGTCTCGCGGCGTTGCGAGAATTTCTTCAGGCATATCACGAGCGGATTTTGTTGCCGCACGAGTTGCCCGCCATTCAAACAGCGTTCACGCACGCGAGCCGGAATGAAGTGCGCGAGTTGATCACGTTTGATCAAAAACTCGCCAGCGAACCGATGCTGCGGGAGTTTGCGCGAGCGAGCCAACGAATCGGGCGCGATCAACTCCAGAAGCTTCGCCCTCTACGCGACGAGCGAATGGTTCAACGTTATCTCACGGCGGTGGAGAGCGGTCAGGCGCACGGCTGGCACACGCTGGTTTATGGCATGACGCTGGTGTTGTATTCCTTGCCGCTGCGACAGGGCTTGCTCGGTTACGCGCACCAGACGACCCGAGGATTCATCCATGCAGCGGCACGCGGTTTGCAATTGAAGGAATCCGAGTGCCGCGCGTTATTCGAGGAATTGTGCGAGGGGATCGTCCTGCGTCCCGATGCGATGACGATGACTCCGGTTTGAAAGAGTCGCGCGAAGGACGCGAAGGTTACGAAGAAAAAAACTTTCCACCTTCGTTTTCTTCGCGTCCTTCGCGCGACATCAAGTTGTTTATCCCAAGCAAACTCACTATCTATCGCGCCTTTGATTTGACGCTCGCGGCGTGGATTGCTACAACGCTTGGCGACATAGAGATTGTTGACGTAACACCAAGCATGAAAAAATCACCCAAGCCCAAGTATCGCCGGATTCTCGTCAAACTGAGCGGTGAAGCGTTGGGTGGCGAACAGGGTTTCGGCATTGATGCCAAAGCCATTCAGAGCATGGCCGAACAGGTGCGCGAAGTCCGTGACCTCGGCGTGGAGGTGGTCATCGTGCTCGGCGGCGGCAATATCTTTCGCGGTCTGGCGGGCAGCGAGAAGGGCATCGAACGCGCCACGGGCGATTACATGGGAATGCTCGCCACGATCATCAACTCTCTCGCGTTGCAGGATGCGTTGGAAAAGATCGGCGTGGCCACTCGCGTGCAGACGGCCATCACCATGCCGCAGGTTGCGGAGACGTTCATCCGTCGTCGAGCAGTGCGGCACCTTGAAAAAGGTCGCGTCGTCATCTTTGGTGGCGGCACGGGCAATCCTTATTTCTCCACGGACACAGCGGCGGCATTGCGCGCCACAGAGATCGGCGCGGAAGTTATTTTGAAAGCGACGAAGGTGGACGGTATCTACGACAGCGACCCGAAGAAGAATCCCAAGGCGAAACGCTTCTCGCAGATCGCTTACATTGATGCGTTGCAAAAGCAGTTGAAGGTGATGGACTCGACGGCGTTCTCGCTGTGCATGGACAACAAGATGCCGATCATCGTGTTTGATCTGTTCAAGGCGCACAACTTGAAGCGCGTGGTGATGGGTGAAGCGGTGGGAACTGTGGTGACGGGTTGACGAAACGGAGTGTGGGCCTGTGACCCGTAGCGCGTCCACAAACAAATAGCGCGGGAAACTTTTCCAGGCAGTATCGCTGACGGAGCTGCGGCGGGGCGCAGACCCGTGCTCCGCTCAATGCTTTGAGCGTAGAAGCATCGCCTTCTTGTCCGTGCCGTCCACTTCGATGCTTTGAGTCTCGATGTCAGGATCGTCTCTGAGCGCTTGATGAACCACGCGGCGATCAAAAGCAGACATGGGTTCGAGTTCGACAGCATCACCCCAGCGACGAACTTTCTCCGCAGCTTCCTTCGCCTTCTTGACCAATGCTTCGCGCGCTTGGGCGCGGTAGCCGCTCACGTCCACTGTGACCTTTGGCACGCTCTGATCTTGCTGAAAGAGCAGGCGGTTGGTGATGTATTGCAGATCGGAAAGTGTCTGCCCTTGTCGTCCG
>JANPGI010000444.1:0-3036 GCA_031423875.1 Verrucomicrobiota bacterium | reverse complement strand
TCTGCACTGCAAAGCCGGCGTGCGTTCGTTGAAGGCGCTGAGCTTCCTGCGGCAACAGGGGTTCAAGTATCTCAAGAGTGTCAAAGGCGGCATCGGCGCGTGGTCGGATGAGATTGACCACAACGTGCCGAAATATTGAAGTAGCGGTCTTCAGAACGGCCCGTGCCGGATACGAAAGAACGAGGTCGAGTCGGAGGTAATCAGGTCGGTGAATTGCGTGTTCTCGTCGTCGCCCAGGTCGAGGGTTCGAATGGTGTTCCAAGGCGATCCGAGCGTGAAAGCGCGTTCGAGGACGAGGGGCGATCCTGGCCGGCTGCGAAACGAGAGGCGGCAACTGCCCGGTGCGTTGTTGGTGAACGAGGTGATCGTGGAGGGCGGCCGGCAGGATTCTTGTAAAGCATTTTGCAGGAGAGCGGCAAGATTCGTATCCGCGAAGAGGCATCCTCCAAAGGTGACCGAGCCAGCGCTCAAGACGAATCCGCCTCCGCGATGAGGGTAATACGTCATTTCGGCATCGCCGCCGCCGTTCACTGCGTAAGCCTTGGAGAGAACGACGTGACTTCGAGGCAAGGGGTTCAACGCAACGCCGGTGTTGGTCGGAGTCTGCAAGGTGGCACACTCGCTGCCGATGAGCAGGTCGGCGGAGAGGAGGTTGTCCGTCTCCAATCCCGCGGCTTTGCCGTTGTAATTGAATGCGCGCGGCCCCGTCGCGAGGCCGGCCAGATTGCCGATCATACGCGTGGCATCGGGTGTGACGCCTCGCAGGAATGGATGATTAGTGCGGATGACAGTGTAACCTCCCCCCTCCACGCCGCAATGTGCCGTGGCTACGCCGAGCAGATTTCGCTCGTTCCGGTTCGGCGCGACGGTCAGTCGAAACAACGAGTCTGGGGAATGAAGCGACGCTTCGTGCTGGTCAATTCCTCCGTCGAGCATCATCGTGGCGTGGTCGGCCGAGTAACTCACCCGCTCGTAGATGCCATTGCCGCCGAGATACAGCAAACAACCACCGCCTTCGAGATACGCGCTCAACCGGTCATACATTTCATCGGTCCAATATTCCGGGTGCGTGCTCAATATGAGGCAACGGTAGGGACGCAGATCAAAACCGTTGTGCAAGTCGAGGTCAGTGAGGATGTCCGGCCGAAATGCGCCGCCTTCGATGGACGCAAGCCAGCCTGGCACCCACAACTCGCCGGCAACGAGGTGGAATAGTCCCTTCCGGGCGGAGCCGACCAAAGGGTTGGCGGGACGCAGGAAGCTTAGATTGGCGCGATTGTCGGAGTAATGGGAACCTCCCCATTGGTCGTTATAGGCATTCCAAGTGTTGACGTTGGCCACCACGGCCAACTTGGCCGTGCTTGCGGTCGAGGGCTTCACGACGAAGGTGGCTTCAAAACTTTCCTCGGAATCGTCTGTGCCGCTCGGGTAGCAATGGGCGGAATACATGCCGGATGGCCAGTTCCCAGGGATCGTGAGCGTGTAGTTCGTCGCCCAACCACAGCCGCGCCGCGCGGGAGGATTCCACGCCGGCTGCACCGTGGCGCTGATGGTTGACTGCGCCATTTCGATCTCGTCCGGATTGGCGCTGTTCGTGCCGATCATGCGCACAAAACGGAGCACCGCCGGCCCGTCATGCGACACCATGAAGTTGATGTTCGCTCCGGGCGCGGCGGAAAGGGGCCAGCAATAAATCCCCTGATAGAGTTTGGGTGGCGCTGATGCGCCGGGGTTGATCGGCGTGATAGGATTGCTCCCCGTCCAGTCCGCCACGCCGCCGGTCACCGAAACGTGGTAATAGAAAACCGCGCCCGAGGCTTCAACGCCGTAGAGATGACCGTTGCCTGTCGAGACGACGTGTTGGAAACGCCCCCAGCCGTTGCCGAGGTTGACGTTCGTAGGATAGGCCCAGTTCACCGTGCCGTCGCGCGCGAGGTCGTGGTTGTAATAAATCGTGCCGTCGTGACTGATGCCATATAGCACGCCGTTGCGGCCGGGGACAACCAGCTTGTAATTCCAGTTGGTGCCAATCAGTGTGCCGGCGGCAGAAATCCAGGTGGTGTCCGCGGCCCCGCCGTGCCGGAAATAGTAAAGCTGGCCCGCGCGATTGATCGCATAAATTAGCCCGCCGGTGTCACCCAACAGCCACTGCGGCTCGGCCCAGATGTTGGTCAGGCTCACTATGTTCCCCGTGCCCGATGCCCACGAGTGAATTCCGCCGGCGGAAGTGTCGCGGTAGTATTTCAGCGATCCGTTGATGAACGCCCCATAAATGACGCCGCTGGCGTTGTAAATAACATGTTCGAGATTCCAGCCGCCTCCAGCCGGAGAAACCGCTTCTTCCACCCAACCAGGTGCCGAAGTTTCCGGCAAATGGCGAAACAAAGTCAGCGAGCCATCCTCGCCCACGGCATAAATCTGGCCGTTCTCTGCGCCGATGTACCGCGTGTAGGGTGCCGAGGCTGCGGCCACACCGATTCCCACCGTGAGAACCAGCCATCCGGCGATAAGTTTTTTGAGAAGGTTACTACTCATGGTAATCATGTTTGAATTTGAAGCGGACAATATCGGGAAAAATCTGTTCATGCCCCAGGGTGTTTCACAGCGAAATTAAGCCATGCTCCAAAACAGTCGAGGGAAATCTTCCTTGCGCACCCACCCTCTGCTAGGAAACACCATTTGTTGAGTTTGGGCTGATTTCCTCTTGAACTGTGGCGTGATCCCTCAACGCGGGCAACAAAACGCGAAGACGTTGCTCACCCGGGAACATTGCTCCGGCATCCAACCCGCGCCCGCCGAGCCGGTCGGCAATCCCGACGAAGTCGCCGTGCAAGACATGAAGAAAGCGCTGGATAATCCGGGCCTCGGCATCAAGGTCATTGACGTGCGCGAAGCGGACGAATCCGAGATCGCGAAAGTGGACGGCGTGCCGCTGCTGCCGTTGAGCCAGATCAACGAGCGTTTCACCGAACTCGATCCGAACACGCAATACTATCTGCACTGCAAGGCCGGCGTGCGTTCGCTCAAGGCGCTGCA
>JANPGI010000443.1:0-10393 GCA_031423875.1 Verrucomicrobiota bacterium | reverse complement strand
CGATGCGAACAGAACGGGCCGTATTTGTCTGCAAACCAATCACCGCGTTTCTTACACGTCGGGCATTTGACTTGTGCAAGGGCGCTCACGTTCAATTCGAGATCAGCGTCGGATTTCTGCACCCACGGCTTTCAGGTCTGCCGCCACGCTGATGGCGATGGTTCGTCTCACCGCGCCGACTTCGAGAATCGCCTGAGTGTCCTCGATGGTCTTATCGAATTGCAGGGCGGAAAAACTTTTCGCGTTGAACACGCCTTCGATGTCCTGAGCGAGCCGGGCTTGATGTTCTGGCGTGAGCGTTGCCGTGGCAAGCGCAGCCGAGAGCGAGTCCACAAATTGTTTCACCGTGCCAAGGGTGGGCTTTCTGCCGCGCGCAGATTGCGCGAGATCAATGGTGAATTGCTGTTTTTGTTCGGCGGGCGCAACCACGTTCGGCTTGAAGCCTGCGATGTCAGCCGTGAGCCTGGCGATGCTCGTAGCTTGCGTGACCACCGGCATAGTTGCTCCGGGTTGCGCGGGCGGGGCAGGGCGGGGCGCGGCCTGCGGTGGTGGCGGAACGCCTTGGCGGACGTTGTTTTGATTGACCGTTTCCTTCGCACGCCGTTTGATCATGTCTGCCTGTGCGCCTTGTCCGAAGGATTGGTCGGTGAGGAGTATGCCGAGCAGCGCGAGTATCAGAATGTTTTTCATGTGTGATGGGTTGTTCAACTTATCGCGTGGTGGTGGCAACGCCTTTACGCGCGAGCAGTGAGATGTAATCCAACAAAATCCGCTGCGTCTCTTCGAGTGCTGGATCAACTGTGGGCGCAGCGTCGTCGCCAGCTTCTGCATCTTCTGGTGTGACACGCAATTGTGCGGGTGGCTGTCCGTCTGTGACTGTGACGTTCGCGATTGGCGCATTCGTCTTGAGCGTGACAGTTAGCCCCGGTAGGTCAGCTTGCTGCAAGCTCACATCGTAGGTGATCCGGTCGGGCGTTTTGCGGGCGAGCCGTTCCTTGTTGCGGGCGCGCTGGCGCAAATCCTCCTCGTCCCATTCCTTGATGCGTTTTTTTTCATTCAAGGAGATTGAGTTCAGCGCCTGATGTTTGCGGAAGGTCTCGATATCCTGCCGCACGTAATCGTATTCGCGATCTTTGGCGACGCGTTCGCTGGAGCGGGTCAGCAATTCTTGTTTGTAGGGTTCAACATCGTTCAGCTTGTCGAATCGCGAACTCTCGATCTTGTCGTATGGCAGCGCGCTTTCGATGGATCCCTCGCCGATTTCTTTTGCGTGGTTCAGGATGGATGGCAACACGATGTCGGAGTAGACGCCCTTCAACTGTGTCGAAGCCCCGCTCGCGCGATAAAACTTCGCCTTCGTGATCTTGAGCGTGCCGGGATCGTTGGTCATCGCGTCCTCCGTGATCCATTGGCGCAAGGGCTGGAGTTGTTGCACCGTGCCTTTGCCGTGCGTGGAAAGATCGCCCACGATGAGCGCGCGGTCGTAATCTTGCAACGCCCCCGCAAGAATCTCAGAGGCCGACGCGCTGTGGCGGCTGGTCAAGACGATGAGCGGCCCGTCGTATTGGACGCGCGGATCGCGGTCTTCATCCACATAGACGCGATTCAGAGCGTCGCGCACCTGCACCACCGGGCCGTCTTTGATGAACAATCCCGTGAGCTTCACACATTCTTCGAGCGACCCGCCGCCGTTGCGCCGTAAGTCGAGGATGACACCTTGAACATTTTCCTGTTTGAACTTGGCAAGGAGTTTCGCCACGTCCGTGGACGTGTAATGCGGCGTTGCTTTCTCCGTGCCGGGTTCGGACTTGCGCGGGCCGTTCAGATCCATCGGCACGTAGAACGATGGCAGATCAATCACGCCGATGCGGTTCGTCTGTCCCTTTCCGGCTGGAATATCAATGACCTTCCCCTTCGCGGCTTGGTCATCGAGTTTGATCTCTTCCCGGATCAACTTCACCTCGCGGCGGTCTGTGGTCGTGTCTGGCGAAATGATTGTGAGGCGCACCTCGCTGCCGCGCGGGCCGCGTACCATTTGGACGATCTTGCTGAGTTTCATTTCCACCACATCCACGGGCGGCGCGTTGCTTTGAGCCACGGCCACGATGCGGTCCCCCACTTTGATCTTGTTGCTCTTCTGAGCTGGGCCGGGTTTCAAGTCCGTGATTTTGCAATAACCATCCTCCGCCGTGAGGACAGCACCGATGCCGAACAGCGAAAGATTCATCCCGATGGAAAAATCCTCCGCCTGACGAGGGTTGAAGTAGTCCGTGTGCGGATCGTACACATGCGCGAGCGAGGTGAGATAAACTTCCAGCACGTCATCCTGATCGAACTCCTCGTAGAAGTGGCTGATGCGGTTGTAACGCTTGGTGAGCGTCTCGACGATTTCTTCAGTCTCTGTTTTCTTGGGCGCATCTTTCTCGACCTTCTTATCTTCATCTGGCTTGGTGGCGGACTTCTTTTTTTCTTTTGCCTCCGCCTCATCGCGCTCTTTCTTTTTCTTGGCGGCAAACTTACCCACCTTCTCACCGAGATATTCGCTGCGGAGACGTTGACGCCACAGTTGGCGGGCTTCCTCCAGATCGCGAGGCGCGGGTTCGTCCTTGCGGTTGACGATGATCTGCTCGTCTGTATCGAACGTGAATTTTTCAGTCTTGAGCAGTTCGTTGACGTAGGCCACGCGCTCGTTCATGCGCTGGCGCAGCCGGTTAAAAATTTCGTAAGCAGGCCGGGTGTCGGCCTTCTCGCGTCTGCCTACCGTGAGATTGTCCAGCGTGTTGGTGTAGTGAGCGAATCCGGCCAGGTCTTGCTGCGTGAAGTGCAACCGCTGCGGATCAAGCGACTCGATGTAGCGGTCAAAAAACTTCTCGGAATATTCGTCGTCAAGGCGGTGGCGGCGAAAGTGATTCACTTCCAAAGCGGCGGCGGCCACGTAGGCGATGGTTGGATCATCGCTGGTTGGCGCGAGCAGGTTGGTCAAAACCACAGATGGCAGCGTGGCGACGTCTGTCTTCGCGGTAGATTCGGCGCAGAGCAGGGGATGCGTCGAGAGAAAGCCCGCTGTGAAGAGCAGGACTGTGAGAACAAATCTTTGTGACATGATCATGGGTCGCCGTTGGTCAGCCGAGATTGCAGGAAGCGCACATCGGTTGCCGCGCGGCAATTGTTTGACAAACTTTACGTGGAAACATTCAACGACGCGAATAAACATTTTTTGCCGTATGCCTGTGGGTGATTTTAACCCCGAAAGCTTTCGGGGCAAAGGAACGAAGATGCAAAGAAAACCAGTAAGGGGGAATGCTTCCTCTATTTCACTGGTTCAGGGGTATCGTTTTTGTTTAAGTCACCTTCCAGTTTGGATATCCCAGCCCTGCGCCTTTGCTGTATGGCGTCTTTGCGTGAATTTCGACTCAAGAGTTTATGAGCTTGTCCTGTCCTGAATACATGTTGCTGTAAAACCCTATGATGCGCCAAGCGATCATCAGTGCGACGCCGAGATAGATGAATCGGGGTACCCACTGCGAGACGGCGTGGATCTTTCGCGTGCCTTCCTCCTGATAGTATTGGCGCATCCGCCGGAGCGTCTCATCGAGTTTGCCGCTGATTTCACCGGAGTGATATTGGTTGTCGAACATGTCAGGGAATTTCCCGGAGGCGGAGAGGGCTTCCGACGGTGTTTGACCTGCGAGCACGGCTGGTTTCCAACCGTGAACTGTGCGGCGCAACTGCGGTGAGCCACTCACGGTCGCGGCGAGTTCCCACGCCTCGATGATGGACACGCCAGCATTGACGAGTGCTTCAAGCGCCATCGAGAGCCGCGCGAGCGCGAGTTCGCGACGACCTGTGCCGAGAATCGGTATGGGATGAAGCAATTGTTCGATGAGCGATCGCCATGCTTCACCATGTTTGCCTTGTCCGGCGTAGAGCAGCAGCGCGCCGATGAAATAGGTGGGGATCAATACGCCCAGTGTTTTGAGCGCGTAAATGGGCAACCCGATTTTTCCAGTGAATAAATCTGCGAACGGCAGGATGAAGATCGCGAAGTGAAACAGGAAGACCGGATACGCCAGGTCGGAGATCATCTGTCGAGCCATGCGCGCGCGGTCAGTGTAGTAGTCTGCCAGCACGCGGAAACAGGCGTCAATTCTGCCACTGCGTTCACCCGCTTCGAGCAGGGCGATGTCAAAGGACGGAATCCAGTTGCCCGTGCGCTTGAGTGCTTCAGTGAGCGTGCTGCCGTTATTGATCTCCAGGATTGCTGTTCGCAAAGGGCCGCGAAACGCATACGAGGGCGGATGGCGTTCGATCTGTTCGAGAGAGCGCAGGATGGGCAGGCCGGCAACGGTGAGTTGGGAGAGTTGATGGTAAAGTTCTGCCCGCCGGGTCAGTTGGCCGGGGGTGATGATGATGGCGCTGGGCGACATTTGCGTTGAGTCTTGAACAAAAATAAAAGCGCCGGATTTGCACCCGGCGCTTTGCGAAAACTGACTCAGCCGACTCTGACGTTCAGAGCGCGCCGTCAATCAACGATTTCAACTTGGGCTTGCCGCCTGCGATGCCGACTTGCTGGGCGACGATCTGGCCGCCTTTGAACACAAGAAACATCGGGATGGATTGCACGCGATAGGTGACGGCGAGTTGTTGGTTCGCGCCTTCATCAATGTTGAGCTTGGCGATCTTTGCCTTGCCGGTGTATTCGTCGGCCATCTCGTTCAGGACAGGAGCGACTTGTTTGCACGGGCCGCACCATTCCGCCCAGAAATCCACGAGCACTGGCGTGGTGGATTTCAGAACTTCGTTTTCAAAATTTTCAGCGGTCAACGTGACGATAGCGGGTGATGCCATGGTAAAATTAAATTGGATTGTGAATCAGTGAAACGCGCGGACGCTCAGGCCGGAGGAATGTTGTAAAAGAAAGCGAGATAAACAGCGCTGCCGACGGCGATGATCCCGGCGATCATGGCTGCGATGGCGAGAGCTTTGTCCATTCCGCCCACGGTCGCAGCAGGAGCGGCGGGGCGGCTGGCGGGACGTTGTGCTGCGGGCGCGGCGGAGGCTGCGGGTTTTTGCGCGACGGGCGCGGATGACGCGCGCGGAGCGAGGGCTGGAGGAGCGGACGCGGCAGATGTCGGTGCGGCAGGAGCCATGGGCGCACCGGCTGCACCCGTCGGGCCACCAGGCGGCAACGTGGGCAATTTGATTGTCGGAGCGGCAGAGGGCTTTGGCGGCAGATTGATCCGGACAGTTTCCTTCTTGGGTTGAACCTTGCCGGTTTCTTTCTTCGGCGGCATCGCGCCAGCCGGGACGTTTGGAATGTTCTCAGACATAAAATTTGTTGAGCAAAGATTAGATTCCTGTCCGGGTGTGTCAAACTCTTATTCCATGAAGAAATGCCGGTTTGACTTCGTCTGGCCCAATGCGTAACCCGTAGCCCGATTTATGACAGCCGCCCAACTTTCCGTCGCGTTCTTCCTTCAGATGTTCGTCATTTTAGCCGTGGCGCGCGGCGTCGGCTTTCTCGCGCGGCGTATCGGTCAACCGCAGGTCGTGGGCGAGATGGTGGCGGGTGTATTGCTTGGGCCTTCCTTGTTTGGATTGCTTGCTCCTGATTTGCAACGGCAACTTTTTCCGCCGGAATCCATGAAAGTTCTCTACGTCGGCGCGCAACTCGGCGCGGGGCTTTATATGTTTCTCGTTGGCTTGGAGTTCAAAACTGAATTGTTCCGCAGTCGCATCCGCAGCGCGGCGGCGGTGTCTTTGTCGGGAATGATCGTGCCGTTCGGGTTGGGCGCATTGCTGGCCATCTGGCTCGTGGGCGTGCCTAATCTTTTCTCGGCTAGAGCCACGACGATGGAGGCAATGTTGTTCCTCGGCGCAGCGATGGCGATCACAGCATTTCCGATGTTGGCGCGGATCATCTACGAGCGTGGCTTGACTGGCACGTCGCTCGGTACGCTCGCGCTGGCGGCAGGAGCGATTGATGACGCTGCCGCGTGGTGCGTGCTCGCCATCGTGCTCGCAAGTTTCGGCGATGGACCGATGGTAGCCGTGAAAGCCATCGCAGGGGGCATCGCCTACGGCGTTATCATCACGACGATCGGCACGAAACTTTTGAAACCGCTCGGCGACGCCGTTGAGCGCGAGGGCAAGCTCTCTAATACGATTCTTGGTGTTGTTTTGATGTTGTTCATGATCGCCGCGTGGATGATGGATGCCATCGGAATTCACGCGGTGTTCGGCGGATTCCTGCTGGGCGTGGCGATGCCGCGAGGCGCGTTGACGCGGGAATTGCAGAAGCAGCTTGAACCCATCACCGTGGTTCTATTGTTGCCGATGTTCTTCACCTATTCAGGATTGAACACGCGCTTGGACATGGTCAACTCGCTCCAGATGCTCACCATCGCGGCAGTCGTATTGCTCGCGGCATGTTTGGGCAAAGGCGTGGCGTGTTGGGCGGCGGCGCGAGCCACGGGGCAGGACAATCGCACCGCGCTGGCCGTTGGTGCTTTGATGAACGCGCGTGGTTTGATGGAACTCATCATCCTCAACATCGGTCTGCAAAAGGGCGTGATCGAGGCCGGACTTTTTTCCGTGATGGTGTTGATGGCCATCGTCACCACGCTCATGGCGTCGCCGATGTTTGAGTGGGTCTATGGCCGCCATGCACGCGCCAGCGGAAAACTTGGCGAGACGGAAGGGTTGGGATGAAGCCCGGAAACGCAGATGGATTGCCACGAAAAGGCACAAGAAGCACAAAATGAAACACCGCGGAATACACTGTCAGGCGTCTTGTCCGTCTCCTTTGTGCCTTTTCGTGGCTGAATAATTTCCTTCCAATGACAGAAATCTGGCAGAGCGAATTCGTAGTAGCTCACACGGCATGTCTGGCGCAGAGCTTGAGACGCTTCACCGGACGCGACCTTCTTCCCGGCTCAAGCGAACCACTCGCGTTATCGCGGAAAGTTTTTGAAGCGGCATTCATTCTCGTCTCGCACGGCACTGAGGCTGATCCCGTATTGAACTATGGCAATCGCGCCGCGTTGACTCTCTGGGAAATGACTTGGGAGGAGCTGACGCGCACGCCGTCACGGTTCACTACAGAAGCGCCGAATCGCGAGGAGCGGGCGCGATTGCTGGCGGAGGTGACAACGCGTGGGTTCATTGATGACTACTCTGGTGTGCGGATTTCAAAAACAGGCCGTCGCTTCCGAATCCATCGCGCCACGGTTTGGAATCTCATCACCGAAGCCGGTCAACCCTGCGGCCAGGCTGCGATGTTTGATCGGTGGGAGTTTGTTTGATCGGCGGCTGCAAATCAGTCGGTCGTGGGCGTTAAGCCGATGATTCCCAAATCCATCGCCTCGCTGCTGATCTTCGAGCCGATTTTCTTTTTCAGAATTTCGATCTGCTTGAATCGTTCGTCTTCGAGTCCGGCTTCGACGAGACATTTCTTAACTTGCCACCAACCTGCGTCCCAATGTTCCACCTTGAACTTTGAAGTTGGCAGGTCTTTGAAAGTTTTGAAGAACGTCTGGTAAATTTCGCAGCCGACATTCAGAAGCTCCTCGCAGTCGGCATCCAATTTTTGTTGAGCTAGCCAATTGGCCACGAAACGATCTTCGGTGTCAGTTTTGAGCGAGTGCGCGATGTCGGAATCAGAAACAGCCCACTTCTTCACGGCAGCAACCTTGAATGGAAAGAAGTGGTTCGTGATTTGAAATACTTTTTCCTTGTAAGCCACGTTGCGCAGCGACGCAGTCTGATTCGAATCTGCGAACAAACTCCAAACTACGCAACGACGGATAAGGCTCACGCCGGGCTTTTCTTCTGGCTGCAAAAATTGGTCGCGGTCATTTACCCAAGTTTTGCGAACGTTCTTCCGCACAGCGTGAACGATCATTGCCTTGTCGAAATTATCGGGTATGACGGACAGCGCACCCGCACTGACATACGGTCCTGACAGCAACGCTACGTTGTTGTAGTTCTGCACATCATTTCCCTTGCACATGAGCGATGCAAGAAAGCCTTCAGCCACGCGGTCTCGCACATCGCCGTTGCCCGCTTTCACGGAAATCGCCCCGCCGAGCGGAGGGAAAACCTCCGTGGCGTCTGGACGATCAATCCACTTGCTCAGGAAACGGTCGCGATGTTCAGAGACAAGCAGCTTACGGCCAATCTTGCTCGTGTCGTCGTCGAGAACCGTTACTTCCAGCTTTTGATCTTCCAGTTTTTTCTTCTTTGCCAAATCCCAGACGAGGAAGCCTATGGGGAACGGATTTGCTGCCTGCGTGCCCGAGAAGTTGGCCGACGAAAACACAAAGCCATCTTCAAAACCAAACTTGAAAACCTGGTCACGGAATTTCTGGTCGTTGTTCGAGTTGACGTATTTGAGCGTGGAGAAAAGTCCGAGATGCGCTTCTTTGCCCGCGAACTCCTGCCGGATGCGAAACAGAAACTGTGCGAACAATTCGCGCGAAACTTCACCGAGCCCCTGTGCGTGCATCAGGGGACGAATCTTCGTGTCGCTGACGCTTTTCTTGCTCTCGCCGGAGTAACCGGCTTTCTGCGATGTAGCAAATGGTGGATTGATGAAGATGATCCACTTGATGTTCGGATCGTATAGGTCGCGGGTGAGGTTCTCTGGTTTCTTGTTGATGCGGTCGAAGAGCGATTGATCGTCAAACAAGCTTTCAACATCGTCGTTGAGATAGTCGTATTGAAACACTGTTGCACCCGGGAACACGCGCTTGCAGTGCTGCACGTCTTCGGCGGCGAGCGTAGAGAGATAAATGCTTTTGTAAGCGTCCGCCGGGAGAAACCATTCGAGATTGCCTGTGCCCGCCGCCATGTCCCACAGGCGATAACCTTTCGTCCACCACTTCGGGCCGATGACGCGTTCGAGATAACTGTGCGCCTTGCGTGCGAACGACACGGGCGTGAAGAATTCTCCTGTGAACCGGCGGATGGGGTCGTCCGTTAGCCGGTCAACCTTTGCCAGAATGTTGCGAGCCGCAGCAACGTCGGTGACTTTCTCGTAGTTTGACCAGAACCACTCGTATTCCTTGGGCAGGATTTTCTTGGCGCGCTTTTCCTCCGGGCCGATGAGGAAAACAACCTTGTTCTCTGCCCGATTGTATTCCGAACGACCTTGCTGGATGTCACAAAGAAAGTAGCGCGAGGATTTGGTACCGTTACGAACCGCATCGCCGAAACACTTGTTCCAGTAATCAAAAACTTCCTCGAAGTTGTCTTCTGTGATGAGTTTTTTGACGCGAAAATCAAACTCCGCCTGCTGGGTGCGATGTTGCGCCAGACGTTGCGAGAACAGTTCGTATTCCGCTTCCTCGAGAACTTCAAAAACCTTGAGGGCTTCCGTCTCCGCCGCCGCCGCGATGTCGGCGACAAGTTTTTCATCCGGCTGGCTGGGTGCGAGTTCCCAATCGTATTTGGTTTCGTTGCCGAAGAATCTTTTCCAGCGGTGCGTGTCGGTAAAGAACGCTTGATCGGAATCCGCAATACAGATAATCGGTGGCACAACTTTTTCCGCTCGACCAAGGCGCAGGCGGCGAACGTAATACATCACCTGAGCAAGTACAGCAGCGCGGGCGTTACGCTTTTCAAGACTGCGCCGGAATTTGAACTCAAAGAAAATCTCTGGTGAGTAGAGGTCATGGCGAAACTCCGTGTCGTAATCCAGTGCGAAGTGTGCGGCATAGGCATGTTTGACCTCCTCTTCGGTCTTCGCTTTGCCGAGTTGTTTGCTGAAGCTGGAAAAGTTTTTAGCCATCGCGTTGCCGCAAATTTTTAGCAGTCCGGTGAAGCCAGTGCGAGAAGGAATTAGTTTGATGGCGATGCGAGTTGCTACTCCCTCGCCTTCGCAATTTCCCCCCTCACAAACTCAGTGAACTCCTCGCGGGGTAGGACGAGATAGTTCTCCGGCGGGATGGCTTCACCGAAGTGGACTTCCACTTTGCGCCAGCCTGCGAGCGGATGAAACTTCCCGGCCTTGGTGGAGATCAACTGCATGTTTTCGATAAAGATCGGGACGATGGGCAGGCGGGCTTCCTGTGAGATGAAATAGATTCCGGGCTGGCAAGTCGCCACGTTCACGCCGTCGCCGCGCGTGCCTTCCGGGAACACGACGAGATGAAATTCTTTTCCAGCGCGACCGAACTCTTGAAGTTCATTGATACGGTTCGGGTTGTTCTTCCCGCGTTCCAACAGAAAACCGATCTTGCTGCTGAGAAGTTTTTTCAGCCATGAGGTGTGCCAGACAGATTTGTCGCCCAGCACGATGATGGGATAACAATTCGCGCGCCAGCAAAGTGCGCCAAGCAGGATGGTGTCGAGCAGGCTGACGTGGTTGCTCGCAAAAAGATAACGCTGATGC
>JANPGI010000442.1:0-3515 GCA_031423875.1 Verrucomicrobiota bacterium | reverse complement strand
GTACCAAACAAAATTCAGGCAGGCACTTCGCGCTGCACCCACGCCGTGGCGTATTGGGTGAGCTCGGAGGCGTCTTTGAGATTGAGCTTCCGTTTGATCTGCTCGCGATAGTATTCGACGGTCTTGACGCTCAAATGCAATTCTCCGGCGATCTCTTTCGTCTTCTTCCATTGACCGATGAGGTGGAAGACTTCGACTTCGCGATCGCTCAAAGATTTGATCGCAGGCTGCTGCACATCCGTGTTACCGCGCACCTGCTGTTGAAGCATCTTGGCAGCGAGAGAATCGCTGACATACACACTGCCAGCCATCACACGGCGGACGGCGGTGATGATCTTTTCCAGTGCTTCCTGCTTCATCAAGTAGCCGAGCGCACCGGCACGGAACGCTATCTCCGCATAGACCGTCTCATCATGAACGCTGACGACGAGGATCGGCATCTTGGGATATTGCGCCTTGATGTTGCGGATCAATTCCAAGCCGCTGCTGTCCTTGAGCGATAGATCGGCAATGACCAGATCGGGAGACAGTTTAGTGATTGCGTCTAGGGCTTTGCGTGCATCTTCCTGCTCATTACACACGACCAGATCAGCCTGACGATTGATCAGTTGCGCGATGCCAAAACGGACGACCGCATGATCGTCCACCAGCAATACCCGCTTGCGACTGTCTTTGACATCCGCATTCTTCGCTTCGTTAGTTTGCATCGTTAAAATAGGAAATTCTTCTGTGCGTCCTCAGACTTTGCACCGGATGACGCAAGATGGACGCCAAGGCATCGTGGAATGTGAAATGCGTGTGAAGCGCAGGAGGTGAACAGTTTCCTGTCCCACTCCAAGGCAAACTCCGGCGGGGAACTAGACAAGCGCATACCTTGACGCGCCAATTGCCTTCAATAGACTCCGCCCATGTTTTCGACGACTAAACCTGCGACGCCCGGTGACTCCAGATTCTGAGCGATGAAAAAACCTTCGCTCCTCATCATCTGGTTGACGGTGTTCATTGACCTCATCGGCTTCGGCATCGTCGTGCCGCTCGTACCGGTCTTCACCAAACGTTTCGATGCAAGCAGCGTCACCATCGGAATCGTGCTGGCGTGTTTCTCCGCCATGCAATTCGTCTTCGCGCCCATCTGGGGACGTCTCTCCGACAGGATTGGGCGTCGCCCCATCATGCTCATCAGCACGGCTGGCGCGACCATCTCTTACGCGATCTTCGCGTTCGGCTCAGGACTGCAAGATACGACGACAGCACTCGTCACACTCGGTATTGCGCGGGCGTTTGCCGGGGCGTTTGGCGGGAATATCACCGTGGCGCAGGCCTACATCGCGGACATCACCCCGGCAGAAAGCCGCTCCAAAAAGATGGGACTCATCGGTATGGCTTTCGGGTTGGGATTTATTTTTGGCCCGGCGATCGGCGGAGTCAGCTTGAAACATTTTGGCATCACAGGACCGGGCTGGGTTGCGGCAGCGTTCTGCGCCGTCAACTTCCTACTCGCACTGTTCATCCTTCGTGAAAGCCGCCAACCCAGTTCCGAACAAGCTCCTGAACGTCCGCATCTCGATCAATGGCGACACACACTCACTACGCCCGGCATCGGACTATTGGTGATCGTGTTCTTCTTTTCCACGCTCTGTTTCAGTTGCTTCGAGGTCACGCTAGCTCTGCTGGTTTGCAACAATTTTGGCATCAACATCAAAGACAATGCTTCAACCGCCACGGTCGCCACCTACCTCTTCGTCTATTGCGGCATCATCAGCGCATTCGTGCAAGGCGGCATGATCGGGAGGATCGTCAAGAAACTCGGCGAGCCAAAAGTCATCGCTGTCAGCCTGATGTTGACGGCAGCAAGCCTTGCGATGCTGCCATTCATCAAAGGCAGCGGCCTGCTTTCATGGGGAATTCTCGCGCAGCCGGAAGGCCATGCTTGGTGGGGATTGCTCGGCGCGTTGGCCTTGCTCTCGATTGGTTCAAGTCTCACGCGACCACCGCTGTTCGGATTGTTGTCTAACCTCACTTCCGCCAATGAACAAGGCGCAAACATCGGCGTGGCCCAAGGCGCAGGTAGCCTAGCGCGCATCATCGGACAATTCAGCGCGCCCATCATCCTCCTCGAAGTTTCGTCCCCTGCTCTCTTCCTTGGCTGTGCCGCAATGTTGGTTGTGACCAGCATCTTCGTCTCTCAAAAGCTCGCCCGAAGCTCCCCGTAACTTGTTTTTCGTGGCAGCAGGCATAACTTTTCCAGTTTTGTGACGGGGAAATAAAGTTTCAGAAAATTTTGAATGACAACTTTGGAATGTGGTCATATGGTCAGACCTGTCTGAGGTGTTTATGCCCGTCTCAGTGAACTTCAACAAGGGCGCTTACAAGGAAGCGCTCCTAGGCAGGTCGTCCTCAATGAAACCTCAACTCGTCACGAGCCATGACCAAAAACATGATCGAAACCATCACGGAAGCAATTCGCGACACCAAACATCCATTCCGCAAAGCTGACAGTCAGCCGAAGAAGGCGATGAAAAATCGTCACGAGCGCCGGAAGATAAAAGAGTATCTGCACCTCGCAGATTGGGAGATAGAACAAGCGACATAACAAAACAAAACTTTCAAATCATAAAGCAAAGGCCGCGCATCACAGCACGGCCTTTCGCTTTTCACCTCACTGACACGCCGGGCACACGCCGAAAAATTCCAACCGATGCGTCACCGCCTTGAAATTGCTTCTCGCCACGACGCGATCTTCGAGTTCACGCACGATGCATTCTCCGATCTCCACGATCTTTTGGCAACTTGTGCAAACCAAATGATGCCGGTGAGCGTCGCCACCTTCCGATATGAATGCGTACCGAGCCGAGCCATCGCCAAAGACGAATTTTTTTACCATCCCCAACTCTTCGAGCAGTTGGATCGAGCGATACACCGTAGCGAGATCACATCGGCCCTTCGGCAATAATTGGAAGATTTCCTTGTTCGTCAGCGGGCGTGTTTCCTTCTCCAGGACGCGCAAGATTTCCCGCCGCGCACCCGTCAGTTTTTTTGATTCCCGCCGCAGACGTGTGTGCAACAGACATGAGTCCGTCTGACTGACACGATTTGACGCAACCGAGTTCATGCTTCAATGCGTGAACAACAAGACACTCCCCACGCCAAGCGCAGTCCCAAAAAGAATCGCCGCCAGCTTGGGGAAATTGAACCGATGCACATCGCTGGCCTCGAAAAGAATCGTCGTGGAGATGTGCATGAAGATGCCGATGACGATGGCCATTAGTTCGCGGGAATAATTCGCCAGCGGCGTGTGTGCGCTGATCAACATCCCCAGCGGCGCCATCGCCGCGAACAAAAGCAACACCCCGATGGCACGTCCGCGTTTCATCCCGGATTGGAGCAGCATCCCCAGCAGCGCGATGGCCACGGGATAGTTGTGAACCACGATGCTGACCAACAACATTTTTCTGGATGCGACATCGTGCGAATGGTGTCCGTCACCCAAGGCCAGAGCTTCGACGAACGCGTCA
>JANPGI010000441.1:0-10291 GCA_031423875.1 Verrucomicrobiota bacterium | reverse complement strand
CTCCGCCGTCGTCTTCGATGAATTCCACGAGCGCCATCTCTACGGCGACATCACGCTTGCCCGCGCGCTGGACATTCAGGAACAACATCGCCCCGACCTGCTCATCATCGTCATGTCCGCCACACTGAATGCAGGCGAGTTGGAGAATTATCTCTCCACTCGTAGCAGCGGACGTGAGTCCGCTCTATCTGACTCTGGGATTAGTCAGAGCCGACTCACGTCGGCTGCTAACAGTTTGTGTTCCGTCCTCCGCTCGGAAGGCCGCACGTTCCCGGTGGACATCGAATATCTCCCGCACCGCCTCGGCGCGAATCCCCCGCCACCGTGGGAACTCGCCGCCGATGCGTTCAGCCAGTTCGTCAACTCCGGTGGTGAAGGCGACGTGCTCGTGTTCATGCCCGGCGGCTTCGAGATTTCGCAAACCATCACCGCCATCCGCAACGTCTCCGAGTCGCGCGGTTTTCTCGTGCTGCCATTGCACGGTGAACTTTCTCCGCGCGATCAAGACGCCGCCGTAGCGCGTTACGAACAACGCAAAGTCGTCGTCGCCACAAACGTCGCTGAGACCAGCATCACGATTGATGGCGTGCGACTCGTGATTGATTCCGGCCTCGCCCGCGTGGCGCGCTACGATGCGAGTCGTGGCATCAACACGCTCCTCATCGAAAAAATCTCCCAAGCCAGCAGCGATCAACGCGCCGGGCGCGCCGGGCGCACCGCGCCGGGCGTGTGCATGAGACTTTGGTCGCGTTCGGAACACGACGAACGCGCGCCGCAAGAATTACCGGAGATCAAACGCCTCGACCTCGCGGAAGTCGTCCTCACGCTGAAGGCCGCAGGCGTAGAAGATTTGCGCGCATTCCGCTGGCTAGAAAAACCCGATGAGATTTCCCTCTCGCACGCCGAGGAACTTCTCACCGATCTCGGTGCACTGAAACCTGTAGCGGCGGTCTGTGACCGCCGAACTGACGCCGCCAAACCAGAGGACGGCGGTCATCGACCGCCGCTACAAATCACCGAACTGGGTCACAAGATGCTCGCCTTCCCCGCGCACCCGCGCTACTCGCGCATGTTGCTCGCCGCGCACGAATACGGCTGCGTGCATCAAGCCTGTCTCGTCGCCGCGCTCACGCAAGGCCGCGACCTTCTGCTTCGCGGCGGCGGCAAAGAAGTTCAACAAGACCGCGACGATCTGCTCGGCGAAAAAGCCACGTCAGATTTCTGGATTCTCATGCGCGCGTGGACGTTTGCATCAAAGAATCAATTCCGCGTTGATGCGTGTCGCCGACTCGGCATCCACGCAGTCACGGCAAAACAAGTCGGCCCGTTGTTTGATCAATTCCTCCGCATCGCCAAGGACGAAGGACTCGACATCACGCCGCGCGAGATCAAGGACGAGGCGTTGCAGAAGTGCATCCTCATCGGCTTCAGCGACCGCGTGGGTCGCCGCATGGATCAAGGCACGCTCCGTTGCGAACTCGTTCACGGACGACGCGGCGTGCTCGCACGCGAAAGTGTGGTCAGCAAGGCAGAGTTGTTCGTCGTCGCCGAAATCCGCGAAGTGGGTGGGCGTGACAATGAGGTGAACACCATCCTCTCCATCGCCACCGCCATCGAAGCCGCGTGGCTCAAGGAACTTTTCCCCGACGACATCAAGAGTGAAGTCCACGTTCAATGGGACGCGCAAGCCAAGCGCGTGATGGCCGCCGAGCTGTTGCGCTTTCGCGACCTCGCACTCGCCGCCAAGCGACTTGATCCGCCACCTGCCGATGCTGCGGCGCGATTGCTCGCGGAGGAAATCAATGCAGGACGGTTGCTATTGCCGAATTGGGATCATCACGTCGAGCAGTGGCTGCAACGGCTGCGATTGCTCTGCAAACACTGCGAGGATTTGTTGTTGCCCGCCATCACCGACGACGACAAGAAGGCGATCATCGAACAACTTTGCCACGGCGCGGTGAGCTACAAAGACATCAAGGAGCGCGAAGTCAAACCTGTCGTGATGTCATGGCTGTCACACACACAACGCGAGTTACTGGATAAACACGCGCCCGAACGCCTCACACTCTCAAACGGTCGCACACCGAAAGTGAATTACGAACCGGGCGTGCCGCCATTCATCTCGCTTCGCATCCAGGAACTTTACGACGTGAACGCCACACCAAAGATCGCGCTGGGTCGCGTGCCGGTGACGGTTCACATCCTCACGCCCGGCATGAAGCCCATCCAAGTCACGTCTGACTTGGCAAGCTTCTGGCGCGAGCAATACCCGAAGATCAAATCCGAGTTACAGCGCAAATATCCGAAGCACGAATGGCGGTAGTCTTGAGTCCTGACTTGTAGGCGACGAAGTGACGAGGCGTTTGGGGAAGCACTCCTTACGTCGTGCCCTACAGTCAAAGCGGTTTGCTGCCAAACTTTCACTCGACATGTTTCACGCCTCCAATCAGAGTCAAACGCCGTGACGCTGACCGACAAAATCAAAGCCGCCTGCGCTGCTCCACGCACGCTAACAATCAAGCGCATCGTCGCCGCAGTTACCATCGCGCTTGTGGCGGATGGGTTGCAGATTCCTTTCCAACTTGTCCCGCTCGCGCCAGCGATCATTGATGTGATCGCGATGGCATTCACCATCTGGCTGCTTGGTTTTCATCTACTGCTGTTGCCGACGTTCGCATTGGAATTCATTCATGGATTGGACGTGCTGCCGACGTGGACAGGTTGCGTGCTGGCGGTCATCGCTTTGAGAAAGCGATCTGAAAACAAAGCGCCGCCCCAGATAACTCCACCCGCGCCTCCGATGATTGACACACCACATCGAGACAAACATTGACTCGGATCTCCGGGATTGGTGTCCATTCGTGGTTGAACTAAATTCCGCACGATTGCAAACCCCCTTCAGCTTCGCCACACTGCGCGCGGATGAGCAAACCGTTTTACATCACCACCGCCATTGATTACGTCAACGGCCAGCCGCACCTCGGCCATGCCTACGAGAAGATCATCACTGACGTGATCGCCCGCGCCCGGCGCAGCCTCGGACAGGAAGTTTTCTTTCTCACGGGCCTCGACGAACACGGCCAGAAAGTCCAGCAGACCGCGCAAGCCGATGGCAAAACACCCCAAGCCTACTGCGACCAACTCGCCGCCGACTGGCTGGCGTTCGCGCAAAAGCTCGAACTCACCAACAACGATTTCGTCCGCACCACCAGCACGCGGCACAAGGAATTCGTTCAGGCCATCCTCACCAAGCTCCACGCCGCTGGAGAGTTTTATCAGAAGACCTACGAGGGATTTTATTCCGCCAAGGAAGAAACCTTCCTCACCGAAAAGGATCGTCGCCCTGACGGCACGTTCGATCCGTCCTACGGCGAAGTCGTAAAAATTCAGGAGAACAATTACTGGTTCAAACTCAAGGCGCATCAGCAATGGCTCATTGATTACCTCGAAGCGAATCCGTCCTTCGTGCAGCCGGACTATCGCCGCAACGAAGTCCTCGGCTTCCTCAAGAACAACGAACTCGAAGACCTCTGCATCTCGCGACCGCTCGCGCGCTTGAACTGGGGCATTCCCCTGCCCTTCGACAAAGACTACGTCACCTACGTCTGGTTCGACGCCCTGGTGAATTACATTTCCATTCCCGCCGCTCATGGCGATGCGTCCGTTCTCGCCACCGCCCCCGACTTTAGACCTCAGACTTCAGACTCAAGACTAACTTTGTGGCCCGCCGACATTCACGTCATCGGAAAAGACATCCTGAAATTCCACGCCGTCTATTGGCCCATCATGCTCAAAGCGATGGGCCTGCCGTTGCCGAAACAAATCCTCGCGCATGGTTGGTGGCAAAAGGGCGGCGAGAAGATGAGCAAGAGCACCGGCAACATCGTTGACCCGGTCGCCGTCATCGCCGAATGGGGTGTGGACGCATTCCGCTTTTACGTCGTGCGCGAACTCGCCATCGGCCCGGATGGCAACTGGACTGACGCCGGATTCAAGTCGCGTTACCAGGCCGAACTCGCCAACGGCCTCGGCAATCTTGTCAACCGCTCGCTCTCGATGCTGAAACGCTATCGCAACGGCATCGTGCCCGCGCGCCATGATGAACTCGCGCCCGACGCCGCGAAAGTGGCCGCCGACACGCAGGCCTTGTTGGAGCAAAGCGACCTGCAAGGCGCGCTGCAATCCATCTGGCAACTCGTCAACCGCGCGAACCAATACGTGGATCAGACCAAGCCGTTCAGTCTGGCCAAAGACCCCGCGCAAGCCAAACGCCTCGACGAGGTCCTCTACAACCTCGCCGAAACCTGTCGCGTACTCGCCGTGTTGCTCTGGCCATTTATTCCCGGCACGGCGACGAGGATTTACGCGCAACTTGGGTTGCTTGGTGTGCCGGACAAATTCACCACCGCAGGTTGGGGCGGTTTGAATGATGGCCACACCATCGGTGAACCTGCGCCATTGTTCCCACGCAAAGACGCGTAGTAGCGGCATGTGAATGACTCGTGGTGACGCGCATCACCCGGCTGGAATCCCACTCACACATCACACGCTGGATTGACCCGGAGTCCAACTCCTGACCACAATCGCGCATGGCAAATCCTGAATTACAGATCGAGAAACTCACCACCGGCAACGGCGCAGCACCCAAGAAGGGAGACACCGTCTCCGTGCATTACACCGGATGCTTCATGGACGGCAAAAAGTTCGACAGCTCCGTGGACCGCGATGAACCGTTCGCCTTCGTGCTGGGCGCGAGCCAAGTCATCGCCGGATGGGACATTGGCGTGGCACAGATGAAAATCGGCGACAAGGTGAAACTCACCATCCCGCCAGAGCTCGCGTATGGCCGCGATGGTTATCCCGGTGCAATCCCGCCGAACGCGACGCTGGTGTTTGAAGTGGAGTTGCTCGGCATCAACTGATGGCGGTCTGTAAAACTTGCAGCCTTTGTCGCTGAAGGTTTCCGTTGGTTTCCTGAAACAAAAGGCTGCTCGACATGCAATTAGGCCGGGAATACCGTCGCAACCATGAACCGAGATAGGCTGCAAAACGCAATGCCTAGTTAGATGTTAGGCCGCATTGTATGTCTATGTCACCTAGCCAACCAAATCGCCGCCGAGCCGTTCTCATAGGAATCGGGGTTGTGACGCTGTTGGGATTCGTTCATTGGGGATTATTGATTGCCGGCATTGAGACAGGTTTCTGGTCTTGGACAACGCCCTTCGGATATTGGGGCATTGCTTTTTTATCTTACAAGTTTGAATTGGATAGACACGATGATGCTGCCTAACCATGCGCTGCAGCGAACCCGGCGGGAGCGTCGCGGTTGCAATCGTAGCGTCCCGTGCGCCGGGTCGCTGAGCTTGGGTCGTTAGACCACATGACCACCTCGCGTCAGTCCGGGGCAGTCAATCGTAAGCTCGTCATTTGGCTCACGATTCCTGTTCTCATCGTGGCTTTCGTGGTTGGTTGCAGGTCGGTAGTGAAGCACAGATACGAGCACACGCGGAAGATATGGAAGGATGACGCTTTGGCGCAGCTCGCCAAGACATCCATGACGAATGAGGAGGTTCTTACTGAGATTGACCAGATTAAGCATCCGACACCGAACCTGAATTTTGGTTGGACACACGACCATGTGCTTTTGATGACGAACGGCGAGTATTTGGTTTATGCATCACGTCACGGTCTGAATAGCGGGTTCGTGGACCATCTGTTTATCGCTCATGGTTCTGATGGACGCTGGTATTACAGCACGTATCATTTTTGCAATAGTATGGTTGGCGCAGATGCTGATCCGCCCGGCTCGATTGCGGAGTTTGTCTCGAAATACGCGGTGCGCGAGTTTGATGGCAAGTCGGACGTGTGCTTGCAGCACACTTGGCCAGAGAAGAGACAGTGATATGACGAAGATGTGGTCTAATACAGAGATAGGCTGAAACTTTTCCATTTCCCTACTCCGTCACCAATCCGTCGGCGCGTAGTCTTTCAGGAATTTTCCCCGAGGTGTTCGCCGGTGTTGATGCCCGCGATGATCGGGTCAACGATGCGCGCCGTCCACGATGTTTGAATTTGCGCCCTTGAGTGGTTGCCAGAATTGAGCTATAAAATCGCCATGACATTGAAAGCCATCATCCACAACGCGGAAGAAGGCGGTTTCTGGGCTGAAGTGCCAGCCTTGCCGGGCTGTCTCACCCAAGCTGAAACACTCGACGAGTTGAAGACCAACCTGCGCGAGGCGATTCAACTGTGGCTGTCTGTGGATGACGAAGTGACCGCAACCAACGCCAGCGACAGTGTGCTGGAACTGACGGTGTGAAACAAATTTCCGGCAAGGATTTTGTCCGCGTCCTTCAAAATCACGGATGGCGGCTCAAGCGCATCAACGGCAGTCATCATATTTTCACCAAAGAAGGTCAGCGGGAACGCATCGTCATCCCGGTTCACGGCAATCAGCCGTTGAAACTTGGCTTGCTGAAACACCAGATGAAAATCGCCGGTCTTTCCGAATCGGATTTGTAATTAGCCACACCCCTCGCCCTGCCGCGTGAACACGGTGTTCCTTCACCAATCCGTCGGCACGTAGTCTTTCAGAAATTTTCCCCAGAGATGTTCGCCGGTGTTGATGCCAGCGATGATCGGATCAACGATGCGCGCCGCGCCATCCACAATGTCCAGCGGCGGATGGAAGCGATGCTCCGCCACCTTGCGCGTCGCGATATGCACCGGGTCTTCGTCCGTCACCCAGCCCGTGTCCACCGCGTTCATGTGGATGCCGTCCGCGTGATAATCCGCCGCCGCCGTGCGCGTCATCATGTTGAGCGCGGCCTTGGCCATGTTGGTGTGCGGATGGCGCGTGGTCTTGAACTTCCGATAAAACTGCCCTTCCACCGCCGAGACATTGACGATGTGTTTGTCGCGCTCCGGCGTACGCATCATCAACGGCTTGAGCCGCGCATTGAGGATGAACGGCGCGACGGCGTTGACGAGTTGAACCTCCAACAATTCCACGGCGGGAACTTCGTGCATCCGCATTCGCCAGGAGTTGTGCTCGCGCAAATCCACCTGCTGCAAATCCTGATCGAGCCTGCCTTCCGGGAACAACGCCTTCTGTGCGGCGAGTTCCTCCGGCAGCAACGGCACTTGCGACAGAGCGGCGGCGTGCGTGAGTCCGGCATGTTGGAGTTCACGCTTTAGCGTGTCCGCCACACTAGCTGAAGCTTGAACTCCAACATTCGCTCCGCCTTCCGGCAGGATGTGATAACCGCGCAACCCCTCATACGCGCCGACCAGATGCCGCACATTCTCCGGCATCGCGTGCAAGGCCTTGTTCTCATCCGCCATCATGTGTGCATAAAAATCCGGCGGACGGCGCACGGTCTGACACGCGTTATTGATGATGAAATCCAGCCGCGAATACTTCTGCTTCATGTGCTGGCAAAACGCCTCCACGCTCGGCGTGTGTCGTAAATCCAGCCCGAAGATTTCGAGCCGACGCCCCCAGTCGGCAAAGTCCGGCTCTTGCGAGTAACGCATCGCCGAGTCGCGCGGGAAACGCGTCGTCACGATCAGTTGCGCACCCGCACGCAGCAGTTTGATGCCTGCCTGATAACCGATCTTCACGCGCCCGCCGGTGAGCAGCGCCACGCGCCCGCGCAAATCCGCCGACTCAGTGCGTTTGCGGAAATTCAGATCCGCACACTTGGGACAAAGTTGGTCGTAGAAGTGATGAATGGTCGCGTAATCCTTCTTGCAGATGTAACAATTCTGGGGCTCGACGACTTCGCGGAACTCGGAATCATTCTCCACTTCCTGCGGTTCGATGGCGGGCGGCGGCGGAAGATTCGGAGTTGTGAACACGGGCTTACGGCGCAACGTGCGGATGCCAGTTTCGTTCAACACCGATTGGACGCGATCCGTCCTGTCGCTCTTGCGCTGTCGCGAAGTGGCTTTGACAAGCCGACGACGTTCACGCACGTCCGGGCAATAGATGTCTCCCGCCGCCTTGAGCAAGCGCGTGCGTTCTTCCTGAGAGAGTTGCCCCAGCACTTCGCGATTCGCCGCTGCCTTTTCCAACAACTCAGCAGCAGCACGAAGCTGCGCGGCGAGTTCGCCGTGTTCGGCTTTCTTTTTGGATGTGTGAGGGCTGGATGACATCTGTTTTGTATCGCGTGCGGCAACTGATTGACGCAGGGAGCGTAGGCTATCGTGAAGTGCCATCGCGTCAAGACGCGCTTCGGAGTGGAAACGCAATCAACCAAATCTTGATACTACACCCTGATGTTGCACCTTCGACTAATCGGAACGCCGCGTTTACACGGCAGCAGCATGATTTGCCACGTTGCTGCCGCCTAAAGGCGGCGTTCCAAAGGCAGCGGAAAGATGCGCCTTGATGTTTCAGAAGTTTGACACGCCGCGCGGTTTTCGTTCACATGAAGCGCACATGGCACACGACAAACTCACCCGATTGTTTCTGGCAGCGGCGACATCCGCCCTGCTCTGCTTGCCCATCGCCGCTCGCGCGGAAAAAATCTTCTCCGTCTCCAAATGGCAACGTGCTGAGATCACGCTCAAGAGCAGCGTGAACTATACGAACGCCCTTCAACAAGCGGAGGTGCGCGCGCTGTTCGTGTCACCGCTCGGCGAAACGAATCGCGTCTATGGATTCTGGGATGGCGGCAAGACATGGCGCGTACGCTTCAAGCCAACGTTCCCCGGACGTTGGAAGTATTACACGATGTGTTCGGACACGGCGAATCGCGGATTGAACGGTCAGTCGGGCGAGTTCGATTGCACGGCGGCAAAGGGTGATTCGCGTTTCGCAAAACACGGCCCGATTCAAATCGCGCGCGACCAACAGCATCTCGAACACGCCGACCGCACGCCGTTCCTCTGGCTCGGCGATACTGCGTGGCTCGCCGCCGCGAAATCTTCCGCGAGCGAGTGGGCGCATTACACCCAAACGCGCGCCTCACAGAAGTTCAACGTCACCACATGGCGTTTGCAGACTGACAAGCAGAACATGAAAGCTGCTGCGTTCAATGGTCGCGAGCGCGTGACTTTGAATCTGGATTTCGCAAAGCAACTGGACTCAAAGATTGAAGTCGCGAATCGCGCCGGACTGCTCAACGCCATCGCACCGCTCTGGGAAATCGGCGACACCACGGACATCGCGTTGCCCGAAGATCAAGCCATCGCGCTGATGCGTTACGCGGTGGCGCGTTGGGGCGCGGACGATGTGGCGTGGGTGGTGGCGTTCGAGTGCGACAGCACCGGCACGCAAGCCGCTCGCTGGCAGCGGATCGGACGCGCAGTCTTCAATGCCGTATCACACGCGCCCGTGGTTTTGCTTCCTGGAGAATCGCTGTGGGCACTGGATGGTTTCCGACAGGAACGTTGGGCAAACATCTTCGGTATTCAGACGTCAACGACGACGGATGAAGCGTCACTCGCGTGGTTGTTGAATGGCCCGGTGTCAGCGGAGCGAAAAAAAACTCCGTTGCGCCCGATCATCACGATCAACCCCGCACTCGAAGGCGCGGCATCGAGCGGCACTGTTCGCAACGTCAGCACCGATCTCTCACGGCGGTTGATGTGGTGGAGTCTCCTGCTCAACACGCCTGCCGGAGTGAGCTACGCCGCCAGAGATGTTTCAGAATGGAATGTGATACCGCGAGCAGACGACGCCTCCCAACCGTGGCGGCAAGCATTGACGCTGACAGGAGCGACAGCCATCGCACCGATGGCAGATTGTTTTGCTGCAAAAGATTTCTGGCGACTTGAACCCTCGACAAAAACCCTCGTGAAACAGACCTGGCTTGATTCTCCGATGAATCATCTCGCGGCGTCCATCACGGAGACACGCGACATGGCCATGATTTATTCTCCGCAAGAACGCATCGTCAGCGTGGCGACAGAAATAATTCCGGCGAATGGGAAAACAACCTGGCTGAATCCGCGCACGGGCGAAACACGCGCCGCGAACTCGCAAGCGAACGCTGCGAACCTCAGATTTGAGACGCCATCAGTCGGCGACTGGCTGCTCATCGTGAACGCGGATCGCAAGGAAACGATCAGCCAAGTAGCGTCCAGACCGAAAAAAATCAGCAGCGAGATTGACAAGAGGAAGAGGGATTGAGATGCTCCGCAGCCTTGGTTGGCTCGGTAGCTCAGTTGGTAGAGCAGTTGACTCTTAATCAATTGGTCCACGGTTCGAGTCCGTGCCGGGCCACCATTCCCTTTCCAAACAAAGCTGGCGTCACAAAACTGTTTGGGTAAAGTCGCACCGGGT
>JANPGI010000440.1:0-2380 GCA_031423875.1 Verrucomicrobiota bacterium | reverse complement strand
GAGGTCAGAGGTCGGAGGTCAGAAGTCGGCGCAGCGTCGGGTGATTCGTCGTCCTCGGACTTCTGATCTCCGACATCTGACTTCTGAGTTCTGAGTTTGTCCGTCAGCGCGGGCAACAGGATGTCGCGCACCAAAGTGGATTTACCCGAGCCGCTCACGCCGGTGATGGCGACGAGGCGACCGAGCGGAATTTCGACGGAGAGATTCTGGAGGTTGTGATGCGTGGCGTTTTCAATGCGTAGCGTGGCTGTGTTCGTGAGAACACGGCTGTCTGGTTTCTTGGTGTGCCGCGAACTCACATTCGCAACCGCGAGGTGAACGGGGCGGCGCGGCGGAATCTCAATCTGTTTTCGTCCGCTCAAGTATTGACCTGTGAGGGATGTGTTCGATTTCAACAATGCGGGGAGCGGGCCTTGGAAGACCACTTCGCCACCAGTCGCGCCGTGGCCCGGGCCGATGTCCACAATCTGATCCGCCGCCCGCATGACGCTGGCTTCGTGTTCGACGACGACGACGGTGTTGCCCGTATCGCGAAGTTTTTCAAGGATACGAACGAGGCGATCGGTATCGCGTGGATGGAGGCCCACGCTGGGTTCATCGAGGACGAAGAGTGTGTTGACCAATCGCGTGCCAAGGCAAGTGGTGAGATTGACTCGCTCGGTTTCGCCACCGCTCAATGTGCGCGTGGCACGATCCAGCGTAAGATAGCCGAGACCGACTTCGTCGAGGTAAGCAAGGCGGGCGTGGACTTCACTCAAAGCGTGAGTGATTGGGTCTTGGGTCTTGGGTTTTGCGGCCGGGTTTTGCGTCAGTGAATCAATCAGCACGAGCGCATCGCGGACTGGCAGGGCGTAGAAGGCCGGTAAGGAAAGCGAGGATGGAGGCACCGCTTCGGCGGTCTTTGCTATCTTCAATCCTCCATCCTCTATCTTCAGGAAATATAGAAGCGCGTCCGGCTTGAGCCGAGTGCCGCCGCACTCCGCGCATTTCGCGTAGGCGCGGTAGCGTGAGAGCAGCACGCGGACGTGCATCTTGTAGGATTTTGATTCCAGCCAGCGAAAGTATCCCTTCACGCCGTACCACGCGCGCGGCCACTGGTGTTGCTCATCCTTGCCGTAATCTTTTTCGCCATCAACGATCCAACTCTGATGCTCGGCGGAAAGTTGGTTGAACGGCACATCCATCGGCACATGGCGCGATTTACAGAATTTTCTCAGGTCGCTCTGACACTCCGCGCTCATACCGGTGCGCCAAGGCTTCACCGCGCCTTGCTCCAATGTGAGCGAGCGATCGGGAATCGCGAGGTCGTAATCAATCGTGATGGTGCGGCCAAAGCCTTTGCACGTCGGGCACGCGCCGAGCGGATGGTTGAAACTAAATTGCGCGGGCGAGGGGGCGGGGTAAGCGATGTCGCAGGCGGCGCAGTGCAATCTGTTCGAGAAGGCGCGAGGATGGAGGATGGAAGATGGAGGGTGGATTTCCCAAATGTTCAACTTGCCTTTGCCGAAGTGGTAGGCTTGCTCGCAGGCTTCGACGAAACGGGAGCGGACGGCGGGCGCGAGTTTGATGCGGTCTTGGATTACTGTGAGGGAGCGTGGTGCGTGAGGCGTGGTGCGTGAACCGAATTCTTCCAATCGTATGATTTCATTGTTCACCAAAAGCCGCTGGTAGCCTTGTTTGGAAATCAACGCGAGGGATTCGTCAAGCGGGAGCTTGTCTGAAAGCGGCACGTCGAAGGTGATGAGGATTTCTGACTTCTGGCTTCCGACCTCAGCCCCCTGGATCCGTTGCCACACGCCTTGCGGGGAATCTTTCCGCACCGGCTGACCACAGCCACGGCAGTGGAGTTGCGCGAGATGCGGCCACAAGACTTTCATGTGGTCACAAATCTCCGTCATCGTGCCGACGGTCGAGCGCGTGGAGCGGACGGCGTTACGCTGTTCGATGGCGATGGCGGGAGGGATGCCTTCGATGCTGTCCACTTGGGGCTTGTCCATCCGATCAAAGAACTGCCGCGCGTAGGGGGAAAATGTTTCGATGTAACGCCGTTGGCCTTCGGCGTAAAGCGTGTCAAATGCGAGCGAACTTTTGCCTGAACCACTCAAGCCTGTGATGACGATGAGCCGGTGCAACGGCAGATCGAGATCAAAGTTTTTGAGATTGTTGTGCCGGACTCCGCGTAGGCGGATGACGGCGGATGATTTTGTTTCAGACACGCGCGTGGAAAGTAGAGAAGCGGTGTGCGAAGTCAAACGGTTGCGAGGCTGCACGGGGAGCACACGCGCCTCGCGTGTGTCCGACCGCGCCCTCGCGGTCGGTGCCGACGTGCGCCACCGCGCGTTGTTCGCGAACCGAAGAAGAACATTGCGCGGTGGCGCGC
>JANPGI010000439.1:0-16447 GCA_031423875.1 Verrucomicrobiota bacterium | reverse complement strand
CGCATCTCCATGATGTTCTTGTGGCGATACAGCGCGTTGTCATCGAGACCGATCTTGGCGTCCACGGCACAAAGTGATTCCTTGCCGTCCGCGCCGACCACGATGCAGAGCGGATTGATTTCAACCATCGCGGCGTCGCATTCCCACCAGGTTTTGTAAACGCCCATGAGCAACTTCACACCGCTGTTGAAGGTGTCGCCCTTGAGTCCGAGCGCGGAAGCGATCTTGCGCGCCTGATACGGCATGATGCCAACAGCGGGATCAATCTGCTCTTTGATGATCTTCTCGGGATGTTTCTCGGCGACTTCTTCGATGTCCATGCCGCCTTCAGTGCTGGCCATGATGAGCGGGCGGGAAGTCTCTCGATCCAACAACACCGCGAGATAGAACTCCTTCTTGATCTCTTCTGCCGCGGCGACGAGCAGCTTGCTGACGAGCCGTCCATCCGGGCCGGTCTGTTTAGTGACGAGCACCTGACCGAGCATGGCTTTGGCCTTCTCGTGAACGTCCTCAATGCTCTTGCACAGTTTCACGCCGCCTTGAAAGCCGCTCTTGAACGTTCCTTTGCCGCGACCGCCCGCGTGGATCTGCGATTTCACCACGACGAGTTTGTTGCCGGCGCCGAAAAGTTTTTCCGCGACCGCCTTGGCTTGTTCGGGAGTGGAGCAGACATCGCCCGGAGGAACCGCGACGCCGTATTGAGCGAGAAGTTGTTTGGCTTGGTATTCGTGAATGTTCATGTCAGAAAAAATCCGACGACATTGAACGAATTGTTGGCGGTGAAATCAATCTCTAACCCGAATCAATGCAGTTGAACCCTGATGAGTCGCGCGAAGGACGCGAAGTAAAACAATGGGGTGTAGATATTGCATCATAGGTTTAGTTCACCGAGTGAGCCGAATTCTTTTCATCCCTTCGCCGCCTTCGCGTTCTTCGCGCGAACTATTCCACTTTCCTACTACACGGTTTTGCTAACCCGCAGCAGGCCGGTTGAGGTGGTAATGTTATCGCAAAATTTGGTTGGAAACTTCCGTCGCAATTGAGGCAAGCTAGTCACATGTCCGACACCAATACCGTGATCCTGAGCAAGGCCGTTGTCTCAGTTGAAGAAGTTCAGCGCGATTGGCTGGACTTGAAGACGCGCGTGGGTCAACTCGAAGGCGAGCGCGCCCTGCTCGAACGCGAAAACAAGACGCTACGCCTCCTGCTCGAACGCGTGGTCGAACATCGCCAACGGTCGCACGGTGAATTGATTCTCCTGCTCACAGGGCTTGTCAGCAAACTTCCCATCAATGATGTGGGAGTTGTCGTTTCCAAGCTCGTCGAGCACAACGCGAATGTGGCAGAAGTCTGTGCCGCGCTTTCCAGGGGCAGCGTAGAATCGTCATTGCCGCAGCCGACCGTGTTGAAAAATCTGGAGCAAGCCAAGCGTGATCTGTCCGAGGCGATCAAGCCTGCCGTGGAAGAATTGATCCAGACCGATCCACCGCTGGAGATCGCGATGTTGCGCGGTCTGGTCTCGAATCCAAAATCGTTCTTCACGCCCGCAGCCATCCGCGCGAACCGCTGCTTTGTCAAAGGCCAGGTCACCAAGGAACGCGTGCTGCGTGAGTTCGGTGAGGACGCGCTTCAGTTTTTCAACGACCTCACTACGGACGCGAAATTGAATCCGCGTCCCAAACAGGAAGAAATCGTGCTCGCATTCAAGCCGGACTTTGAGGCGTTGCTCGCGCAGAACACGACGCTCGCCGCCGCGAAGAAGCAGGAACTCACCGCGCTGTTTCATCGCATCCAGAAAAGTCGCGCCGTCACCGACGCCACTCGCGCGCAGAAGAATGCTTTTCAACGCCTCACCTTTATCTTGGAGCTGCTCAACTACTACGAGAATCAAGCCACAGAAGCGCCGGATGTGATCTTCGCCTCGCGCTTGCCGGTGCTGATCGAGCAACTCGCGCTCGCGCCCGGTCAGGAAACACTCGATCTGAAATGGATCACGCAAGCCGAGAGCCTGCTCGCATTCATCATTTCGCACGATCATCGGTTGATGGTCATCAACAACATCGGCAAGTCCGGCGGACTGTTGCGCATGTTGAAATATGTTCTCCGCCTGCGCGTGGAGAAGCTCACTGACGAAAACGAAGTCATCCACGAGTTCGTCCGCGCCATCATCCCGCCCGCACCGCAAAAGCCACCCACGCCGAAATCCGTCGCCGAAATCCTGAGATTGGTCGCGCAAGAAGTGCGGCAAAAACTTGTCATACGCGGCATCATGGGTTGCGACCGGTTGAAGCGCGAAGAAGCCGAGGCGTTGGGCCGCGCCATCGGAGCGGAGATGGGCTTGAAAGGATTGGAAGAAGAGATGCGCCCCAAATCGAATCTTTCGCCTGAAGTTGAACGCGAACTCGCGTGGGACAGGATCAAAGAACTCATCCTGCAACGCGCTGATCCCTCCATCGTGGCCGCCGCCATCCGCGACCGTTTACACGCGAAGTACGACAGCGATGAGGTGAAACAAAGCTGGATCACGCTCGTGGAGTCCGAGCCGATTGCTTTCATCCGCACGTTCTGTCAGTTGCCGTATCTGGCGGATGGTCGCACCGATCCGATCGCGCGTGCTGTGTTGGAGACCTACGTCACGCGCCTGACGCATGAGAAATACGCGGGTACTTACGCCAAGGTGTTGAGCAGTCTGAAGAACATGTTCAAAGCCAAAGCCGACAGCCCCACACTGTTGAACTTCATCGCGCTGGTGAAATGGGTGGACGCAGAATCCGCAACCAGACTGAGCCGCGACATCGGTTTGCCGCATTGAAGTTCCGGCCCACTACTTTCCGATGTTTTTACGTTTGTTTCGTCTGTGCGACATCAACATCGCAATCACTCCGCCGCTCAACAAAGCGATTGCTGACGGCTCGGGCACTGCGGTTGCCCCTACTGCAAATTGGAAGGGGTTTGGTCTTTCGGCAGACCAGCTAACTCCATTGACCGAACCCAAAAATGCGCCGCCAAGCCAGCCGTCAATAGTATCATATTCAGGTCCGGGTAAATCTTGTGGAATACTCCACTGGTGATACCCAACAGATGCAGGAGCATCCGTCGTCAACACAACCCAAAAAACTGTCATCGGTGGCATATAAAGACCCGCAGAGGAATAATTGTATGTACCCGCCAACGTTGGTTCAGCACCCGTGAGTGTTGCGAGGTTGGCTCCAGGACTACCTGCTCCACTATGGAAAGTAACGGAAAGCAGACCAGCACTCGAGATCGGCGAAGACATCAAAAGCTGAATTGAGTTCAGAACATAGCCACCTTCGTTAGTACCAGTGCGAAAACCAACTGCTCGCCAAGAATCACTTGCAACTATCGTAGCTCCATCCGATGGGCGCGACAGGCCATTGAAGTAGAGGGTTCCTTGGCCATAAGCAACAACGCTCGCGAAGCATGAAAGCGTTAGATTAATGAGTGTATTTTTTATTTTCATAATAGTCTTAATCGATTTTTAATGATTTTGACTGCAAGAATCTGTTTCCCAATTTTTTATAAAAACGGCAGAATCAAAGCCCGCATCAGCATAATCTTCGACCCCAATTTTTATATGGGTCGTGACATTTGCTTGTATCCAATATTTTGTTTTCAACAAGATGGTCATCCCGTCGAATTGTATGTTAAATACGGCTGATGGTGCTGCATTGGAGATAACAGAGCTGAGAATGGGATCGAAGTTGTCCACGTAAAATTGGGGATTAGCCGGGGCAATAACTACGCCGTTACCATTTTCAAACCCTCCGTTTATAGTCGCTACCGACACAGAAACATTCGTTGTTCCCGGAACTACCGCAATATTGTTATTTGTCGTAATGATCCAATTCGTACCTGACTGATTAGTGGTCACAAAAATACCCATTGGGTCATTGAACGTGTTGATGTAATTCGGGTATTCCTCGGATGCGTAGATGTATTTGAACTCCAAGAAAAATGAGTTCGTTGAAGAAATATTGAACTCAAGAACCGACGCATCATTTTTTACATCACTACCAACAAGCGAGTCTAAATCGACATCGGAATCGGTAAAGTTTGGAAAGCCTTGGTTACCTATCGTGTTTGAATCAACTGCATCGTTAGCAAGCCCGCTAGATAAAATGACTCCAGCTTCAATCGGCAAACCCGCTCCATGCCCGCCCGTAAATATCCCTTTTGCACCCGATGCACCGATGTAGTTTGCGTTGGTAACCGTCACCCACGGAGGCACGAGACGTTGCGCCATGTTCAATGCCGAGTTTGTCGTGGTGATGGTCAGCGAGCCGTTAGTGGGTGCCAGACGGAAAAAGCCCTTTATGTCGCACAAATCTGTGGCCAGCACGTTCGTCTTGAATGTTCTCATAAAAAAATGCTAGTTCGTCGGTGACGCCAAGTCTGTGCTGTAAAAAATATCATGGGACGGATTATCGTCGCCCACAGGCCGATGGATTACAAGGGATGCCGTCGTGTTCGTGTAGGTGATGATCTCCAGCCAAAGGTCATCGGAGGAATAACTCATCATCGCCATTCCGCCTTCGCCCTCCAACAACGAAAACTCCTCCATGCTCATCAGTCCGGTGTTCAACTCAAGCGAACGCAACAACGTCTCCTCCTGTTTCTTTTTCTCACGCGCCTTGTAGATCGCGTCGTAATCCACCGCGCGGTCATCCACTAGAAAAATACTTCGTTCTGAATCGAGCGCATACACGGGAATATCATATCCGGCTTCGGTCAGAAACTTGGGGTAACACGGCAGCGGCGGAAAGTGCGTGCGCTGCATAGACCAAAATGCGCCCAACACAAGACGACCCGTTTCAGATTTGAGTGTGACTTGTTGGAGGTTGATCTGTTCGCCGTCTTTGTAATCCAGTTTCCACGGCACGGCGCGGCAAACGGAGGTGAGACTGTGCAGACCGACCACAGAGGTGAGGATAACCGCCAGAACCCTTCCGAATGAATATTTCATGTCGTTCCCTTTCCCTTGCGGAACTCCACCACGGAACTGAAAGGGCGCGAACCCGACGCACCCCTATCGAGGCACCGCGAAGCGCCTTCACCAGAAGTAACGCCAAGCCGCGCCCAGTCGGGCGCGTGCTTGGTCGGTTCTGGTGAAGGAAAATTCGCGGTTTTCGATAGAACCGTAGCCAAAGCTACGCAAAATGTTTTGTATTGGATTACATACTCTCTACGCAGACGGTTGTAGCCCCTTCACAGGGCTTTGCAAACCTTTTCTCGGAAGAAAAAACGCTTCAACTCTTTTCAGTAAGCTGCTTTGGATACGTCGGTCAGCACTTCTGTTGTGGTCGTCAAACATTCGATTGCTCTGGTCTGACCTTTGTCTGCTCGCGATGTAGCTTTCCCCGCTGCATTCAAAGCTCTGGTTGTTTCAACATTATCTTTGACTGCTCAGGGTAAAACCAAGACTGCTCGCGGTGAGGTTTCGATTACTCCGATCAAAACCAACCTTGCCCGCGTCTTGACTAAGGCTGTGCGTGTCGAGCCTTTGATTGCTCCAATCGAAGCTAAGACTGGAACAATCTGACAGGTAGAACTTGCCGGGTAGGTCGCCTTTGCTCGGCAAGAATTGCCGGGTTCTTTAATGGCTTCATTGATTTTAAGGGGTTTATGCGCTGGCATGCAGTTAGCGATGCAGAGTGCCGATAGCCCGTGCGTTGTTCGTTGGCAAAATGTTTTGCCGGGGAAGCGGCGCGAGTTTGTTCCGGCTATTGTTGTAACCAAACGGAAAACAGAACGGGTCGGCCTTGTCCAGCCCGATGTCGGAATAAACAAATACAAACATCATGAACCTCATAAAACTCGGTCTGAGCGGCATGTCCGTTCCAGACAAAATCCAGTTCGGCCGTCAAATCGTGCAAGCGATGACGGGCAATCCGAATTTCCCCACACCCACACCAGCGTTGCCCACCGTTACGGGCGGATCGGACTCGCTGGAAACGGCGTTCAATGACGCACAAAACGCACGGCAGATCGCCAAGTCCAAAACATCCATCCAAGACGATCAAGCATCGTCGTTGGATTGGATCATCACTCAGCTCGCGAACTATGTTGAGAGCGCGAGCGATGGCGACAAGGCGAAAATCGAGAGTGCTGGTTTCAGCGTTCGCAATCCACCGACGCCGATCGGTGAGTTGCCCGCTCCGACTGATGTGACTGTGTTGCCGAGTGAACACGCTGGCAGCGCGGATGTGAGTTGGAAAAGTGCGAGAGGAGCCAAGTCGTTCACCATCGAACGCGCTGAGGATGCCGCGTCACTGGAGTACAAAGTCATCGGCAACAGCACGAAGAAGGCAACATCGTTGAACTCGATGGTCAGCGGGAAGAAGTATTGGTTCCGCGTGGCCGCCATCGGTGCAGCAGGTCAAAGCGCGTGGAGTGATCCCGTGCCGTTGTTCGCTCCGTAATCGAACACTGAACTGACACTAGACAGGCAGCGGAACATGGAAACGTGTTCCGCTGTTTTGTCACCCACGCTTGATCTCTTTGCCGCCGGTGTATTCGAGGCCCACCATGCAGACATCGTCGTCGAACGCGTGGTCCACGGCGAAGTCTTGCACTTCTTTCAGCAGCACATCAAACAATTGCGTGGCGGGTTTCTTGAGGTGTTTTTGTGTGGCCGTAAGCAACATCTCCTTGGTGTAGAGTTGATCCTTCGGCGAGTGAACCTCGTAAAGTCCGTCCGTGAACAGAAGCAACAGGTCGCGCGGTGCGAGTTTGGCTTCGGATGTCTCATAAACCGCCTTCTCAAACAATCCCAGCGCAGGCTGGCTTTGTTTCGTGTGGTTTTTCACAGGCTCAACTGTGTTCTCCGAGCGGCGCAACAACATCGGCTTGGGATGGCCCGCATTGACGAATCGCATCTGGCCCGTGGTTGAATCTCCGACGAGATAAAACGCCGTGGTCAACACCGGCGAGCCTGCGGGTTTCAAGATCGCCCACAGTTTCGCGTTCAGTTCCGTGACGAACAATCCGGGGTCATGTGCGATGGGGCGCAATTCCTCCACGATCGCGCGTATCATCGCCGTGATGAGCGCGGAACGGACGCCGTGCCCGGCCACGTCGCAGATGAACACCGCCACTTCCGTATCTGAGATGGGTGTGATGCTGAAAAAATCTCCGCCCACTGTGCCGCTGGGCAGATAGCGATGCGCGAATTGGAACGCCGCATCCTCCGCCGCTGCGCCGCGCGGCAGCACGGGATATTGCTGCGGCAACATCGCCACCTGGATTTCGCGTGCGGTCTTCAGGTCTTTCTCCATCTCCAGATTTTTCCCGCGCAACTGTTCCTCGCTCGCGGCGAGTTCGTCGTTCGCCTTGCGGATGCGTTGTTCGGCGAGCTTGATGTCCGTGATGTCCCAGAACATGCCCTGCAACCCCACCGCCTTACCGCTCGCGTCGAAGATGGGAATCTTCAACACATGAATGAATTGATCCTCGCGATTCTCGAACTTGCTTTGCTCGACTTGAGTGAACGCCTTGCCGGATTCCATCACGCGACGGTCATCTTCCTCGCGCAACTTCGCCAGTTCAGGCGGCAGGAAATCATAGATCGTTTTGCCGATGACTTCTTCAGATGCGCGCCCGATGAAGCGGCAGAACTCCCGGTTCGTGAACGTATATTTGCCCGCGACATCCTTCCGGAAAATACACTGAGGCATCGTGTCCACCAACGAGTGATAGAGCGTTTCTGACGCGTGCAAACTTTCCTGCGCTTTGCGGATACGCTCCTCCGCAAGCTTCTGCTCGGTCACGTCCCAAAACATCCCCTGTAATCCGATCACAGTGCCGTCTTTCCCATAGAGCGGCGTTTTGACGACTTGCACCACGGTTTTCTCCTGGCCGAGGGGTTGATGTTCTTCCGCGATCTCAAAACTTTTTCCGGTGACCATCACGCGTTGATCGTCTGCCAGATATTTTTTCGCCAGCTCGATGGGGAAGAAATCAAAATCCGTCTTGCCGATGATCTCCTCAAGCGTGCAACCGTAATGCTGGCAATATTGGCGGTTCGCAAAAGTGAAGCGCCCTTGCAGATCCTTGCGGAACACATGCTGCGGCATCGTCTCCACCAACGAATGATATAACGCCTCGGACTCACGCACATTCTCCTCCGCCATGCGCCGCTGCGTGATGTCTTCCACCGTGCCCTCGTAATACAGCAACTGCCCCTTGGCATCCCGGATCGCCCGGCAATTCTCCGAAATCCAGATGATGCTCCCGTCCTTGCGAAAAATCTGCGACTCGAATCCCGTGATCGTGTCGTGTTCATCCATGATGCGGCGGAACTCCTCGCGCCGCCCGGGAGCCACATAAAGCCTGCGTCCGATGTCCGTCACGCTGGCCATCAATTCATCCGGGTTTGTATAACCGTAGATGCGCGCGATCGCGGCATTGGCCAGCAGATAACTTCCATCCGGCGTCGTCTGGAAAATACCTTCGACAAGATGATCGAAGATGCCGTGATACTTTTCCTCCGCGCGCAGCAACGCCAGATCAGACTCATGCCGCTCGATGGTGTGCCGGATGGAACGTAACAGCCAGTTGGGATTGATGTGGCTCTTGACGAGATAATCCTGCGCCCCGCCATGGACTGCTTCCACGGCGATGGCTTCATCATCCGCCGCGCCCAGCACGATCACCGGCACGAGCGGCGCAGCATCCTGTAGCAGTGCGATGTTCGCGAGACCCGCGCCATCGGGGAGAAAGAATTCCAGAAGTATGACGCCGAAACTTTCCCGCTCGATACGGGCGAGACCCTCTGCGAGCGACGATACCGTCACCACGCCGCCGATCGTTTCACGCGCCTGCTCCAACATCCCGCCGATGGCGCGGGCGAAAGCCTCATCATGCTCGATGAGCAGAATCTTCAAAGCCTGCCGCCGGGAAACTAAATCGGTATCACGCCCAAACATAAACAATCGCCCGCTGCTGGCAGGCGTGGTGAAAAATGACAGGCACACGCCCGCGTCGCAAGAGGATTGGTGACTCTGGTCCGTTGCCCAAAACCGTGGCGGGAGCGGGTTGTGTTTGGATCAATTCCTTGACGCACGTCAAAGCATCCGCCGTCGCCTTCCGTTAGCTTTTGGGCATGAGTGAACGACCTTTGATCGAGTCCGATGTGGAGAAAGTGATTTCCCTCGCTGACGAAACCCGCTTTGCACCCAATGGCATCGTGAGCCGCACCTTGATGCGCACCGCCAGCTCGCGGGTCGTGCTGTTTGGTTTCACGGAAGGTCAGGAGTTGACTGAGCACACCTCCACTCAAGCCGCGTTGATCCAGATTCTTTCCGGCGAGTGTGAAATCAGTCTCGCTGGCAAACCACAAGTTATGAAAATTGGCGAGTTGCTCTACATGCCACCGAACCTGCCGCACGCCGTCCGCGCGACGAAACAATTCTCCATGCTGCTCACGCTCACCAAGCCGTGATTGGAACTCTAAAAAACATGACTTCGGTCAAGGTGGATAGGCTATGGTTGAAATAGATTCACCTCGAAGAATGGCTCGTGTGTCCGCCGGGCTGCAACAAAACGAAAACCCTATAACCATGAAAATGAAATCATTTAGCAGAATTCTCGCAACAGTCGCTGGAGTTTGCACGCTTGCGGTTGCTGTTCACGGAGCGGATGCACCGATGAAGGCTGGCGGTGCAAAGATAGTTGATCCCGGAGTGCAGGGCGAAGAGATCGCCGTGCTCGCACAAGCGCCCAATGTGCCGCCTCCAATCAACCGCAAGCACGCGACGAAAGTCATCGTGCATCTCGAAGTGCGTGAAATCACCAAACGCCTCGCCGATGGCGTGGAGTATGTGTTCTGGACGTTCGGGGGCGATGTGCCCGGCAGCTTCATCCGCATCCGCGAAGGGGATCAGGTGGAGTTCCATTTGAACAACCATCAAGACAGCAAGATGCCGCACAACATTGATCTGCACGCGGTCACCGGGCCTGGCGGCGGTGCGGCTTCGTCGTTCACGGCGCCGGGACATTCATCGCAGTTCTCGTTCAAGGCGATCAATCCCGGCCTCTACGTCTATCACTGCGCGACCGCGCCGGTGGGAATGCATGTGGCGAACGGCATGTATGGTTTGATCCTCGTCGAACCCAAGGAAGGTCTGCCACCGGTGGATCGCGAGTATTACATCATGCAAGGCGACTTCTACACCGTGGGAAAATATGCCGAGGAAGGTTTGCAACAGTTCGACATGAACAAGGCGATTGATGAGCGGCCAACCTATGTGGTGTTCAATGGCGCGGTCGGCGCGTTGGTAGGGGACAAGGCGATCACGGCGAAGGTTGGCGAACGCGTGCGGTTATTCGTCGGCAACGGCGGGCCGAATCTCACGTCGTCGTTTCACGTCATCGGCGAAATCTTTGACAATGTTTATCTGGAAGGCGGCTCGCAAGTTTCGCACAACGTCCAAACCACGATGATTCCGGCGGGCGGCTCGTCCATCGTGGATTTCAAAGTCGAAGTCCCCGGCACTTACATCCTAGTGGATCACTCGCTGTTTCGCGCCTTCAACAAAGGTGCAATCGGCATGTTGAAGGTGGAAGGCCCGGCGAATCAGATCGTTTATTCCGGCAAGGAAGTGGACGCAGTTTACCTCGGCAAAGCGGCTGAAGGTGGAGATTCGGAGAAACGTGTCGCAGCACTCAAGGCGGAAGTAGCCGCAGAAATCAAAGGCAACCCCAAGATCGCGTCGCTCTCGAAAGAGATCCAGATGGAGAAAGGCAAGGGCGTGTATATGCAAACATGCTTCGTGTGCCATCAGTTGAACGGCGAAGGCATCCCGGCGCAGATTCCACCGCTCGCCAAGTCGGACTTCTTCGCCGCGATGAGCAACGAAGACGCCATTCATAATGTGATCGCAGGTCGCACGGGCGAGGTCGTCGTCAATGGCAAGAAATACAATGGCACGATGACGCCGCTGAATTATCTGAGCGACGATCAGATCGCGAATGTGCTGACCTACGTGCGAAATAGTTTCGGCAACGAAGGCAAGGCCGTGACGCCTGACGAAGTGAAGAAGGTGCGTGCCACCATCGCTCCGCCAGCGGCGAATCAATTCGAGTAACAAACCGCTCAACGAAGATGATAATAATCCGCCTCATCGTTCTCGCGCTCGCTGTTTGGGCCGGGACTTGGGGCGGATTTGTTTTCGCTTCAACCAACGCTCCCGCCGGGATGGTCGCTATCAGCGGCGGCGTGTTCAAACCGTTGTTCCGCTCGACGGCGGATTTCAAGGAGGTCGCCGTCAAGCCGTTCTACCTTGATGCGTTGCCGGTGACGAACGAAGACTTCCTTCAATTCGTCCGCGCCAATCCGCGCTGGCAACGCTCGACGGTGAAACGCTTGTTCGCCGATGAATCGTATCTGAAGAATTGGGCTGGCGATCTGGAGTTGGGAACGAATGCGCCTGCCAACTCACCAGTCACGTTCGTTTCGTGGTTCGCCGCCAAGGCCTTCGCGCAATGGAAGGGCAAACGCTTGCCGACTGTGGCTGAATGGGAACTAGTCGCGGCTGCGGCTGCGACTCGACCTGATGGTGAGAACGACCCGGAGTTCAAACGAGCGTTGCAACTCTGGTATTCCACGCCGAGCGACAAGCGACTCGCATCGGTTGGCACGGCGCAGAAAAATTATTGGGGCGTCCACGACATGCACGGCTTGGTTTGGGAATGGGTGGCCGACTTCAACACCGCGATGGTCACAGGCGACGCGCGCGGTGATACAGGATTGGATCGGCAATTGTTTTGCGGGAGCGGTTCGGTCGGAGCGCGCGATCCCAGCAACTTCGCCGCGTTCATGCGTTACGGATTTCGCAGCAGCCTCAAGGCGGATTACTGCGTCCACAACCTCGGCTTCCGCTGCGCCAAAGATTTATGAATCGAAACGAAACATCCAAATTCCAAGAGCCAAGCTCCAGAGAACATCCAAGGACCAAGCTCCAATGTTCGCACGACGCAGGGTTAAAGTTTGGAGCTTGGTGCTTCTCTTGTGCTTGGATGTTGGTGCTTGGAGCTTTGATCCTCACTGGTGGCTGCCGCTCTACCGCCACCCCCTCTTGCTGCGCCAAAACTGAACCCGCCGCAGCCTTCAGCGACAAATCCATTTACCAAACTGAATCGAAATGGACGACTGACACGGGGAAACAAATCAAACTCGCTGAACTGAAAGGCCGCCCGCAGGTCGTGATGATGTTCTTTGCGAGTTGTCAGTATGCGTGTCCGATTCTCGTGCATGACCTGCAAAAGATTGAAGCCGCGCTCAAACCAGAGCAACGGGCGAGCGTCGGATTCACGCTCGTCACCATTGATCCGAAGCGCGACACGCCCGCAGCTCTGGCGAACTTCCGCGCCACGCGGGTATTGCCCGCAGAAACGTGGACGCTGCTGCACGGCGAGTCGGATGATATTTTGGAACTGGCCGCATTGCTGGGTGTGAAATACAAGGAGGAGGTCAATGGACAATTCGCTCACTCGAACATCATCACGGTCTTGAGCGCGGACGGTGAAGTTGTTCATCAACTCATCGGGCTGGGCCAGGACATCAATGCGACTGTGCGCGAACTGGAAAAACTTTTGACGAACTAAAATGCCACCGCTGAACAAATTCAAACGCTTCGATGTGCGCGGCCTCATCAAGCAAGGCATCGAGCCGTTCCCAGAAATTTTCGCCAAGGTGCAGGCACTGGGTGCTGACGAAGGCTTGATTGTCGTCGCACCGTTTCTGCCGTCGCCGCTGGTCGAGCGACTCACGGGAGAAGGCTTCACCTCCAAAGTTGAGCGAGGGCAGGGGAGCGATTGGCTGGTTTACTTTTGGCGCGCGTCCGCATAATTAAAAGCGGATGACCCACGCGTTGACTGAACTTAAAACCATCGCCCTCGTCAATACGCTGCGAAGTTGTCAGCTCTTCACCGGGCTACCACTGATTGACCTGCAACAGATCGCCGTCGTCACAATTTTGAAGTCGTTGGAAAAGGATCAGTATCTATTTCACGAAGGCGATGCGTCGATAGGGTTTTACGTCGTGCAACGCGGCGCGGTGAACGTGCATCGCGTCAATGCCGCCGGGAAGGAGCAGGTCATCCATGTCTTCCGCACCGGCGATTCATTCGCTGAAGTGGCGCTTGCTTCGGCGACCGGTTATCCCGCCGACGCCCGGGCGTTGGAGGCGACACAAGTTCTGCTCGTGCAGAAGGAAGGCATGCTCGCGCTGCTCAAACGCCAGCCGGAACTCGCCTTGCGGATGCTGGGCTCGATGAGCAGCCACTTGCGTGTAATCGTCGGCCAGCTCGATGACCTCACGCTCAAGGATGTGGAAACACGCCTGGCGAACTGGTTGGTGAAGCGTTGTCCGGATCCTCAGAGTGAGCGGCCTTTGAAGATCGAACTGACCATGACCAAACGAGTGTTGGCGGCGGAGCTTGGCACGGTGAGCGAAACATTGTCGCGCACGCTGGCCAAGTTGCGTGAGCAAAAGCTTCTCACAGTGAAAGGAAAGAACGTGATGGTGCTGTCTCCAAAGCGATTGTCGCAAGTGCTCCGCAACAATCTTGGCGAGTGAATCAAGCCGCCGGCACAAGCTTGCTTAAGGTGCTTGTGTCAGAAAAATACGCCTTAGTTTTCGCCACAGCGTTCTCCACCGTCAGCCCGTATTTGCGACGCAATTCGTCCTGCGATGTGGCGTGTTCGATGAATTGATCCGGCCAACCGATGCGCACGACAGGCGTGGTGAGGTTCTTGTCACCGAACAACTCCAGCACCGCAGAACCATAGCCGCCCATCAATGCGTGATCTTCCAGCGTCACGATCACGTCCGCCGCGCGACCAAACGCTTCATGTGTGGCGGCGTCAATCGGCTTGGTGAAGCGCGGGTTGATGACCGCCACATCGTAATCGTCCCCGATGAGTTGCACCGCAGCCTTACGCGCGATGGGATTCATGTTGCCCAAACCGAACAGAGCGACCTTGCGCTTGCCGTTGTTGGCGAAGTTGTGTTGCACCTCGGCTTTGCCGACTTCGATCCGCGCGGGTTGATCCTTCACGGGCACGCCTTCACCTGCGCCGCGCGGGTAGCGGATGAACGTCGGATGTTTTTGCAACGTGGCCGTGAACATCATGTCAGCCAATTCATCCTCATCCTTCGGCGCCATGGCGATGACGTTTGGCAAACAACGGAGATACGAGATGTCGAACAGTCCGTGATGCGTTGGGCCGTCGTTGGCGGAAAGTCCCGCGCGATCCATGCAGAAGATCACAGGCAAATCTTGGAGACAAACATCGTGATGGATGCAGTCATACGCGCGTTGCAGGAACGTGGAATAGATCGCAACGACCGGATGATAACCCATCGTCGCCATGCCAGCCGCGAAGATGACGCCGTGTTCCTCCGCGATGCCCACGTCTATGTAACGTTCCGGCATCGCTTTTTCCAAATGCTTCAGCCCCGTGCCGCTCGGCATCGCAGCCGTGATGCCCACGATGTTTTCGTTGCTCTTGCAGAGTTTCACCATCGTCTGACCGAACACGTCCTGATAATTCGGCGGTGTGCCGGGCTTCGTCGCAGGCGTCTCGCCGGTCTTCGCGTCGTAAGAGCCAAGGCCGTGGAATTTCTCCGGTGACTTGAGGGCGGCTTCGTAGCCCTTGCCTTTGCGGGTCAGGATGTGGATGACGATGGGATGATCGCACGTCTTGGCGAATTCCAGCGTGCTGACCAACAGCGGCAGATCATGGCCATCAATCGGGCCGAGATAACGCACACCCATTTCCTCGAACAGAATCGAGCTGCCGTGACCGCCTCGTCCATCCGCTTCGGTGGAGGGTGTGTTTTTACGCAGGCTGACTTCCGCGAGTGCGCCCTTGAAACCTTCTTCCGCCTTGTGCGCCAGCTTTAACGCCAGTTCGCCCTTCGGCAGTTTGCGTAGGAAGTTTTGGAAGTCGCGCGAGAGTTTGTTGTAAGACGGATTGCGGATGAGCTTGTTGAGATAACCGTTAATCGCGCCGACGTTTTCCGCGATGCTCCACTCGTTGTCGTTCAGGATGCCGATGAACTTCCGCGTCGTGTGCGAGATGTTGTTCAACGCCTCGAACGAGATGCCGTTCGTCAATGCCGCGTCACCGAAAATGCAGACGACGTTCTCATCTGTGCCGCGCTTGTCCCGCGCCGACGCCATGCCGAGTGCCGCAGACAGCGCCGTGCCCGCGTGACCCGCGCCAAAACAATCATGCTCGCTCTCCGTGCGTAGCGCGAAACCGTTCAAGCCATCTGTCTGACGGATCGTGTGAAAACGATCCCGCCGGCCGGTGAGGATTTTGTGGACATACACCTGATGGCTCACGTCCCAAACGAATTTGTCCTTCGGCGTGCTGAAGACGGCGTGCAACGCGAGGGTCAGCTCCACCACGCCGAGGTTAGGGCCTAGATGACCGCCCGCTTTGGCGAGACCCGTGATGAGTTCCTCGCGGATTTCTCCAGCAAGGATTTCGAGTTGCGGCAGTGTGAGTTTCTTCACGTGCGCCGGGCCATCCACCATGTCCAAATATCTGCTCATGTTCGTTTGCGACTTACTGACTGACTAAAATCATTCTTCGTCTAATACCAGCGGTTTCAACTTAAGTTCGCCCGTCGCCGTTTTTTCCAATTGCTGAATCTTCAACTCCGCCTCGGCCAGTTTTTCCTGGCAAACTTTCGCCAGTTTGACCCCTTCCTCGTACTTCGCGATCAAACTTTCCAGCGGCAATTCACCCGACTCCATCGCTTCGACGACGGATTCAAGATTCTTCAACGCGTCTTCAAAAGGCATCGCGGCCTTCGACGACGGGGCGGATTGGGTGCTTTTGGGTGGAGTCGGCACAAGTAGGATTCTAGGGAAAACGAACGCTTCGTCCAGTTCGGAGTCAGTGGTGCATTACCCGAAACGCTGCGGCTTAACCAAATCCGTGCGGAAGCTGCTTAACGCAAAGACGCCAAGGAGCGAAGACGCAAAGAAAACAGTCAAGTCAGTGTGCAAGCAATAAATCACTGTTTGGTGGGTAAACGGTGTTTCAAAGCCCCACCTTTGCGCCTTTGCCTCTTTGCGTTGAATTCCCGCTGCATTGTTAAAGTTGAACTCGCGCGGTCAGCAATAAATCCTCGCCCAACTTTCGCCACAGCACATCGCGAAGCTGCACGACCTCGCTCAAGCTCTGTGCGCCATCACCCGCGACTCCCTTGCGCGAATCCCGCCCGCCCAGAATCTTCGGCGCGTAAAAGAACGCCACACGCTGCGCAAAGCCACCCATCAAGAACGACGCGTTCACCTCGCCGCCGCCCTCCACCAACAGGCTCGTGATGTTTTCTTTGCCGAGCTTTCGCAGCAGCCACTTCAGGTCAATTGCCGATTGCCGATTGCCGATTGCCGATTTGGTCAGCGG
>JANPGI010000438.1:0-3812 GCA_031423875.1 Verrucomicrobiota bacterium | reverse complement strand
CATGGAATAGCGAAGGCGAACGGGAAACCGTTCGCCTTTTGCTTTGATTGGTAGGTCAACAGCGTCTTATACGGTCAAAATCTTGCCGGGTTGCGGTTGGACGATCTTGATCTTCGGATGGCGGGTGCGGATTTGGTCTTCAAACCATTTGCGTGAATCATCATCGCCATGGCCGAGCAGGATGGTGTGCGGGGAAACTTGCCCGACGAAATCCAGAAGGTCGTCGCGGTTGGCGTGCGCGGTCAGGTCGAAATCCTGCACGTCGCATTTCTTCGTGATCTGTCCAGCACCGGGGCTGAACACAAATGTTTCGCCAGGTTTGGCGGCTTTGAGTCGGCCTCCGGGGGTAGAGGGATCAGCGTAGCCGACGAAGAAGATGGATTGTTTTTCGTCTCCAGCCATGCGGACGGCGAGGTCGTGTGCGGCGGTGTTTTCACTCATCATGCCGGAGGTGATGACGAAGATGCGTCCGCCACTGAGTTTCATTTTCTGCACTTGGCCGGGATCCATCACGATAAGGTTCAACGCTTCGTGAAGTTGCAGGTTGGTGTGATTGCGATGGGTGCGATGGGCTTCGAGATCGTAAATCTCAGTGAACACGCGACCCAATCCGCCGATGTAGATGGGCTGTTGTTTGAGTTTGCCTTCGCGCATGAGCAGGGCGAGCAGGGTCAGGATTTCCTGTGTTCGTCCCAACGCGAACGACGGGATCATCACACAACCTTTGCGCTTGAGTGCTTTCTGGATGGCGGCGACAAGGCGATCCACTTCAGTGGCACGCGTCACACCTTTGGCCACGGCTTTGTTGCCGCGCGTGGTTTCCATGATGAGCACATCTGCCTTCACGCCTTCAAACCGTGCGGCGCGCAGAATGGTTTGGTCGTGGAAGCAAACGTCGCCGGTGTAGAACACGGTTTCTTTTTGTCCGCGCAACATGATCCCCGCCGAGCCGAGCGTGTGGCCAGCGTCGTAAAATTCGAGCGAGGGCGAGTGGTGGCCGGCTTTGGTTTTCTCGTAGGCGGCCCATTCGATCTCGCGGTTGTAACGGAATCCCTGGAAGCGCGGCTGGATGTCGTCCACTTCGTCGTGCGTGTAGAGCGGATAATCTTTGATGCCGAGTTCGTCGCGCTGGCGCGTCATGACATTCACGGAGTTGTGGAGAACGCGTTCGATGATGAAATAACTTTGCTCTGGTAGGACAACGTGTGCTTTCGGGAAATATCTCAGTGCCACGGGCAATGTGCCGACGTGGTCGTGATGGCAATGGGAGATGGCAATCGCATCTAAGTTTTCGCCTTGGATGGACTTGTAGAGCGGGATGCCGTCGCGTCCTTCGCGTTTGGGGTGCATTCCAGCGTCGAGCAGGATGCGGTGATTTTCGATGTCCACGAACCAGGAGCTGGCTCCGATGTCCGTGTCTGGATTGAGATTGGCGATTCGCATAAAGAAGTTCTTCGAGACTAGCGTGGCCGAACTAGCAGTCACTAACCAGACAAAACACTTGGGTATTTCCGGTTCAGGAAAAAGATCGTGAAATTTTTACGAGTGTCTGTTTGACGACGTTGTTTCGTGTGTTAGCCTGAACTCGGAAAATATGAGTGCGAGAAAAATTACAAACCACGTTAGCCCCGAACATCTGACGGTCAATTCGCGCAAAGCCAGTCTCACACTTTCGCCTGATGCCGTTTCCATCCACAAAGGCGGCATTGAATTTCGCAGTCAATCGTCCTTTCCCATCTGGGTAGAGATGACGATCACGCTTCAATCTCCCCATGACGGTGCGACGGTCAATTGCACCGGCGTGGTCGTGGGTTGTAGCGGAAATAAGCACGCCGGGTATCAAGTCTCGATGGTCTTCACAAGCATGACCAAGCAAGCCGAGGCGCAGTTGAACACGATCGTCTATTCGCGCGCTGGCTGATTCTTGAGGCGGTGAAAATGGATCGGGGGGATAAATTTCAAACTGTTCCGCTGACCGGGTAACTACAACCCATGTCGAACCGCAAACAATCTGCGAATCACAAAGCCATGTTGCTTGGCGTTGGTGTGGACTCGGATGGTCACAAGCGAGTCACGCGCGGGCCGAACTTCGCGTTGATCGGTGGCTCAAAGGAAACTCACGAGCAGATGACCGAGAAGGCTCTCAAGATAAACGAGAAGCTCAAGGCGCGTGGCAAACAGCTTGAACAAGTCAGCCGCGAGGAGTTCGACGACATTGCTCACGAAGTCGGCTTGAAGCGCGCCGACTCCCAGCAGAACTAGATTTCTCCCGGCTTGGTTCCCAATCTTACGGCAACGCCGGTGTCACCAACCGGTAGAAGCGCGCGGAATTTCCCGCCATCGAATCCAGCACCGTCTTCAGATCGTTGGTTGTCGCTGCGGACACATCGGTCAGCTTTGTCCAACTCGCGGCGGTCAGTGCGTTCTTGTAGAGGACTGAGTAAGTTTTGTTCGACGCGCCGAGGAATGTGAGCGTCACGTTTGCGCCTACGGTGATCTGTTCAAACTTCAGATTGCTGTTCGCATTCAGATGGTTTGTGCCAGCGAGATACTCCTGATAGTTCGTCATGCCGTCGCTGTCGGGATCAAGTGCGGCGTCAGCGGCACTGTTTGGATTCAAGCCCATCAACACTTCAACGTCGTCCGGGATTCCATCGCCATCCGTGTCGAACACCGCACCGGGTGTGGGCGTTCCTGCGATCCAGTTGAGCGGTTCATTGCCGTAAAGAGTGGGTGAGATGCGTTGCAATGTTTGTCCGCCGCCGTCCACGTTCCCGGTCGGCCACGGCGCAGTGTCTGTGTAACTCACGCGATCCACGATCACGTAAGGTACGAAGCCCGCGTCCGGGGCAGGGGATTGTTGCGGCGTGTCGGAGCGGGACAACTTCACCACATCGCCATCGTTATCCAACGAGCCGGTGAACGGGCCGTAGATGGGAACGCTGTTGCTGATGCCGTAGCGGGCGCGGAATGCGTTCAATGTCGCTGTGTTCGTGGGATTGAAATCCACGACGATCAGATGTGCGGCGGCGGCGAAGCTGACGTTGGCGGGGAACGTGAAATCAATCCCGCCGCTTAGTTTCCAGCGATTTGTGGGATACGCTGGATCGTAGAGCGGCACCGTGCTGGCGGTGTTGTTTTTCAACTCGATGAATTCGTTACTGCCGTTCGTACCACCGGGTGGATTGTAAAGGATTTCGCTGATGACGACCGGGCCGACGGTGGGGGAGGCGTTCAATGCGCCCGCACCGGCGCGGAATTGCGCAAGGCTTGCCGGACTGTCCACGCCGAAGGTGCGTTGCGTCAGCGGCCAGAAATCCACGCTCTGACTCGTGACGACGCGACCAAAGGAGACGCCGTTGAACCCCGCGTCAAACTCCACCGTGGCGCGGTCGCCTGTTTCGACGCCGCTCGCTGTGGCGGTGAGCCAAATTTCGTCGCCGTGCGCCGAGTTCAACGTGAAGGCGTTGGTCGTACCGTTATTGAATTGATACTCGTAGATGACCGCGTAACCACCGGCGGGGATCGGCGTGGTGTTCGTGATCTGATATTTACGGAGGTTGTCCTTGGTGTTGCTGAGAAACCAGCCGTTGATGCTCACGGGTGAAGCGGTGGTGTTGCGGAGTTCAATCGCATCTTCGAGCGGCGGATCGGTGTGAGTGAGTGCTTCGTTGATGACGACGGTTTGCATCAGACGATAATTGCTCCAGCCGGGCGACTCCGATCCGGGGAACGCGAGGATGTTTGTTGCGCCATCGAGCAGACGTCCGCTGGACACGCCGTTGCTTTGCGCGCCGAAGCCCAACGCGTCC
>JANPGI010000437.1:0-3160 GCA_031423875.1 Verrucomicrobiota bacterium | reverse complement strand
TGACGAGTCGGGGATTCATCTCTAACGCCGCCGCCTGCAAGGTTACACAGTCACAGGTGGCGTTGCAGGGGTGACTTGTTTGATCCGCAACGCGCGGGGCATGACGCGGTTTTATTCCCGCGCTTGTTCAGTGTCAAAAGTTAGGAGTGACCCCTTTCTAAAGCTCGCTGACAATATCGCACAAGCGAACTTTTAACTGCTTTGCTATCCGCAGCAGAACGTCCACGGTGGGAACTTTGTAGCCACGCTCTATCTGCCCGAGATAGACAGGATTGAGATCAACTTTCTCGGCCAGCCGCTCTTGGGTATAGCCAGCTTCCTTACGGTATCGCCGGATACCGTTGCCTAAAAGTTTTCGATCTTTTTGCGTGACCACTGTTGGCAGCAAGGCAAACAGTCATCAAGCAAAGCGCACAGATTCTAATAGCTATCATTTTAGTTCTTGCGCGTTTCCAGAAGCGGGCGTAGAAACGGGTGTAACCACACAACCGATCGGGTAAAAGACATCCAAATATGAAAACAAAATTCCTCCTGTTCGCCGTGGTGATAATCTTGGCATTCGCTGTCAAAGCCGCTGCGGTGACGCGCTATGTGGATTTGAACAACCCCAGCCCCACGCCGCCTTACACCAGTTGGCCCACAGCAGCCACGAACATTCAGGACGCGATTGATGCAGCCGTGGACGGTGATTTAGTACTAGTGACGAATGGCATCTATGCGACGGGTGGAATAGTTAAGGCGGGTGATTTAACAAATCGAATCGCGATAGACAAAGCCATCACTGTGCAAAGTGTGAATGGTTGGTCTGTAACCACTATCCAAGGTCAAAAAGATTCCGCAACGAATGGTAACGCGGCAGTTCGCTGCGCATGGATAACAAATTCAGCATCTCTAGTTGGCTTCACCTTGCGGGACGGAGCGACCAGAGCCACAGGCGATCAATATTCCCTGCGGAGTGGCGGCGGCATTTGGGCAAGTGGAACGAATGCACTCGTATCAAACTGTGTGTTGATTGAAAACGCCGCCCACTTTGGTGGCGGGGCGTATCGTGGCAGGCTAGAGAACTGTGTCGTAAAAAACAATCTGGCCGAAGGTGATGGCGGCGGCTGTTACTCAAACGTGCTGAACCGATGTTTCGTCACCGAAAACATGGGCCGCATCAACGGTGGCGGGATGTTTGGGGGCACCGCGTACAACTCTGCGTTGACCTTGAATTCCGCTTCTGTTGGCGGTGGCGCATACGGCGCGGGCAATTTGGTGAATTGCACTGTAACTTACAATAGGGGCAATTCTATCGGCGGCACGTACAGCAGTGGTTCAGGTTTATTTCTGACTAATTGCATCATCTGGGCAAATCAACCTCAGAACTATTCTGGGCCAAACATTCGCAACTGTTGCACCACTCCGGCTCCCGGCCCTCCCGGAAACATCACCACCGACCCGCTCCTACTCTCAGATGGGATTCACATCTCATCCAACTCGCCTTGTCGCAGCGCGGGCTTGTCTGTCGCCACAGGAACTGACTTCGATGGTCAGTCTTGGAATGCCCCGCCAGCGATCGGTTGCGATGAGTGGAAGCCAGAGCCTCTTGTCACCCCTGCAAAGATTACGGCTGAAACCTGGGGCAAAGTTCGATTCTCTGCGATTGCCATCGGACAATCCCCGTTCACGTATCAATGGGTCAAAGACGGTACTTTGCTTGCTGACGATGCGAAACTATCCGGCGCGAACTCACAAAGCCTGACGGTTAATACCATCAATCCATCAGACGCCGGAGAGTATCAACTCATCGCAAGCAATTCCTTGGGAGCAGCCACGGGACAGGTAGCGCGACTGACGATCCGGTTTGTTGACCAAAATGGAGACGGCGCATCCCTGCCTTACACAAATTGGGAGACTGCCGCCACCAACATCCAAGACGCGGTAGATTCATCTGGAATTGGTGACTTGATTATTGTTACGAACGGCATCTACGCGCGTGGTGGGAAAGTGATAACGAGCGACTTAACCAATCGCGTAGCACTCAACAAACCTGTTGCATTGATGAGCGCAAGCGGCCCGACTGCGACAATCATCCAAGGCAGTTGGGATATAGGTGCGACCAATGGTCAGACGTCCGTACGCTCTGTCTGGATGGGGGACAACACGGCTTTAATCGGCTTTACCATTCGTGGCGGAGCAACGCGCGGATTGGTTGGAGACACGGTCAACTTGCAAACGGGCGGCGGTATCTGGTGCAGTGCCACCAACGCACGAATTGTAAATTGTATCATTCAAGGAAATTCAGCCGGATCAGGCGGTGCCGGTGGAGTGTTTCGCGGCACACTGATTAATTCATTGATTAAGGGTAACACCGCATCCGGCAACGGATCGGGCACAGCACACAGCTCACTTGTAAATTGTTCTGTCGTAGAAAATGTGGGGCAACAATTCACAATTGCTTCGGGGGTGCTTTCCTCAAGCGGCACAAACCAGATTTCCAACTCAATCATCTGGGGCAACTACACCATAGGGAGTTCTTCGCTTACCGAATATTCAGGATTGAATTTCACCAACAGCTGAACGCGCCCACTCCCAGCAGGAACGGGCAACATCTCGACCGATCTATTGCTGCAAACAGACGGTTTTCACCTCAAGACAGGATCGCCTTGCATCAGCGCGGGCAATTCCAACTTCGTTTTTGGTTTCGACTTGGATGGTCAACCGTGGAGCAGCCCGCCTGCGATGGGCTGTGACCAACCACTCTCCCAATTGGCAATAGGACAACCTGCCATCGTACCGACTGGTGATGGGAAAGTCCGCCTGCGCACCTCGCCAATCGGGGCGGCACCGGAAGACTTTTGGTGGTTCAAAGATGGAATTCAAATCACCAATGACCTTCGTGTTTCTGGCGCGAACACCGCCGAGCTTTCCATCAAATCCTTCGCACCCTCAGACGCTGGGTTTTATCACGCAATCGTCACAAATAGTTTCGGCAGCATTACAAGCACGGTGGTTCAGCTTCGGCCTCACTTTGTAGATGCTGCAAGTGTCACGCCTCTGACACCTTTCACGAATTGGACAACTGCGGCTATGACGATTCAGGACGCGATTGACGCTGCTGACTTTGGTGATCTCATCATCGTTGCCGATGGGATTTATTCTATCGGAGGCAAAGTCG
>JANPGI010000436.1:0-12040 GCA_031423875.1 Verrucomicrobiota bacterium | reverse complement strand
CGACGTGGACGTGCACAACACCAGCGAAGTCCTCTTCCGCCTCTGCGCCAACACCGACCCGCAACGCGACAGCATCTTCCCCACAGGCCCGTCCGACGTGCTCGACCACGCCACCAACGAAATCGCCAGCGGCAGCAAACTCGGCATTGATGCGACGAAGAAAATTCCCGGCGAAGGTTTCAAACGCCCCTGGCCGCCGCTGATCAAGATGGATGCCGCAGTGAAGGCGAAGGTGGAAAAGCTTTTGTGATATCAATCGCTCCGCACGAAACTTTGTTGCGTATGCAACAAAGTTTGGTTGGTCGTCGAGGGTGGTGACGATCATCAGTTTTCTTTTCTTTCCTAGCCTTGTCGGTCGTCCTACGCTGCCAGATTAGTGGAGTCCAAGAATTCGTTACCATGAGCAAAGAATTCATCCGCATCGGCGGGGCGCGGGAACATAATCTCAAGAATCTCACGCTCGAAATTCCGCGCGACAAGCTGGTGGTCATCACCGGCCTGAGCGGCAGCGGCAAGTCATCGCTCGCGTTCGACACGATCTACGCCGAGGGGCAGCGCAAATACGTGGAGAGTCTTTCCGCCTACGCGCGGCAGTTCCTCGATCAGATGCAAAAGCCGGAGGTGGATTACATCGAGGGCCTTTCGCCGGCCATCGCCATCGAACAGCGCACCAGCGGCATGAACCCGCGTTCGACGGTCGCCACCACGACGGAGATTTACGATTATCTGCGGCTGCTCTACGCGCACGTCGGGCAAGCGCATTGTCCGGACACGGGTGAACCCATCGTGGCGCAAACCACCAGCGATATTGTGGATAAAATCCTCGCCTTGCCGGAGCGGACCAAGGTGATGTTGCTCGCGCCGGTGGTGCGTGGAGAGAAGGGTGAGTTTCGCGATGTGATCGAGCGGTTGCAGCGGGAAGGTTTCGTTCGCGCGCGGGTGGATGGGGAATTGGTGGAACTCACGGACCCGAACGTGCGCGTGCGTTTGGATGCGAAGCAATCGCATACCATCGAGGCGGTGGTGGATCGTTTGGTGATGGAGGAGAAGGTGCGCGTGCGGTTGCAGGATTCGGTGGAGACGGCGATCCGCTGGGGGCAGGGGATTGTGGTGACGCTGCATCAGCTTCCGGTGGAGTCTAAAGTCCAAAGTCCAAAGTCTAAAGGCGTGCCCCTCACCCCGTCCCTCTCCCCATCGGATGGGGTGAGGGTGGCCGAAGGTCGGGTGAGGGGATCGTCGGCACAATCGGACGGCTGGATTGAGACGCTTTACTCGAACCGGATGTATTCGCCGGGAACGGGGAAGAGTTACGAGAAGCCGACGCCGAAACATTTTTCGTTCAACTCGCCCAATGGCGCGTGCCCGGTTTGTCACGGGCTTGGGCAGAAGATGATTTTCGACGAGGGACTCGTCGTTCCGGATGCGGACAAGTCGCTGGAGTCGGGTGCGGTCTTGCCGTGGCGTCGCGGCGGCAAGCGGATGATTGTTTATTACAAGGCGATGCTGAAGGCGATTGCGGGTCACTTCGAGCAAAGCATGGAAGCGCCGTATAAGAATCTGCCGGAGGATTTCAAGCGCGTATTGATGCACGGCTCGGGCGAGGCGGAGATCAGCTTTCAATTCTGGCGCGCGGGCAAGGCGAGCACGGTGAAGCGAGTGTTTGAAGGCGTGGTACCGAACATGGAGCGGTTGTATGCGGAGAGTGAGAGCGAGTTCACCCGCAATCGGCTGAAGGCTTTCATGAGTCCGCAGTTTTGTGATGCGTGTGAAGGGAAGCGGTTGAGGCCGGAAATCTTGGCGGTCACGCTAGGAGACGAAAGTCTTGAGTCTAAAGTCTTGAGTCCAAAGTTGCCCACAACCGCAGACTCAAGACTCAAGACTCAAGACTCAAGACAAAGGATCCCCGGCTTATCCATCATGGATGTCTGTTTGCTGTCGGTGAACAAGGCGGATGAGTTTTTTGCGTCGCTTAAACTGACGGAGTTTCAACTCAAAATCGCGGGCGAGGTGATTAAGGAGATTCGGGCGCGACTGGGTTTTCTCAAAAACGTCGGCTTGGGTTATCTCACGTTGAATCGGGAGAGTGGGTCGCTGTCGGGTGGCGAGGCGCAGCGTATCCGGCTTGCGACGCAGATTGGCGCTGGGCTGGTGGGCGTGCTTTACATTTTGGACGAGCCAAGCATCGGGTTGCATCAGCGGGACAATGACCGGCTGCTCGAAACGTTGAAGGGGTTGCGCAACCTCGGCAACTCCGTCCTCGTGGTTGAACATGACGCGGACACGATTCAGGCGGCGGATTACATCCTCGACCTTGGTCCAGGCGCGGGCGTGCATGGCGGGGAAGTTGTGGCGGCGGGAACTTTGCAGGAAGTCTTGGCGAACAAGCGGTCGCTCACGGGGCGCTATTTGACCGGAGAGTTGAACATTCCTTTGCCGAAGGAACGCAAGAAGCCGGACAAGGATCGCGGGACAATTGAGATTGTTGGTGCGAATGAAAACAATCTCAAGAATGTGAACGCGCGGATTCCCATCGGGTTGTTCACATGCGTGACGGGCGTGAGCGGTTCGGGGAAGAGTACGTTGGTGGATGATACATTGCGGCGCGCGTTGATGCGGAAGTTTTACGGGTCGAAGGAACGACCCGGCGCGCACAAGGAGATCAAGAATTACGAGGGCTTGGAGAAGATCGTAGTGATTGATCAAACGGCAATTGGGCGCACGCCGCGCAGCAATCCGGCGACATACACCGGGATGTTCAACGCGATCCGCGATCTGTTCGCAAAACTGCCGACGGCGAAAATCCGCGGCTACGAGGCGGGACGGTTCAGCTTCAATGTGAAGGGCGGTCGTTGCGAGAAGTGTCAGGGCGACGGACTCATCAAGATCGAGATGAACTTCCTGCCTCCGGTCTATGTGACGTGCGAGAACTGCAATGGTAAGCGCTACAATCGCGAGACGCTGGAGATCGCTTACAAGGGGTTGAACATTTCCGACGTGCTGAATCTGACGGTGGACGAAGCGGTAAATTTCTTTCGCGCGGTGCCGCAGATTTTTGATCCGTGTCTGACGTTGGCAGAAGTTGGGTTGGGATACATCCATCTTGGGCAGAGCGGCACAACGTTGAGTGGTGGCGAGGCGCAACGCATCAAGTTGGCGGCGGAGCTGAGTCGCAAGCAGACAGGACGCACGCTCTACATCCTCGATGAGCCGACGACGGGATTGCATTTCCATGACGTGGCGAAGTTGCTGGAAGTGTTGTTCAAGCTGCGCGCTTCAGGGAATACGTTGCTCGTCATCGAACACAATCTTGATGTCATCAAGACGGCGGATTGGGTGATTGATCTCGGGCCGGAAGGCGGTGATGGCGGCGGGAACATCGTGATCCAAGGTACGCCTGAACAGGTGGCGGCGTGTGCGGAGAGTCACACGGGGAAATATCTGAAGAGCGTGCTCGCGACGAAAAGCCTTTGAGCCGGGGCACTATGCTGACGAGGATTTGAAAGGATTTTTTGGCGCGATGGTTTCACCCACGCGGCGCACGAAGAAAATCGCCACGAGCAGATAGGCCCAGCCTAGGACAAGATGCGCGGCGAAAACAAATCCGAGTTGCACCAGGTCCATGACACCCAGTGAGTAGAAGGAGATCGCCACCAACATGAGCAATGCACCTGGCAACAGCGCCGCACCGCAAAACCGCCAGCTTTGCCGCCAATCCAGATCGCGATTCAAATAAAATCCCAGCAGATAGACCGGCGTGGCGTAGAGAGTCGCTAACAGATACCAACTCGCCATCAGCCAAACTACGACGCCCAGCACGGTGAGCGCGAGGATCGGGGGACGCCACGCGCCCCAGAGTGGTTCGAGCGCGGTGCGGTTCGTCGCGAACACCCAATCACGCGGGTAATCCACGACGGCGTAGCCGAGCAGTGAGTGAATAAAAACATTGGTGCGCCCGAACTCGAATTGCACATCAGCGACGGAACGTTTTTGTCCGGCATGATCCATGTCCACGGTCAGTGCGAGAAACTTTCCCGTGGCTAACACAGCGGGTGACGCGTTGTTCCAAGCGAGCCTGCCCGCTCGTATCTCTCCTTTGATCGGCAAGTTTTCGATGGCTGATGTGAGGGTCGGATAATAGCTGAGTTGGATGAACCATGCCGTGGCGACACCGACCAGCAACGCGACGACGAGTTGGACGAGCAACAGACGTCGCCACGGCGCGTGGGCGAATGCCGCGACGCCTTGAGGCGTGACGGGTTGCCATGCGGTTGGAATCGGCGCGGCCATGTGTTCAGTAGAAACGACGCGCGGCGGGCATTTCAATCTGAAATCCGCGAGTGATCACGTTTGCCACGGCACTTCAAAGTTGCGCACAGGTTTCTGGAAACCTTTGGGCTTGGTCGGCTCTTGTTCGATGCAGCGTGCGGCAAGCGCAGGATCGTCCCGCAACAGCGCGGCATAAGTGGCCTCGCCGATGATGATGCGGTCGCGACCGGACACGCCTTCGAGACGGCTGGCGAGATTCACTTCACGTCCGAACACGGTGTAGTTGAAGATGTGATCGGCAGAACCCATCAAGCCTGCGGTGACTGAGCCGGTGTTGATGCCCGTGCCGAGCGAAAGGATGGCGAGCATCGGTTTGGCCGGAAGTCCCGCTGAGATGCGAGCTTTGTTCTCGATCTCGCGCTGACTGTTTTCCGCGACGCGTCGCTTGTTCAACTCATGAAGTGCTTGTTGCGAATCAATCGCGGCGCGTACGCAGTTCAGCGCGTGTTGCGGTTGAGCGGTGGGCGCGCCCCAGAATGCCATCACGCAATCGCCGATGTATTTGTCGAGCGTGCCATCGTGTTTCTTGACCGTATCGGCGACGAGCGCGAGGTAGGTGTTGACGGTGTCGAGCGTTTCGCGGGCGGAGTCGTTGATGGCGACTTCGGCGGCAGCGGCGTCGAGTTTGTTGACGCGCACAAATTCAGCGACCTGCTCCTGCGCAGCATCGGTCAACTCAGTGAACCCGCGCACGTCAGCGAACATTACGGTGAGTTCGCAACGGGCGCCGCCGAGGGAGAGATGTTCGCGCCCCAACAATTCCTTGGCGACGTTCGGCGAGACGACTTTGGAGAAGATGGCTTTCACGCGGCGTTGTTCGCGCTGTTCAAACAAGGCGCGATACGTGACGAGCAAGGCGTATTGCACAAAGAGCGCGCCAGCCAATGGCAGAATCATGGGCAGCCAGAGGCGTTGTTGAACGAACACGCCGACGCAGAGCGCTGAATAGATCGCGGCGAACAACAACACGGCGAGCAGTCCGGGCACGACGCGCATCCTCAAACTGAGCAGCGCGGTGATGATGCCGATCAGGACGATCAATGCGATCTGCAACGTGAGTGAGGCGGGGTGGATGAACCTGCCGGTGAGTACGGAGTTGGCCACGTTCCAATGTTTGCTGACGAGCAAGGCGTTTTTGTCCAGTGGTGTCGCGCCGAGATCGGTGAGGTCGTTGCCTTGCGCGCTGGAGCCGATGATGACGAGCTTGCCACGCCAGTCTGTCTGCGGTGCAACGGTCTCTCCAAGCAGGCGCAGACGATTTTGGTGGAGCAGGCTCTGAACGGATTGAGTCGTGAGGCGGGGATCATTGTGGCGCACCGCCCAGTCCACATAGAAGAAACCTTCGGCGTCCACGGGGACGATGCGTTCGATGCCGCCATCACCACGGAGTGTGATCCGTCCGTGAGCGAGATCAACGTCAGCGTGAGCGAGATCGAGTTTGAGATGGCGCGCGGCGAGGACGATGCCCATGTGCCAGACGCGCTCTTGGGTGAAGGCTTTGGCTTTTCGCGGAACGCTGTTGGTGTCGTCCGTGTCGGCGGGGATCGTGAAATTATTTTCTGAGTCGAGAAAGATGCAGGGGTCTTCGTCGCCTTTTGATTCGCCGGGGAACACGATCATCCCCGGTTTGATGATGGCGTGTCTGAGATGGATGCCCGCCTGTTCAACTATTTTGGGATGCCACTGGAACTGCCATGTGAAGGCCTTCGCGCGGCGCAGGATACCGTCTGAATCTTTGTCGGTGGAAATGTGGCCGACACCGGCGGCATTCGTGAGGAACAGATCGGGCGGGGTGAGATTGGTGATGGCGGCGATGAGACAATTTCCCGCGCGGCGGAGTTCGTTGGCGAAGTATTGATCTGACGGGATCAAATTCTCATCAGCCATCCTGACTGGCGCATGATCTTCGCGAAGTTCGCCGAACAGAATATCGAACGCGATGGCTTCTGCGCCTTGTGCGGAGAGTTCGTTGACGAGTCGCCCATAGACTTGTCGCGGCCAATACAAACCGAAGTGATAGCCGAGTTCATTGCTTTTGACGGCCTGGATGGTTTCCTCGTCAATGCTGGCGAAGCCGAGGTTGGTGGAGACTTGCGAGGGGAAATGAAGTGCGGTGCGGGCACGCCAGTCGTAGGTCATGCGCTCAAGACGCTCAAAAAAGTCCAGACGGCTGACTGCGGCGATGGAGACAAGCAGGATGACGACAGCCGCGATGAAGGCGGGAGTTTGTTTGAGCGGCTGGTGTTTCACCTCGGCGAACTAAACAAAAAAACCAGAGCAACTCAAGGTCGCTCTGGTTTTTTGAAAACGTATCCTACTTAGGGTTTATGCTTGGAGACATGGCCGTCATTGCCGCCACCGTTATCATGCCCAGGACCTTTGTCCTTATCTTTCTTATCCTTGGACTCTTGGTAATTGGAATTTTCGGATATTGTAGTCATCGTGCCGATCGCAGAAGCAGGAAGCGGAGACATCTCGCCAGTGTTGGTGTTGAGTTGGTTTCCACCACCGACCACCTGCGTGGCGACATCCCCGGATGATCCCGTGAATGCTGCGACCACTGAGCCGGTCAGGCAAGAGACATTACCTGAGGCGGAGATGAGGAAGATTGTGCCACGGATACCGGCGACGCCATTCGGGATTTTGACTTCAAAACGGGAAGCGGCGGTCTGTTTCTTGACGCTACCGAAGATGGATCCCTTTTTCAGATCAAGGAGTGTCTCGGTGACGCGGCTTGATGGGCCGCCTTTTGCGCTCAAATTGTCGAACACCAAGTATGAATCATCCAACACGCGGATGACGTCTTGATCAGCGGCTGGTGTGGAAGACGCGCCTGCGCCAGAACCTGATGAAGCTGAAGCGGATGTGGTCGTGGGCGTCTTGAGGGCGAAGGCGGCGGCACTGGCATCTTCGTTGACGACGATGTCCACGAAAGAATCTTTCGCAGTTTGAACGATGGATCCAGCCTTGAGAATTGTTCCCACTTTGAGCGGTTCCCAGATTTTCTTGCCGGTGGAATAGCGGGCATCGCCTTTGATGCGGACGACTTTGCCTGTGCGGGCGGCTGCGGTTTCTGCTCCAGCAGGAGTGATCAAGGCGAGAGACAATATGGCTGCCATCAACCAAGTGAGGGTTTTGTTCATCGTTTTCATAAATTTATCGGTTGCGAGACAACGTGACTTTCATCGGCAGTTTAGGATTCGAGCATGGACTGTCAACCGAATTATCAACATGTCTTTGCGCTGGATTTTCAATGGCTTAATCCGCCAAGCTAGTCGTCCGGCTCTTTGATTAGCTGGATACATGAGCGCAAATACCGAAAGCCCGACTGCAACTCCCGGACCATCAGTCCGCTGGATGGCCTTGATGGGGTTGGTGATTTACGCCTTCGACCAAATTGCCAAGTTCCTCGTCCTGAAATCGCTCGCTCTAGGCCAAGAAAAGGTCATCGTGGATGGCTTTTTTCGGTTCGTTCATTGGGGAAACACCGGGGCTTCCTGGAGTTTGTTTCGGGACAACAACTCCACCTTGGCGGTGATCGCGGGGGTGGCATTTGTGGTGCTGATTTTTATGTGGAGATATTTCAGCACTCGCACGCTGACGGGGCAACTTGCCTTTGGCATGATCCTCGGCGGCATCGCGGGCAACCTCACTGACCGCGTCATCCCATCCCGCCAACATGTCATTGATTTTCTCCGCTTCTACGTGGATACGGCGAGCGGGGAGGTGGGTTTTCCGGCATTCAACATCGCGGACAGCGGTATTTGCGTGGGTGTGGCGGTGTTGTTTTGGGTGACCTGGCAGACGGAGCGTGCCGCCAAGGATCATCTCAAGGTTCAAGGTTGAAGGTCGCAAGTTTTATGAAGCCGTATTATTCAGCCAGCAACCTGTGATTTGCTTTGATGCCTCTTCACGCTGAAACCCTCCTCATCGAACACTCGCATCCGGGCGAGCGACTCGATGCTTTTCTGCGGCTCAAGTTCCCGACCCTGTCACGCGGCGCGATCCAGCGGCTCATCGAAGAAGGTCACATCACCGTCAATGCCAAGCCTGCCAAAGCCACGCACTCGCCGCGTGCGGGTGATGTTGTGCGCATTGAAATCCCCGAAGCCAAACCCGCCGAAGCCAAACCCGAAGATATCCCGCTCGAAGTCATTTTCGAGGACAAGTCACTGCTTGTTCTAAACAAACCTCCCGGCATCGTCGTGCATCCCGCAGCGGGCAACGAGGAACACACGCTCGTCAACGCGCTGCTTCATCATTGCAAGGGCGGACTCAGCGGCATCGGCGGCGTGGCGCGTCCCGGCATTGTTCATCGACTCGACAAGGAAACAAGCGGCTGTCTCGTCGTCGCCAAGAATGATGAGACGCACGCCTCGCTCTCCGCGCTATTCGCCGGGCGCACTGTGGATATGTTTTATCTCACCATCCTCTGTGGCGTATTGCCGCGTGACGAGGGAAACATCCGCGCTGCCATCGCACGTCATCCCACGCATCGCAAACGCATGGCCGTGCGCGATGAAAGTGACGGTCGCGCCGCGCACACCGGCTATCGCGTCATCGAACGCCTCAACCAAGCCACGCTCGTCGAAGCGCAGTTGTTCACCGGACGCACGCATCAGATCCGCGTTCACTTTCAGCACCTCGGATTTCCCGTCGCAGGCGATTCCACCTACGGTCCACGCCAGACAAAGGCGCTGGCTGAGTTGACCCAGTATAAAGCACCCCGCGTTTTGCTACACGCCCACAAGCTTTCTTTCACCCACCCCCGCACTGGCAAAACGGTGCACTTCAAAGCCCCGATCCCGGCAGATATGGAAGCTGCGGTGATCTCCCTCCGCATCAACTGAAGTCGAGGGAGAGCGGATGAGGACACATCCCTCCTTGTCGTCGCCCTCGGATTCAATAAAACAAAGCTAGGGCGAAGTCTGTTCGGCACTTTCAGTCACACCATTGATTCTCCGCTGCTTGACACCGCACTCTTGATTTTCAACTCTCTGCTCGCGTTTTCATCACAACCAACATCTCTCTCGCTCTATGAAACTGAACTTAATCCCGCGCCTGTTGTTCCTCATCGTCCTGCTTGCCACGCCGTCGTTGCTGGCTCAACAAGCAGCCTTGCCGCAACCTTCCACTTGGCATCCGCAAAGTCTCGGCCACGCCATCGCCAACATGGTCATCTTTGCCGCCATCGGCCTTGCGGTAGCCATCATCGGGTTCAAGGTGTTCGACCAATGCACGCCGGGAAATCTCACCAAGGAGATCGTTGAAAACAAAAATGTGGCCGCTGCCATCGTCGCAGCCGCAGTCATCCTCGGCGTGTGCATCATCATCGCCGCTTCGATGGTAGGTTGAACGATTCTTTTGCTCAGGTGAAACGTAGCCGCAGCATCCGGCTGGTATTGATCGGCGGACTTTCCGCAGGCGCGTTGACGGGCTGCGATCAAACTCAACCGCCGCCCGTCACCGCGTCGGATGTCTATACCAACAATTACTACGTGCAAGGCGTGGGATATTATCACGCGCCGTTCCGCGCGTTCTATCCCATGCCGTACAATTATTTCGAGCCGAAGTCGGGGCGTTATTTCTACGGCGGCATCTGGGGCGCGTCTGCATTTCAAAGCATCACCAACATCTCTTCGCCCACGCCGGAAGCCGTCATGCTCACACAAGCCCAACGCACAGACGTGCAGCGCGATTACGTCCAGCGAAACGGCTTCGGGCGAACCTCCGGTTACCGTTCAACGTGGTCGTGATGAAACGCCACGTCTGCGAACCTCGATCTGATTGGCGCGCGAAGGTGGAATCCGTCGGGCTGACTTATCACTCGCACGAGGCTGGGCCGTATTGGGACGAATCCGCCTGCTACGAACTTTCTGCCGCCGATGTCCTCGCTCTCGAATCCGCAGCGAACACGCTTCACGCGCTTTGCATCGAAGCCGCTGAAGCTGTGATCGAAAATGCGTGGTGGACGCGCCTCGGTATTCCGGCCATTGCCGTGCCTGCCATTCTGAATTCCTGGGAGCGCGATGACTTCAGTCTCTACGGCAGATTCGATCTCGCCTATGACGGCATCGCGCCGCCGAAGATGCTCGAATACAATGCTGACACGCCCACTGCGCTTGTCGAGGCGTCCGTGGCGCAATGGTTCTGGTTGCAAGAAACCCGTCCTGACGCAGATCAATTCAACTCCATCCACGAATGGCTTATCGAGGCGTGGCGGCGATTCTCCGGTGGCACGATCCATTTCAGCAGCATCAAAGATCATCCCGAAGACGAGATGACCGTGTTGTATCTGCGGGATACTTGTGAACAGGCAGGGGTGCGGACGAAACCTGTTTTCATCGAGGACATCGGCTGGGACGCGAACGCGAAACGATTCGTTGATCTCACGGGCGATGTGATCGAGCGCAGCTTCAAGCTCTATCCGTGGGAATGGTTGTGGCACGAGGAATTCGGCTCACACCTCACGAGCGACAACGTGCGCTTCATCGAACCTGCGTGGAAAATGTTGCTCAGTAACAAAGGACTGCTCCCGATCTTGTGGGAGTTATTTCCCGATCATCCGAATCTCCTGCCCGCACACGAAACCTCTGCGCCGCTCGGCGATTGTTACATCCGCAAACCCAAGCTCAGTCGCGAAGGAGCGAATGTGACGTGGGTTGAACGCGGCGTGACATTGGAAGAGAGCGGCGGTGATTACGGCGAAGAAGGATTTGTGTTTCAAGCAGTGGCGCACATGCCGGAGTTCGATGGCAATCGCCCCGTGTTCGGCGTGTGGATGGTGGATCACGAAGCCGCCGGGCTTGGCATCCGTGAGGACACGCGGCGTATCACAGGAAATCTGAGTCGTTTCGTGCCGCACTTTTTCCCGACGATATGAAGCGAGGCAAACTTTCGATTGAAGGTGTGCTGGGATAAACGCAGAGACGCGGAGAACGCAAAGAGGCGCAGAGAGGAAACCGGCTCATCTTTGACGAAATAATTTTCAGACTCCGCGTTCCTCCGCGCTCTCTGCGCTCTCTGCGTCTCTGCGTCTCTGCGTCTCTGCGTCTCTGCGTCTCTGCGTTTTTTCCGTCCGTTCCGTTTTCATTCACAATGCTGAGTCTTGGCGTGGACATTTTTCCCGGCGTCCGTATCCTCACGCGCTCTATGGCAAAGACGAATCTGCTCACGACTCCGACTCCGGCTGAACTCGGCTACTCCATGCCCGCCGAGTGGGAAAAACACTCCGCCACATGGCTCGGCTGGCCGCACAACGAATCCGATTGGCCGGACAAGATTGATACGATCCGCTGGGTGTACGGCGAGATGGTGAAGAAGATTTCGCAGGGCGAACTCGTGCGGATTCTTGTGCGCAGCAATGCGGAGGCGAAGTTCGCCGCCAGTTACCTCAAGCGCGCTGGCTGTGATCTCAAGCAGTTGCGCTTTGTGGTGCATCCCACGAATCGCGGCTGGACGCGCGACAGCGGACCTATCCATGTCAGAAGGCGGAGGTCAGAGGCCAGAGGTCAGAGGTCGGAGTTGGCCATCGTGCATTTTCATTTCAACGCGTGGGCCAAGTACAAAAACTGGCAGCTCGACACGAAAGTTCCTGAGACGGCTGCGAAGGTTTTGAAACGACCACTCTTCGACGCACAGTTCAACGGAAAGAAATTTGTCATCGAAGGCGGCGGCATCGAAGTGAACGGGCGCGGCTCACTGCTCACCACGG
>JANPGI010000435.1:0-17342 GCA_031423875.1 Verrucomicrobiota bacterium | reverse complement strand
TTCAACAGGGCGGCGATCTCGATTTCAGGCTTCTGGTTTTCAATGGCTTCAAGCGCGGCTTTGACGTTCTCGTCCATACTGGCGGTGTCGGGAGCAGGAATCTTTGTCAGCGCAGGGTTTTCAATCATACGGATTTCAGTGGTGGCGGCGAGTAGTGCGAGAGAGTTTTGCTGCATCGCGCCCCTGAGTTTCTTCGCCTGAAAGTAAGCCCACTGATCGCCAGCCTTGGATTGGAGTTGTGCGCCGAGAGCGCGGTCGTACTGCGCCTTGGTCATCTCGCTGGAAGCCAAGCCGGCGAGCAAGGTCGCGATGACTGTCATGATGACGGGCGTGGAGAGGAGGGTTTTACCCCACTTGGTTTGTGGCACTTCGCTGGTGAGTTGTTCGGGCAACTTGGTCTTCATCTGGCAGGAAGCTACACAAATGGGAGCGGTGAAGGCAACGGAGTTGAGATTGAGTGGTGTGTTTAGTGGCGACAATTATTTCCAAAGCTCCAACATCCAAGCCCAAGCACCAGAGAACATCCAAACTTCAAAATCCGAATCGCGCGATTGCTGCTTGTGATCGTTTGTGATCAAAGCCACCGCTGCTGTATTGATTGAAGCTTGGTGATTCTCTGGTGCTTGGATGTTGAAGCTTGGTGCTTCGGGCTGATAACCCAAAGTTACCACTTGCTGCGGAGTGCGTCAGGAGTTTCGCCTTGCTCACGGAGTTTGCGCAGGCTCAGAGAGTCGTGGCGTTTGGCGAGGCGGATGCCAGCGTCGTCGGTCATCAGTGGACAATGGAAAAAATCCGGTGCGCATAAGCCGAGAGCGCGATAGAGCAGGATTTGCCGCGCGGTGCTGACGAGCAAATCCGCGCCGCGCACGACTTCGCTGATGTGCATGGCGGCATCGTCCACCACGCAGGCGAGTTGGTAGGCGGGGACTTCATCGGGCCGCCAGATCACAAAATCGCCGAAGTCTTTCCCGGCGACGAACGATTGCGGCCCAAGATTGTTATCGGTGAAGGAAATGGTTTCGCCATCGGGAACTCTGAAGCGCCAAGAGAAGCGAGTTGAAGGTTGAAGGTTAAAAGTTGCAGGTTGCTCCGCGCGAAGATCCAACTTGCAACCTTCAACCTTCAACATGTCACCGGTAGCTCGACACGTTCCCGCGTAGATCGGTTCGTCATCGTCTTCGGCATGTGGAGCGCTTGAGGCGGCGGCGATGTCTTTGCGTGAGCAGGTGCAGCGATAGATGAGTCCGGTGGCGCGCAATCGTTCGAGTGCGGCACGATAGAAACTCATGCGCTCGCTTTGGTTATAGGGTGCGAATCGTCCGCCGCAGTCCGGGCCTTCCTGCCAATCGAAGCCGAACCACTTCAAGTCATCGAACATGGCGGTGACGAATTCCTGTTTGCAGCGTGCGCGATCCAAGTCTTCGTTGCGGAAGATCAATGTGCCGCCGTGAGAGCGGGCGCGTTGCTGCGCGGCCCCAAAAGTACGCGCGTGGCCGAGGTGCAAATAACCCGTTGGTGATGGGGCGAGGCGTCCGCGATACTTGGTGGAGTTTGTGGACACGTTTCCTACCTCCCGTCAGTAAGTGAGCAACTCCAGCAGATTCTCGCCCCGCGTGGCGAGTTCCCATTTGCCATTACGTTTGGTGACGATTTTGCCGCAAGGGTTTTTCTTCTGCTCGGCCTCATTAACAGAGAGGAGTTGGAATCTGGATTTGCCTTTCAACCCGGATGCGGCGCGCGGGATGATTTCGATGGGGATGCCGTTGAAGTTGAGTGCGAGTTCATAACCGGCGATGCCTTCCTTGGTGGCTTGCGGGTTTGATTTGACGAGGGGCGCGTAGCGGGTGATCCATGGAAAATGGGTGTCGCGCACAATCACACGGCAAAGTTCCGGCTGGCTTTGGAGAAGTTTGACGAGGTTGAAGCTTTTGCCTTGTTCGTGCTGTTCCAACAGGATGGCACGTGGATCAATGCCGAGAAAATTCTGGCCGTTCCATTGGCCGTGATCGTTGCGTTGTTTGGGATAAGTTTTTTTATACCACGCCGCGAAGCGTTCGTTGACGAAGAGGTTCAGTTCAAAGTGGACGTGAGCGCGATCTTTGGAGATGCCCTGTCGCGTGTTGGCGGTGCGGCCCATCACACCGATCTGCTCGCCACTCTTGACGGTTGAACCAGACTTCAAGTCTTCACGCACTTCGCGCAAGTGGGCGTAGGTGGAATAGACTTCGATGTCGTCAATTGTGTGGCGCAGGATGATGTAGTTACCGTAATTCGAGAGCGCGGATTTGCGGTTGATGTAGGCGACGGTGCCGTCGGTTGTGGCGTTGACGGGATCGGCGGGTTCGCCACGCTTGTCGCGTTGCAGGCAGCGGATGTCGAGACCTTCGTGCATCTGCCAGCCTTCGGTGCGGACGCAACCAAAACATCCGCTCGTCCAAGGTTTGCCGACGGTGGGCACGAAGAATTTTTCGCCACCACCATCGGCGTCGTAGATGGCGTGGTTGGCTGTGGGCAGATTGAACGGCTGCGCATGGAGGATTTGCCCGGTGAGGAACAAACCGGCGGCGAATGCGAAGTGGATGAGGGAATGGCGCGCGGGACTAGAGCAACTCACTGCGTCCCTCCGTCTTTTGCTTTTTCAGCTTCTTCCTGTTTTTTTGGATCGGGCGCACCGGCGGCTTTGTTCCAACCTTTCACGATGATTTCTGCCTCTTCGCGGTTTGCATCCGGCGAGAACGACAGGACGCCATTGGAGATGCGGCGCATGACGAGGGGGGCGGCGAGCCAGCGATCAAAGACGTTTGTGCCCTGACGGAACTGGCTGCGGATGGCGAAGCGGCGTTGTGGGTTGGCGGAGGAGTATTGCTCAAGCAAACGCTGACCTTGTTGGTTGAGCTGGATGGAGAGGATAAACCCGTCACCACTCTCGACCACTTTCGCAGCACCGATGTCGGTCTCACTGAGGAAGGGTGACTTCTCGATGTTGACCGAAATGGGCGAGGCGCGCAGGACGGAGACTCTTTCAGTCATGCCCGACGGATCATGCGGTGCTTCGAGGTGGACGCGCAGTGTGGCGATCTGTTTTTTGGATTTAGATGAGAACGTTTTACAGCCGACAGCGGTGATGAGCGTGGCTGTCAGCAGCAAATAGATGTTGAATCGTGACGGACGAATTACCATAGTGGTCACACAAAATCGTAACACGTAAGCAAAGTAAAGACTCATATGGGACAACAAACTAACAAGACCACCAAACGGAAACGCGCCAACGCCTACATGAAGCGCAAGGCCACGGCCATCAAAGCGAAGTTCAAGAAGAAGGCCGCCTGACCGATTTGCAAAATCAAAAGCCGCCCGGATATGGGCGGCTTTTTTCGTTGGGATGAACGGAGAATTTCCCCGGCCATCGGATGGCGAGACAACGAGGTCTAGTTGGAGCGGATGTAATCGTCTGCTTCCATGACACTGCTGTCATCAAATCTGCGGTTCGGTCCGGCGGAACGGATGAGGATGTTGGCCTCGGAGAAGTAAATCTTGAGTGCCGTGCCCCACGGATCAACGTGTTCGCCCTTCTCATTCAATTCGTTTTTGCGCCCGACAAGGATGATGATGTTCTTGGAATTCTCTCCAGACAGGGCCTTGGCGATGTCGGCATTGCCGCCTGTGGGGTATGTGCCTACGCGTTCTTTATACTTTTGGAGGCCCACGAAGAGGTTATCCACATCTTCGTTAAATTTGGTCGTCCGTGCGTTGGCGCGGAGTGTGGACCAAGCTCTTGATGCCCAAAGCGCGCACAAAACTACGGTAATCAAGCCAATGCCAATCAGTATCTTTCTCATGCAGGGCAGAATTAGCAGGGCGGATACCAACCAGGGCGGGTCTCTGGCACTTTGTGCCTTTTCGGGGCTGATCAACCTTTGAAATCAGTCCGCGCTCGGAGCGGCGGAACTGTCGCGAATGATGAGTTCAGCAGGCAGGCGACGGTTTTCCACGCGTTCGCCTTTGAGGAGTTGGGTCATCATCTCGACGGCGGCTATGCCCATCCGGTATTTCGGCTGGCGAATCGTCGTGAGTGGAACGCGGAAATGTTCGGAGACGAGAACGTTTCCAAAGCCGACGAGAGAAATGTCTTTGGGGATGCGGATGCCTTGCTGGAGCAGAGTCTCGGCGCAACCGATGGCAATCAGATCGTTTGCGGTTTGAATGGCGGTGGCATCGCACTTTTCGTTGGCGAACTGGAGCGCGGCCTTTGCTCCGTCCTCAATGGTGCTGCCTGCGTGGAAGACCAGTTTATCGTCCACGTCAAATCCCGCCTCGCTGTGTGCGCGTCGAAAACCTTCGTAACGTTCCTGTGCCCAGATCGCAGGCAGCGGTCCGGTGAAGTAGGCGATGCGTTTGTGCCCCAGTTCAAGCAGGTGACGTGTGGCGGCGTAGCTGGCGTTGACTTCTTCCGGCTGCACGCTGGTGAATTGGCTGCAAAATGCGGCGGGTGAGCCGAGCAGCACGACGGGTGTTTTGCTGGTTTGTAATTCGCGATAGATACGGGCGTCGTTCCCCATGCGATACACGGGTGAGATGAAAATCCCGTCCACGCGGCGCGCAAGCAGGCGGCGGATGCATACTTCCTCGCGTTCAACCATGTTGTGTGTGTGACACAGCAACAGATCGTAACCCAGTGCGTGCGCCTGTTCCTCGATGGCAAAAAGCATCCGTGCGAAAACAGGATTCGTGGTGGTGGGGATGACGAGGCCGAAAAGTTTGGTCGAACCGTTGCGCAGACTTTGTGCGCCGGGGTCGGGCAGGTAACCCATTTCCTTGGCGGCGGCTTTGATGCGGGCGCGCGTGGCGGCGGCGACGTCGAGTTGATCGTCGCGCAATGCTTTGGAAACCGTCATCACGGAAACTCCGACGCGCTCGGCGATGTCAATCAGTCGGACCATATTATTTCACTTTTAGAAAAGTCACAGGTAGGCGCCACGCCATTGGAGTTTGCGGCGTAACGCCTCGAAGAATGAACTATCCGCCAAGTGCATCAGTCGCACGGAATATTTGCTCCGACGCACGGTGACGACATCACCCGGCACAAGCTCACTGATGATCTCACCATCTGCGCTGAGGATGGTTGCGGTGCGTTGACTCACAGGCTTGATGTGGATTGTGGCGTTCAACGGGACGATAAGTGAGCGGTTTGAGAGCGTGTGCGGACAGATGGGCGTGAGGGCGAAAACATCGGCTGTTGGTAGAACCACTGCGCCGCCCGCAGCGAGCGAATAGGCGGTGCTGCCGGTGGGCGAACTCACGATCAAGCCGTCGCAACGGTAGCGCGTGAGCGGATCGCCGTTCACGTCCACTTCGAGATCAATGAGCCGCGCGACTTCGCCGCGTCCGATGACGATGTCGTTGAGCGCGAGTTTGCGGATGGTTTTCCCGCCGATGCGTGTGGTGGCTTCGATCAGGGCGCGTCGCTCGAACTTAAAGCCGCCTTGCCAAATTAACTTGAGCGCGCGCTCCAATTGATCCGATGGAACAGCCGTGAGAAAACCCAGCCCGCCGATGTTGACGCCGAGCAAAGGAGTATTAACACCAGCAATCTCCCGGGCGACGCGGAGCATCGTGCCATCGCCACCGAAGACGATGAGCAAATCAACGGAGCGCGCGAGCGCAACCGGATCCGCGCAGATTGTGGCCTTGATCTTGGCGAGTTGCGCGGTGACGGGTTCGGTGAAGAGCTTGCGTCCCGTGGCGCGGATGAGTTTGGCAGCGCGCTCGACGGAGCGGCCACAGGTGGCCTTGTCGGGATTCCCGATGAGTCCGACGCGTTGGATTTTTTCAGCCGTGTTTTTCAATCAGCACCAGAAATTCTTTGTTGCCTGCGGGACCGAGCAGGGGTGATTCGGTGACGCCGTGCCACTGAATGCGGTTGTCCTGTCCGACGAACTCTTCCAACTCGCGGATTACACGCTCGTGAATCGCCGCATCTGTGATGACGCCCGCGCCTTTGTCCACTTCTTCCTTGCCCGCCTCAAACTGTGGTTTGATGAGCGCGACGATTTTACCGTTGGCGCGCAACAAAGCAACGGCGGGCAGAAGAATTTTACGGAGCGAGATGAACGAGCAATCAATCACCACCAAGTCAGCGGGGCAAAACGTCTCTGGCATCTGTTCGGGCGTGAGGTGGCGGGCGTTGGTTTTTTCCATCACCACCACGCGTTTGTCCTGACGGAGTTTCCACGCGAGTTGACCGTGACCCACGTCCACGGCGTAAATTGTTTTTGCGCCCGCCTGCAGCAGGCAATCGGTGAAGCCGCCAGTGGACGCACCGAGGTCAATCGCGATCATGCCCGCAGCGTTGACTTGGAAGTGGCGAAGTGCGTGTTCAAGTTTGTGCCCGCCGCGACTGACAAATTTTTCCGGCGTGGCGAGAGCCAGTTGATCGGAGTCTTTGACGGAGTCGCTGGGTTTGCGGGCGGGTTGGCCGTTGATGAGCACTTGCGCGGCCATGACAGCGCGCTTGGCTTTCTCACGACTTTCGCAAATTCCCCGATCCACCAACGCTTGATCCACACGAGTCACGCGCGGAGCTTAACAAGAAGCGTTTTAGAAATCACGCGCCCATTCTTAAAGACAGCGCGTGAGGGTGTGATCAAAGTCGGGTGAGGCACGTCGCACTCCGTCAGACATCCTTACCCACATCCTTACCCGTTTGTAATCACATCCGCGACGACAAGTGCTCAAAGTATCGCTATCGTTAGCCTTGTGTAATGGGAATATGCGTGCTTGGCTAATGGTGATGTATTGGTTTGTGCCTAGTTTTATCCTGAGAGTCTTTGTAGGCGCGGCGTTTTGTGTGGTGGTAGCAACCACTTCAAGCGCGGCGCTCTTGTTGTATGAGTCATTCACTTACGCCGATGGCCCGCTCGTGACGGTGAGCGGTGGCGCGTGGACGACGCACAGTGGCACGAGTGGACAGATCGGTGTGATATCTGGACGCGTGGATTTGCGCGTGCCGGACACAGAAGATGTGAATGCGCTTATGTTGGGGCAACCTTACCCGGCGGCGAGCGGCACGGTTTTATATGCCAGCTTCACGGTGAACTTTTCGGTGCTGCCTTCGGCGGGTGGACAGTTCTTTGCGCACTTCAAAAATTCGACGACTAGTAATTTTCGGGCGCGGATATTTGCTCTTACCAGCGGTGCGGGTGTGGGACAGTTTCGCATCGGCATCGCCAACACCGCCACGAGTGCGACAGCCACCAACGCTGCGAGCCTCAACCTGAACACGGATTATCGCGTCTATGTCCGTTACGGTGTCAGTAATGTGACTACCACTTTGTGGGTGGATCCGGTGGATGAATCCTCGCCTTGGGTCACAGCTACGGATGGATCAGGCGCGCAGCCGATCGCTTCCTTCGCATTGCGCCAAGACACTGGCATCGGCTCGATCGCGTTGGACGATTTGCGTGTCGGGACATCGTTTGCGGATGTGTATGCCGGGCCGAGCATCATTGCACCGAACATTTTGTTGCAGCCTTCGAAAACATTGGCGGTGGAGGGGGGTATGGCGACGTTCACAGCGGCGGCGACCGGCACTGCGCCCTTGGGTTATCAATGGAAGTTCAATGGCAATCCCATCTCCGGCGCGACCAACACCACGCTTATGTTGTTCAATCTGGCGACGCCCGCTGCCGGACTTTACAGCATCTCTGTCGCGAATGCCGCTGGCTCGACGAATAGTGTGGCGGCGATACTTACGGTGATTCAACCCAACGCCAGCGGCACGTTGACGCTGGTTCATTACAATGTGAAGGGGAATTTTGCCACCAACTGGAGCACCAACTCACCGCAAGTACAGGCCATCGCGCGGCAGTTGAGATATCTCGATCCCGACATCATCGCGCTCAACGAAATCCCCAACGGCTTTAAGTACGAGATGACCAACTGGATGACCGCGTTCTTTCCCGCCTATCAACTCGCGGTCAGTCCCGGCGGTGACAACGCGCTTCGCAGTGGCGTCATCAGCCGATTCCCGATCACGCGCTCGCAATCGTGGTTGGAGAACGCAAGCCTCACGAACTACGGATACAGCGGCACTTACACGCGGGATTTGTTCGAGGTGGAGATCACCGTGCCCGGGGCGACTGAACCGTTGCACGTCTTCACCACGCATCTGAAATCGGCTGCGGATGTGGACGCCCAGCAACGCCGCGCCGCCGAGTGTAGTGCCATTTCAAATCACTTTGCCACGGTGTTCATTCCCACCAATGGCTACCGCCCTTATCTGCTCACCGGCGATCTGAATGAAGACATCGCCATTCCCATGAGCCAGAACTTGCAGGCGATCCAGCGCCTCACCAACGCCACCGGACTCAAGCTCACCACGCCGCTGAATCCGTTCACGCTCGCAAATTTCACGCACTCGATTCAAGGAAGCCTGGACGCGCGATTCGATTATGTGATGCCTGCTGGAGTGCTCTACTCGAACATCGTGAACAGCCAGATATTCCGCACCGATCTGCTGCCGCCACCGCTACCCTCGAATCTCAATAGTAACGACGACATCGTGGCGTCCGATCATCTGCCGGTGGTGATGGTGTTCAATTATCCCGATCCGCCGCTGCTGACGAGTCTCAGTATGAGCAATCAAACAGTGACCCTGACGTGGCCTGCGCTGATCGGTAGAAAGTTCTCCGTGATCTCTAGCACGAATTTCACGGCGTGGACGGTGACGGCGTCTAACCTCGTCTCGCTCGCGCCGCAAGTGACGTGGAACACCACTGCGAGTGCTGACGCAAAATACTTCCGCGTCATACGGACGTACTAACGGGGCAGGCGTGTGCAGGGTTGAAGTCTAACTGGGTTGTGAGGTTCTTGGCCGCACGACTTTCTTGCCCCATTACTGGAAGGCGTTAGACGTCATCAGGCACGGAAGGCTTAACGTGTATTCGCAGCATAGAGCCGCGATTGTACTTCCTGATAGCTGTGGAGGAACATGCGGTTATCTGTGACGGCTTTCTCGATGAGCTGTTTGACGAGGAAAAGCTCTGAACTGCTGATGACGGCGTGAACGCTTTGCTGGATGGCTTGCAGGGGCGTGAACGTCTGAAAGGATTCGCCGATGAGGATCGTCGTTGAGTGACGACGTTGGTTCATGGGCATTTTTTGAAGCGCTTGCAGCGTGAGGTTTTCCTCAAGGTTGTTGGCGGCGAAGCGTTCTTCCAGGATCACGACTTGATAGTGAACCTGTGCGAAGCGAACTAGAAAATCGCTGTGTGTGGCGGCGGTGTGAACTTTATAGCCAAGCTCTTGAAGCGCGGTCTTGATCTCTTCGAGCCACTCCGGTGTGGAGAAGGCAAGCAATGCTGGTTTGTCTGTGGCTGCGAGAAAATCGAATTGTTGGCTCATATCATTTTACCTTGATTGAAACCATCGGTGTCGCATTTCCGTTGCCGTTGCCGCTGTGATTGCCGATGGCTTCAATGATTCCCTTCATGCGGAGCGAACCGACGTTGCTGGTGACTTCGCCGCGGGCCTTGCGCATGTTGTCAATACCGCGAGTGACAGTGCCGCGTTTGGAGCAGTAGAGCAGGGCGGTTTCTTCTGTGATCGTGCCCTCCTGATAGGCTTCGAGCGCAGCTTGATCGAATGTCTTCCATCCGAACGCGTAGCTGGCTTCGATGATTTCGTAAAAGCTTTTTCCTTCGCTCTCGCCCATGCGGACCGTTTCTTGTATGCGAAGGTTTGTCCCCATGATCTCCAACAGCGGCTGGCGGCCTCCGCCTACTTTGGGGACGAGACGTTGACCGACGATCCAGCGTAGAGAGTCTGCGAGGCGAGCGCGGACTTGTTCCTGTTCTTCAGGGTCGAACATGCCGAGGATACGATTGATGGTCTGGCCAGCATCGATGGTGTGAAGCGTACTCAACACGAGATGTCCCGTCTCAGCCGCGCAGAGTGCGATGCTGACGGTTTCACGGTCGCGCATTTCACCGACCAGAATGATCTTTGGAGCCTGACGCAAGGCAGCGCGAAGACCGCCAGCGAAGTTATCAAAGTCTGTGCCCTGTTCGCGTTGATTGAACGTGGCGCGGACGTTTGGATACACGAACTCGACCGGGTCTTCGAGCGTGACGATATGGACGGCTTTGGTGAGGTTGACCTCGTTCAAGATGGCCGCAAGAGTGGTGGATTTGCCTGAACCTGTCGCGCCGGTGACGAGTACGAGTCCTGTTTTTTCCTTCGGGATATGCGTTAGGATTTCAGGATGCTTGAGTGTGGCGAGGGTTGGAATTTGCGTGTTGAGTTTGCGGCAGACGATGGAGTAATGACCGCGTTGCGCGAAAACGTTGACGCGGAAACGGGCGCGGTCACCGAGCTGATATGACGTGTCGCATGAGCCTTTGCGCATCAAATCCTGGAGATGCCATTGGTTTTCGCCGACGAGATTGAGAGCGATGGCCTCGGTATGATAGGGCGTCAGCTTTTCAATCGGCGGATCAAGTGTTACGGGTTTGAGTTCGCCATAGGCTTCGACCTGAAGTGGCCGATCTACGGTGAACAGAAGGTCTGACACCTCAGGCTGGGAATCCAGCATGGTATTCAGGATGTGATCCAATTCCGGGCGTCGCATCATAAAATAAAAAACTTAGACCGATTCATCGTCTTCCGGAGGGTGTGCAAGGAATCCTCGGAATTTGCGCTTCTCGATACATTTTTCGTAAGCCTCTTCGGGCGAGATACGCTTCATTTGCAAATGTTGCATGATCGCGTCGTCGAGCGGCTGGTTGCCCGCTCTCTTACCAACTTGAATCATGCCAGGAATCTGGTGCGTCTTGGCTTCACGGACGAGGTTCGCAATGGCGGTGTTGAATACGAGGATTTCCAGAGCGGCCACGCGACCTTTCTTGTCAATGCGCTTGAAGAGATTCTGCGCGACGATGCCCTTCAACGATTCGGAAAGCGTTGCGCGAATTTTGTTCTGCTGATCGGCAGGGAAAACGTCAATGATACGATCCACGGTCTTAGCGGCGCTTGGCGTATGGAGTGTGCCGAAGACCAAGTGACCAGTGTTGGCAGCCATGATGGCGAGTTCAATGGTTTCGAGATCGCGCAACTCGCCGATGAGGACGATGTCTGGGTCTTCGCGCAGCGCGCCTTTCAAACCAGAGGCGAAACCTTTCGTGTGCAGGCCGACCTCGCGCTGGTTGACCAGGCAGTTCTTACTTTCGTGGACGAATTCGATGGGGTCTTCCATCGTGATGATATGATCGCGACGGTTCTTGTTCGCGTAGTCAACCATTGCGGCGAGCGTGGTGGATTTACCCGAACCGGTCGGGCCGGTGACGACGACAAGCCCCTTGTGGAGCATGGCGAATTTTTTGAGCACGGGCGGAAGGGGCGCGTCGAGCTTTTCAAAGTCTTCAAATGACAGAACACGGCTGGGAATCTGGCGGAACACGGCGGCGACGCCGTTTTTCTGATTGAAGAAGTTCGCGCGGAAGCGGGAGATGTTCGGGATCTCATAACCGAAGTCTACGTCGCCAGTTTCTTCAAAGACTTTGATCTTGTACTCTGGCGCGATCTCGTAGATCATGGCCTTGAGCGCGTCGCTATCAATGGGGGGATGCTCCACGCGGTGGAGCTCACCATTGATACGCAACATGGGGTTGTTGCCTGCCGAGAGATGCAAGTCGGAGGCTTTTTGTTCAAACATCAGGTTGAAGAAAGCGTCAATTTTAGCCATATAATCTTTACGATTGTGTCGTTGTTTAGCTAAATCCGCACCACACCCCGGGGGTGACCCGTAAATGAGTGAATTGGCCAATATAATTAAAGCGGAGATAGCTGTGCGGGGGGCAATTTCCTTCGCGCGGTTCATGGAACTGGCCTTGTATTGTCCTGATTATGGATATTACGAGCGGGAAAGTGTGACGATTGGGAGACGTGGGGATTTCTTCACGAGCGTGAGTGTGGGGTCGTTGTTTGGAGAGTTGCTGGCGTTTCAATTTGCGGAGTGGTTAGAAAAAATTCCGGGTGACGGGGTTGAAATCTACGAAGCTGGGGCGCATGACGGGAAGCTGGCGTTGGACATTTTGACGTGGCTCAGGAAGTTTCGGCCAGAGTTATTTGCAAGATTGGATTATTGCATCCTTGATCCTTCAGCTCGTCGGCGGGAGTGGCAGAAAAAGACGTTGGCTGAGTTTGGCGACAAGGTGTTTTGGTTGGAGATGGGCTCGCTGTATCCGAAGATCGCTGTTCATGGAGTCATTTTTGCCAATGAGCTATTGGATGCAATGCCGACTCATCGGATCGGATGGGATGCAAAGAAACATGAATGGTTTGAGTGGGGTGTGGCGATGGCTGCGGAGCGGTTTAGTTGGGTGAAGATGCAGAAGTTGTTCGGAGCAACCAAACTTGATTCATTGCCATCTGAGTTGCTGGATGTCTTGCCGGATGGGTTCACGACTGAAATTTGTCCAGAAGCGGAAGATTGGTGGAGCAGCGCGGCGCAGTCTTTGAAAGCGGGCAAGCTGATGACGTTGGATTACGGATCGGACAACGAAGCAGGGCTTTCGCCAAATCATCCGAGCGGAACTGTGCGGGCTTTCCGACGTCACAAAGTCTGTGACGATCTTCTGGCGGACGCTGGCGAACAGGACATCACAGCGAATGTGGATTTCCAAGCGATTCAACAAATCGGCGAGGCGATGGGTTTGCGAACAGAAACATTCACGAGTCAGTTGCAGTTTCTTGTGAGTATTGCTGGCGGACTGGTTTCAAGTATCGCTAACACAGGTGAGTGGTCGCCAAAAAAGAGTCGCGAACTTCAAACGTTGATCCATCCGGAACACTTGGGCCGGGCATTTAGAGTGCTTGTGCAGAGCCGTTAAATGCGGAGCATACGGATGCGAGTCGGGCAAACCGCGCAACCAAATGGCTTGCTTCATTCACAAGTGACGGCATTTTGAGGCGCGTTTTCGGGCGTATAAAAACATGAAGGGAATCATTCTAGCAGGCGGGGCTGGTTCACGGCTTTATCCGTTGACGTTGGTGGCGAGCAAACAGCTCCAGCCGGTGTACGACAAACCGATGGTCTATTATCCACTCACGACGTTGGTCGAGGGCGGCATCCGTGAGCTTTGTCTCATCTCCACGCCGCACGATCTCCCGAGGTTCAAGCAATTGCTTGGCGATGGTTCGCGTTTTGGTTTGACGATTGATTATCGCGAACAGGAAAAACCGGCGGGCATCGCGCAGGCGTTTTTGATCGCAGAATCGTTCATAGGCAAGGACAACGTGACGCTGATTCTTGGCGACAATATTTTTTACGGCGGTGATGCGTTTGGCCGTGCGTTTTCTGAATTCAAAGGTGGCGCGACAATCTTTGGTTATCATGTCAACGATCCTGAGCGCTACGGCGTGGTCGAGTTTGATGCAAGTGGTCAGGCGATCTCAATCGAGGAAAAACCCAAGCAACCTAAGAGCAATTACGCAGTGCCCGGGCTTTACATATACGACAACGAGGTGTTGAACATTGTTAAAAACCAGAAGCCATCGGCGCGTGGCGAACTTGAGATCACAGACGTGAACGTCACATACCTGAAGCGCGGCAAGTTGCGCGTCTCTCGTCTTCCACGGGGATTTGCGTGGTTGGACGCGGGCACGAGCAGCAGCTTGCATGAGGCGAGCGCGTATGTGCAGACGATTGAAAAGCGCGCAGGGGTGAAGATTGGTTGTCCAGAAGAAGCCGCATTTCGTGCGGGATTTTTGACACTGGCCCAACTTACTGAACTGACCGGCAAGATGCCTAATTGCGAATATCGAGAATACCTCGCCTCAGTTGTGGCTGAAGCCAACCGACTCAAAAACGAAAAATGATACTTCTTCTTGGCGGCACGGGTTACATCGGACAGGCGTTTGCGGCAGAACTTCAACGGCGTAACAAGCCGTTCGTGTCGCTCTCGCGGCGTGAAGTGGATTACACGCGCTTTGACTTGCTCTTGGGGTTTCTGAAATCGCGAAAGCCCGAATTCGTTGTCAATGCGGCGGGCTACACTGGCAAACCCAACGTGGATGCTTGCGAAATTGCGAAAGCCGACACGCTTGTCGGAAACGCGATGCTTCCTCAAACCATCGCTCACGCTTGTGCTGCGATGAACATCCCGTGGGGGCATGTTTCATCAGGTTGCATTTACTCTGGAGCGAAAGTGAAAATTGGCGGGCAGATTCGCGCGGAGAAAGACATGACGCGGCCAGAGATGCGTGAATTGGTGGCGAAGTCTCCGGAGAATGTTTTTGGATTCACCGAGACGGATACTCCGAATTTTTCATTTCGCGACATGCCATGCAGTTTTTATAGCGGCACAAAAGCGTTGGGCGAAGAGGCGATGGCTGGTATCGGGCAAAGTTATGTCTGGCGTCTGCGGATTCCTTTTGACGAGTTTGATAGTATTCGGAATTACCTGAGCAAAGTGCAGCGTTACGCAAAGGCATACGACAACGTGAATTCCATTTCACATCGCGGCGATTATGCCAGTGCGTGTCTGGATTTGTGGGAGATGCGGGCAGCATACGGAACTTACAATGTGACCAATCCCGATTTCATCTCCACGAGAGAAGTTGTTGGGATGATCGAGAAAATCTTGAAGCCCAATCGCAAATTCGAGTTCTGGGAAAGCGACGAAGAGTTTTACAAAGTCGCCGCCAAGACGCCTCGCTCGAATTGCGTGATGGATGTGACGAAGCTTCTCTCCGCAGGCGTGAAGATTCGTCCGGTCAGAGAAGCTGTGGAATCTTCATTGCGGAATTGGAAGCCGGAAAACATTTAATCTGAAATCTACTGTGAACCTACTTGTTACCGGCGCCGCCGGATTCATCGGATCAAACCTGATCCAGCACATCATTGATAAACCGGAGGTAAAAAAACTGGTGAATCTGGACTGCCTCACTTACGCCGGACATCTGGCGAACCTTGAAATCGTTTCCAAGAATCCAAAATACGTTTTCGAGAAAGTAGATCTGCGCGACAAGGCTGAAGTGATTCGCGTCGTCGAACAACACGGCATCACGCATGTCATGCACCTGGCTGCGGAATCCCATGTGGATCGATCCATCACTGGGCCGGGAGATTTCATCAGCACGAACATTGTGGGCACATTCAATCTGCTAGAGGCGTGTCGGGCTTTTTGGAACGGCAAATTCGATGATAAGCGGTTTCATCATGTCTCCACGGATGAGGTTTATGGTTCGCTCGGCGCGACAGGTTATTTCACGGAGACGACTCCTTACGCGCCCAACTCGCCATACTCGGCCAGTAAAGCGTCCAGCGACATGATCGTTCGCGCGTATCATCACACTTACGGGCTGAACACAGTCATCACGAATTGCTCGAACAACTATGGGCCGTTCCAGTTTCCTGAGAAGTTAATTCCTGTGGTGATCCAGAATTGTCTCACGCGGAAAAACATTCCCGTCTATGGCGACGGCATGAATGTGCGCGACTGGCTTTATGTGCGCGATCACGCGGAAGCCTTGTGGCAGGTTTTGAATCGCGGCAAGACCGCTGAGACTTACAACATCGGTGGTCACAACGAGTGGGCGAATATCAATATCGTAAAACTTATCTGCGATCTGATTGATGAGATGTCACCTCAATCTGGGGGCAATACGCAGAAGCTTATTTCGTACGTGAAAGATCGTCCGGGGCACGACCGTCGTTACGCCATCGATGCGAGCAAAATTCAAAATGAGTTGGGCTGGGTTCCAGCTTACACATTTGAAAAGGGTATCCGTGAAACGGTGCGCTGGTATCTCGACCAGCAGCCGTGGGTGCAGACAGTGCTCAAAAAGGACTGAGGCGAGGTGGGTTTCGTTTTGAGTGTTTTGAGCACGCTATAATAGAGTAATTGACTCTAGAGTAAGTGATTAGTTATAGTCATTAACCTTCGGGTGCGGTTGGGCTGTTCTCTTCGTCATAATTCCAAGCTACGAGAAGTTAGCAGGGTATTTCCATGGGTTCTAGCTGTCGGATTCATTGCCGCAGTACTGTTTTGGGGTAAACACCCCACAGTGCTGAATGGTTTTTCAACCTATAACTGTTAGAAGTTGAAAGTCTCGCGGCAGCCATGTCTGCACCTGTTGTGTAGTCCGAAGCGTGAAATGCTCCGTAATTAGCCGGATAGCACTTCCGTAAAGAGCGGAGAAGTTGTTGCCCTGTTGTAACTTGCAACGATTCGTGAGTGGTAGATGATGGTCGCGTTGTTCGAACCGGTGGTTAATCAGAAAAGTCAAAAATCGTGGAGATTGTAATAAATCAAAAAAGTTGTTCTCAAGTTTGCACCACTAAAGTGGCTGTGAACTCTGAGGTGTCCCAGTTACCGTTTTGGAAGCGCGTGCTTGATTTGTCTTTGATCGTCGTATGTGCGCCAATCTTGGTGTTAGTCGGAGCGGTTATCGCTTTGGTGGTCAGGGCTGGTTCTAGTGGCCCGGTTATTTTTCGACAGCAGCGCGTCGGGCATAAAGGGGCATTGTTCACCTGCTACAAGTTTCGCACGATGCATATCGGTGCAGAGATCAATTCTCATCGTGGTCACACCGCTCAACTGATCAAAAGTGAGATGCCGATGATAAAGCTTGATGCAGGGAATGATCCTCGGGTGATTCCTTTCGGAAAAATTATCCGTGCAACGGGACTGGATGAGCTTCCTCAGTTGGTTAACGTTTTGAAGGGCGAAATGAGCCTCGTAGGTCCGCGTCCTTGCATCCCCTATGAATATGAGATGTATGAAACATGGCAAAAACGCCGGTTTGATGCTGTGCCCGGACTTACGGGATTGTGGCAAGTGAGCGGTAAAAATCGCACCACTTTCAATCAAATGATCAACATGGACATCGAGTACTCCGAGACATCGAACCTTTGGCTCGATGTTAAAATCATTTCCAAGACGATTCCGGCACTAATGGTGCAGTGTTACGACCAGCGAGTACGTTCCAAGAAGAGCCAAATTGTGACAACAAATGCACAAGTGGGCAAAGCCGTCGGTTCACTTAATGTATGAAGACAACGAAAAAGGTAATCAAAGTCGGTGTGGTGGGGTGCGGATATTGGGGGCCAAATTTAATCAGGAATCTTCGTCAAATAACAGATTGCACTTTGAAAGTGATCTGCGACATGAGTGAACAACGGTTGAAGCACATGCGCAAACTTCATCATGACGTAGCTACTACGAATAATTTTCAGGAGCTTCTTCAAGACGTAGAACTGGACGCAATAGTGGTGGCAACGCCAGTCCGCTTTCATTTTGAAATGGCCAAAGCAGCATTGCTTGCCGGCAAGCATGTGTTCG